>NZ_JASGDA010000022.1:0-24306 GCF_047607405.1 Acidovorax sp. | reverse complement strand
TTCCTTCGCCGCCAGCATTGCCGCCGCGGGCTGGCAGATTGGGCCGCTGCTGTGGTTCGGCTGGCTGTCGGTGGCCGGTTATGCGCTGGTGTTCGCCAAGCCGTGGCTGCGGCGCGGGGCGGGTGGGAAGCCGAAGAATTCTTAAAGAAATCGGCCTACAGCGCTTGTGCATCAAGCGCTGGTAGCTATCTTTTTTGAAACATTCGTTCAGGCCAGTGCTGTCGCTGCGGGCACCGGCAGGCTGCCGTTGCGCCATACCGTTTATCGGTAAATAATATGCAGCGATGGCCATCGTCTCATTCAATTGCGCGGACACCCAGGCTTTGTTCACCACGGGCAGGTCGCGCCGCTTTGCCAACGTCAAGGACGTGGCGATCCGCAAGCTTGCGCAACTGGATGCCGCGCCGACCCTGATGTTCCTGCAAATGCCGCCCGGCAACCGGCTTGAGGCACTGAAGGGCGACCGCGAAGGCCAGCACAGCATCCGCGTCAACGACCAATGGCGCGTGTGCTTCGTCTGGACGCCCGAAGGCCCGAGGAACGTTGAAATCGTCGATTACCACTGAAAGGAGGCCCACATGTTCAAGAACGGAATGCGCCCCGTACACCCTGGCGAAGTCCTGCGCGAGGACTACATGAAGCCCCTGGGCTTGAGCGCCAATGCCTTGGCGAAGCTGCTGCACGTGCCGGCCTCGCGTGTGAACGACATCGTGCTGGAGCGGCGCGGCGTCACGGCGGATACGGCCCTGCGGCTGTCGCGCTACTTTGGCGGCAGCGAGGAAGACGCCCAGGGCTGGATCAACATGCAGGCGGCCTACGACCTCAGGACGACAACCCTGGCGGTGGGAAAGACCATCGCCAGGCAAGTGCGTCCGCGCGATGCCACCGAGGGCGAGGTGGCGCACGGCCTCGCATGACCGCCGTGGTCAGTATCGCGGGGCTTGTTCCGGCGTTCTCCGGCGCTACATCCATCCCAAGGAACCGCAGCCATGACCGCACTGACCATCCGCCTGCCCGACTCCGTACACCAGAAGATCAAGGAACTGGCTGCGCGCGACCACATCTCCGTCAACCAGTTCATCGCCAGGCCGTGGCTGTGGCGCGGGGCGGGTGGGTGATGGTGGTGCGCCCGGTCGTTGAAGCGTTGGCTGGGCCGTGTTCCACGGCTCGGATTGTGGGTGTGAGTGGCGAGCAGCGTTGTTGCAATGTGAGCTGCCAGCGCCTGATGCGCCTGGGTTTCAGACTGAAAACTACCTGAAACCAAGGCAAGACAGGCGCAAGCAGCTCCTATTTTTGTAGTTCCTTGAACACCTCGCGCGCGGCCGCCACGGTGGCGGCGATGTCCTGCGCCGTGTGCGCCGCGCTCACGAAGCCTGCCTCGTACAGCGCGGGCGCGATGTAGATGCCGCGATCCAGCAGGCCGTGGAACAGGGTGTTGAAGCGCGCGCCGTCGGTATGCAAGACCTGGGCGTAGTTCTGCGGCAGCTCGGGCAGCAGGAAGAAGCCGAACATGCCGCCCTCGCAGTCGGCGCTGAAGGGCACGCCCTCGGCGGCGGCGGCGCTGGCCAGGCCCTCCACCAGCGAGCGCGTGGCGGCGGAGAGCGCGTCGAAGAAGCCGGGCTTCTGGATCTCGCGCAGCGTGGCGAGGCCGCAGGCCGTGGCGACCGGGTTGCCCGACAGCGTGCCCGCCTGGTACACCGCGCCCAGCGGCGCCAGGTGCTCCATGATGGCGCGCGGCCCGCCGAAGGCCGCCAGGGGCATGCCGCCGCCGATCACCTTGCCGAGCACCGTGAGGTCGGGCTGAAAGCCGGGAATGGCCTTCGCATAAATGCTCTGCGCGCTGCCCAGCGCCACGCGAAAGCCCGTCATCACCTCGTCCAGCACCAGCAGCGCGCCGTGCTGCGTACACAGTTCGCGGCAGCGGCGCATGAAGGGCACGCTGGCGCGCACCATGTTCATGTTGCCCGCGATGGGCTCGATCATCAGGCAGGCGAGGTCGGGGCCGTGCAGCGCAAAGGCTTCTTCGAGCTGCGGGATGTTGTTGTATTCGAGCACGATGGTGTGCTGCACCACCTCGGGCGGCACGCCCGCGCTGGTGGCGTGGCCGAAGGTGGCCAGGCCCGACCCGGCCTTGACCAGCAGCGCGTCGGCATGGCCGTGGTAGCAGCCCTCGAACTTGATCAGCTTGTTGCGCCCGGTGGCGCCGCGCGCGAGGCGGATGGCGCTCATGCCCGCCTCGGTGCCGGAGCTGACGAGGCGGATCATCTCCGTGGACGGCACGAGGCGGATGATTTCTTCGGCCAGCTCCACCTCGCGCTCGGTGGGCGCGCCGAAGCTGAAGCCGTCGAGCGCGGCCTTTTGCACGGCCTCCAGCACGGCGGGGTGGCCGTGGCCCAGGATCATCGGGCCCCAGGAGCCGATGTAGTCGATGTGCCGCTTGCCGTTCGCGTCCCAGAAGTAGGCGCCTTGCGCGCGCTGGACGAAGCGGGGCGTGCCGCCCACGGCCTTGAAGGCGCGCACGGGCGAGTTCACGCCGCCGGGGATGAGCGCCTTGGCGCGTTCGAACAGGGGGATGTTGCGGTCGGTGTCAGTGCTTGGTGTCATGGGGTGGCATCACGAAGCCTTCGATGGCTTGCGTCTCGTCGATGGGGAGTTGTTCGTCTTCTTCGGCCTCGTCCTCGTCGGGCTGGGCCCAGAACATGCGGTCGGGCACGATGTGGCCCATGCCGGGGCGAAAGCCCGCGTCCAGGCAGCGGTCGAGGTAACTCAGCGACTCGCTGGTGGCCTCGCCCAGGTCTGCGCCTGCGGCCACCAGGGCGGTGAGCGCGGCCGAGAGCGTGTCACCCGCGCCGGAGAAGGTGGCGTCGAACAGCTCGAACTTTCCGCTGCCCAAGACCGTCTGGGGCGAGGCGAGCACGTTCTCCACGAACTGCTCGGGCAGGGGGATGCCGGTGACCAGGGTGTAGGGCACGCCCATCTCGGACGCGGCGCGGGCGATGTCGCGGGCCGTGGGGCTGCGCTCGCCGCTCCAGTCCGGCAGCAGCCAGCGCCACAGGGTGCTGTGGTTTCCAACCAACACCGAGGTCTGCGGCAGCAGCAGTTCGCGGAAGGCGTCCAGGTACTCGTCGATCAGCTCGTCGCGCCACCAGGAAAGGTTGGGCATGTAGGCTATCACTGGTATTTCGTCATAGTCAGTCGCTATTTCGGCAATGGCGCTGAGGTTCTCGGGGCTGCCCGCGAAGCCGACCTTGATGGCCTGTACCGGCAGGTCTTCCAGCACCGCGCGCGCCTGTTCGGACACGGCCTCGTCGTCGAAACTGAAGTGGTCGAAAATCTGCGCCGTATCGCGGGAATACGCGCCGCAGACCACCGCGATCGGGTGGCCGCCGACCGAGGCGATGGCGGTGATGTCGGCGGTCAGCCCGCCCGCGCCGCAGGGGTCGCTGGCATTGAAGACCAGCACGCATGCCGGGCTGGCGTCTTCGGCGCCGTCGTCGTCGATGTCGGTGATTTCTGGGGAGGGAGTGGATGCTTTGCCGGTCATGGACCCGATCCTGCTGCAAGGGTGGCGCCGAGGCCGGGGCACCCGGAGATGACTAGATACAATCGTTGCATTCTATGTGAAGGCCCTTTAAGCTGTGACCGACTCTAAAACCTGGATGTGCTTGATTTGCGGTTGGATATATGACGAGGCTGCGGGTTCGCCCGAGCACGGCATCGCGCCCAACACGCCCTGGGAACAGGTTCCCATGAATTGGACCTGCCCCGAATGCGGCGCCCGCAAGGAAGATTTCGAGATGGTTCAGATTTGAGACGCTTTTGCCGCATCGCCGCAGCGTTGTTTGTTTTTCCATCGGGAGCAGTATCAATTGACTACAACAGGCACATCTTTCAAGGTGCTCGTGGTGGATGACAGCAATACCATCCGCCGCAGTGCCGAGATATTTCTCAAGCAGGGCGGGCACGAAGTCCTGCTGGCCGACGACGGTTTCGACGCCCTGGCCAAGGTCAACGATTATCAGCCTCAACTGATTTTCTGCGACATTCTCATGCCCAAGCTCGACGGATATCAGACCTGCGCCATCATCAAGCGCAATGCCCGTTTTGCAGATACTCCGGTGGTGATGCTGTCGTCCAAGGACGGCGTATTCGACAAGGCGCGCGGTCGCATGGTCGGCTGCCAGGAATATCTCACCAAACCATTTACCAAAGACCAACTGCTGCAGGCCGTGCAGCGGTTTGGTAATTCCCATCAAGGAGCGATGTAATGCCCATTCAGAAAGTACTGGTCGTTGACGACTCGAAGACCGAGTTGATGTTCTTGACCGACCTGCTTCAGAAAAAAGGCATGCAGGTGCGTACCGCAGAAAATGCCGATGAAGCCTTCCGCCGCCTGGCTGAAGAAAAGCCCGACCTGATCCTCATGGACGTGGTGATGCCCGGCCAGAACGGCTTTCAGCTCACGCGGGCCATCACCCGTGACCCGCTGTATGCCGACGTGCCCATCATCATGTGTACGAGCAAGAACCAGGAAACCGACCGCGTCTGGGGGATGCGTCAGGGTGCGCGCGGCTACATTACCAAGCCCGTGGACCCTGCCGAACTGCAGGCCAAAATCGACGCCCTGAACTGAGGCAGCGGCGCGCTCATGGCCAACCGCGAAGCCCTGCGAGAGCTCCAGACTCGGCTTGCCAGCCGCCTTCAGGCCGCACGCACCGAGGCAACCTCCGTCTCATCCTGGCTGGCTGTGGAGTCCGCCGGGAATTTCTATTTGCTGCCGCTGGGGCAATCGGGGGAGATCTTCCCCTGGGGCTCCGTCCAGGCCGTGCCCTATACCCAGCGCTGGTTCCTCGGCGTCGCCAACCTGCGCGGCAGCCTGGTGGGGGTGGTCGATCTCGCGGGCCTGCTGGGCTTCGAGGTGCCGCGCACCGAACAGGCGCTGTCGGAGGCCAGCCTGCTGGCGTTCAACGCTGCGCTCGAAGTCAATGCCGCGCTGCTGGTGGACAGGCTCGCGGGCCTGCGCGGTACCGACGCCTTTGTGTCGTCAGAGCCCCCTGCCGAGGACTCGCCCGCGTTCTTCGGCACCACCTACATCGATTCCGGTGGCACGCGCTGGCAGGAGCTGAACCTGCAAATCCTGTCCCAACATCCCGCTTTCCTGAGCATCAGTGCTTGAGTTTTTCTGTAAGGCCGCACCATGTCCGTCGTCAATCAATTTGGAAAACTGTTCAACCGAAAGCCTGATGTTCCGGTCGATGTCGCTGCCGACGACAACGGGCAGGATCTTCTGGCTACCGACTCGTTGGAAGCTGTGCATCTGAGCGAGTCCTACCAGGTGGACGCCATGAACAGCGTTCAGGGGGAGCCCGATGCCTACCGCCCCGAGCTCGCCGAGTCCGAGGTCGATGAAGACCTGATTTCCCTGCCCCTGCTGGGCCGCGCCACCGCCGCCGCGCATCAGCGCCGCTTGCTCGGGCTGCTGGCCATTGGCGTGATCGTGCTGGCCTTGATCGCGGCGTGGGTGCTGCGCCAGGCCGACCGCTCCGCACAGCAACTGGCCTCTACCGGCCAGTCGCTCATGCAGTCGCAGCGCCTGGCGAAGTCGGTGTCGCAGGCGCTGGTGGGCAGTCCGCAGGCCTTCCCGGACGTGGTCGAAAGCTCCGGCGTGCTGGCGCGCAATGTGCGCGCGCTCAACGCTGGCGACAGCGAACTGGGCGTGGAGTCGCTGGGTGAGCCCTACAAGCCCGACCTGGACGCCATCACGCCGCTGATGGAGCGGGCCGAACGCAATGCTGGCGTGGTGATGGGCCAGCAAAAGATTCTGACCCAGGTGGGGGACGCCCTGCGCACCATCAACCGCCAGTCGTCCGACCTGCTGGAAGTCGCCGAAACGATCTCGTCGCTCAAGCTTCAGCAGGGTGCCCCGGCTGCGGAAATCTCTGCCGCTGGCCAATTGGTGATGTTGACGCAGCGTATCGGCAAGTCGGCCAACGAATTCCAGACCATGGAAGGCGTGAGCCCCGAGGCCGTGTTCCTGCTGGGCAAGGACTTGAACTCGTTCAAGGAAATCGCCCAGGGGTTGCTGGACGGCAGCTCTGAACTGCGCCTTGGCGCCACCAAGGACGCCCAGACCCGCGAACAACTGGAAGCCCTGATCAAGCTTTATGAGCAGACCCGCACGCAGGCCAGCGCCATCCTGGGCAACCTGCAGGGCCTGGTGTCCGCCCGCGAGGCGCAGACCGCGATCATTGCCGACAGCGAGCCGCTGCGCCGCCAGCTGGAAGGCCTGCAAAGCAAGCTCTCCGCCCAGACGGGTGTGGGCGGCGGGCAACTGGCGGCTCTGGTGCTGGCTGGCTTGTTCGTGATTCTTTGCGGGGTGGGCATTTCGCGCGTGCAACTGCTGGACAGCCGCAGCCGCCAGACGGCTGCCGAACTTCAGCAGCGGGACGCCCGCCGCCAGGAGCAGGAGGCCAAGCGTGTCAACGACGCGAACCAGGCCGCCATTCTGCGGCTGATGAACGAACTGCAATCGGTTGCCGAAGGCGACTTGACGCAAGAGGCCACCGTGACCGAAGACATCACCGGCGCCATCGCCGACTCGGTGAACTACACGGTGGAAGAGCTGCGCCAACTGGTGGGCAGCGTGCAGAACACGGCCACCCGCGTGGCGCAGACGACCGCGCAGGTGGACACCACGTCCACGGAGCTGCTGGCGGCATCGACCGAGCAACTGCGCGAGATCCGCGAAACCGGCCAGTCCGTTCTGAACATGGCGACCCGAATCAACGAGGTGTCCACGCAGGCGCAAGAGTCCGCTACCGTGGCCCGCCAATCGCTGCAGGCGGCCGACTCGGGTCTGCAAGCCGTGCAGAACGCCATCGGCGGCATGAACTCCATCCGCGACCAGATCCAGGAAACCTCCAAGCGGATCAAGCGCCTGGGCGAATCGTCGCAGGAGATCGGTGAAATCACCGAACTGATTTCCGACATTACGGAGCAGACGAACGTGCTGGCTCTGAACGCCGCCATCCAGGCCGCGTCCGCCGGTGAAGCCGGTCGCGGCTTCTCTGTGGTGGCGGAAGAAGTGCAGCGCTTGGCCGAACGCTCGGCGGACGCAACGCGCCAGATCTCGGCGCTCGTGAAGGCCATTCAGACCGACACCCAGGATGCCGTGGCCGCCATGGAGCGCTCCACGCAGGGTGTGGTGGAAGGGGCGCGCCTGTCCGACAGCGCCGGTACCGCGCTGACCGAGATCGACCGCGTGTCGCGCCGCCTTGCCGAGCTTATCGAGCAGATTTCGTCTTCGACCTCCAAGGAGGCCGTCCTGGCCAACGAAGTGGCCGACAACATCCAGCACATCTTCGCTGTGACCGAGCAGACGGGTGAAGGTACCCGCACCACAGCGCAGCAGGTGCGCGAGCTCTCGCACATGGCCGAGGAATTGCGCCAGTCGGTCGCACGGTTCAAGATCGCCTGACACGACGCACGATAGCCATCAACCAGCTGGCTCATAGCAGCCGGGGACGAATACATGTCATCTATTGATGCCAAAAATGCACCGGCCGCAGAGTGGACTCAGGGGGATCAGGACCTGGGTCCGTTGGCATGGGTGCTGGACGAGCTGCGCAAGTCGCTGGACGGCGCTGTCAAGGCCATGCGCCGTTTTGTTCGTGATGCGGAAGCCGCCCGCGAATCCGATCTTGCCGCCCTGGATGCCGGATCGCTGCGCATAGCGCGCCAGCAATTGCACCAGGCATGCGGTGCGCTGGAGATGGTGGGCATGGGCCCGCCCGCGCTGGTGCTGCGGGCCATGGAGTCTGCGGTGCAGAAGTTCGTGCAGCGCCCCGAAACCTGCAGCGACGAAGCTGCCGCAGTGATCGAGCGCGCCAGTTTCGCGTTGATCGAATACCTGGAAACGGTGTTGGCCGGCAAGGCCGCATCGCCAGTGGCACTGTTTCCGCAATACCGCGACGCCCAGGCGCTCGCGGGAGCCGAGCGCGTTCATCCTGCAGACCTATGGCCGGTGGAGCGCCGATTCCGCGAGCCGGAAGGAGCGGTGTCCGCTGCCCCGCTGCCCTACGGGCCCGAGGCACGAGCGCGCCTGGACTCGGCGGTGCTGCGCATCGTCAAGACCGGCGACCTGAAGGCTGCGCTCAGCCTGCGCGACACCTCGCTGGGTTTCGTGGCGGCCCAATCGGACCGCCAGTCGCGCGCCTTCTGGAAGATTTGCGCGGGTTTCTTCGAGGCGTTCGGCTCCGGCCTGCTGAAGCCGGACCTGTACGTCAAGCGCGTGGCTTCGCGCGTGCTCATGCAGTACGCGACCCTCGCCAAGGGCGACGGCACGATCGCGGACAGGCTGGTCCAGGACCTGCTGTTCTTCTGCTCGCAAGCCAAGCCCTCGGAAGCATCGGCCCACGAAATGCCTTCGCTCAAGGCCGTGCGCCACGCCTTTGCGCTGGACCGCTTCCAGCCCGTCGAATACGAATCGGCCCGATTTGGGCGCTTCGATCCCGCCCTGCTGGCCCAGGCACGCAAGCGCATTGCTGCGGCCACCGAAACCTGGTCCGGCCTGGCGGGCGGCGACCGCAACAAGCTCAAGCCCGCGATCGACCAGTTCAGCCTGGTTTGCGATTCGTTGCGCAAACTGCATCCTGGCAGCGAAATTTTGGCGCTGGCACTGACGCGCGCCATGGATGCCACCGCCCGTTCGGGGGAGCCGCCGACAGCCGCATTGGCCATGGAGGTGGCCACATCGGTCCTGTACCTGCAGGCGGCTTTCGAGGAGCTGGACACGGCCGACGAACAGATGGAGGCCCGTGCGAACCGCCTCGCCGAACGCCTGGATGCGGTGGTGTCTGGCGCCGAACCCGAACCGCTGGAGCAGTGGATGGAAGAGCTGTACCGCAGGGTCAGCGACAACCAGACCATGGGCAGCGTGGTGGATGAACTGCGAGTCACCCTGGGCGAGGCCGAGAAATCCCTCGACCAGTTCTTCCGCAACCCGCAGGACACGACCGTGCTGGCGCCAGTGCCCGGCCAATTGGCGCAGATGCGCGGCGTGCTCTCGGTGCTGGGTCTCGACCAGGCATCGCTCGCCGTGGTGCGCATGCGGGACATGGTGGACCGGCTGCTCATCAACGAAGTGCCCGAGCCCGACCGCCAGGGTGTTTTTGAAAAGCTGGGCAACAGCCTGGGAGCCTTGGGCTTCCTGATCGACATGCTCAGCTACCAGCGCACGATGGCGCGCAAGCTGTTCGTGTTCGACGAGGAATTGGGCGAGTTGCGCATCCTCACCGGCAGAGGGCGCACGCGCGCCTCGGACGCGGTGGAGGAAGTGCCCACCAAGCTCGAAGAACGGGCGGCGGTTCCCCTGCCCGATGTGCTGCCGCGTTTTCCCGAGCCGGAGCAGCTCAGCGAGCCCACGGATTTCGGCACCTTGCCCGAACTGCCCGATTTCCCCACGGTGCTTCCCGGCGCCGCCGCGCCTGAGACCGCGCCGCAGCCGCAGCTGCAGGCGATCGTCGAGGCCCCCGCCCTGGTGTCGCAAGCCGTGCCCTCCATCGCAGTGCCGGTGGCTGCGGCTCAGGCGCCTGAAGTCGAGGACGAACTTCTCGAAGTGTTCTTGGAAGAAGCCCGGGAAGTCGTGGGCAATGGCCTTGCGGCCCTGGATGTGCTCAAGGATGAGCCCGGCAACCTCAGCGAGCAAACCACGCTGCGTCGCGCGTTCCATACCCTCAAGGGCAGTTCGCGGATGGTGGGCCTGAACGACTTTGGCGAAGCTGCCTGGTCCATGGAGCAGGTTCTCAATGCCTGGCTGGCGGAGCAAAAGCCCATGCAGCCAGGTTTGCAGCAGCTGTCGTCCGATGCGCTGCAGGCTTTCGGTCGCTGGGCCGATGACATCGCTGCGGGCCAGGCCACGGGTTGGCAGCCTGACGCATTTTGCAAGTCGGCGGATGCCATGCGCCTGGATGGCACGCTGGTGCCGTTGGCTCTGCCTTTCGCCGACGGCGCCATGCCACTGCCCGCGACCGTGGAAGAACAGCCGGATGGGGTGGAAGAAGAATTGGCGATGCCGGACTTCGCGCCGACGGAGATCTCGGAGCACGAGCCTGAAGGAGAGGCGGGTGCTTCGGCAAGCCATGTTGTGCCCGAAATGGCCGAAGAGATCGACTTCTCCGTCTTCGCGGACGCGGTCAATGGCATGCAGCCCGAGGAGCCGCCTGCAGCGGACACCTCCAGCACTGATTTTGTCCTGGACCTCGAATTGCCCGACCTGGAATCTGTTGCCGTGGCAACCGAGGAGCCGTTCGCGGATGGAGATTTTGCCGAAGTAGAGAAGCTGCTGGAGCCCGTGGAGGAGGTCGAACCTGCTCAGTCCATGGATTCTCCCGTGCAAGTGGCGGAGCCCGGGCCCCAGCCCCTGTTTGTGGAACAGGCGCCAGAGCCGGAGCTTCCTGAAGAAACTGTCAGCGAAGACGAGGCCGTCAAGGTCATCGACTCACTGCGCATTCCCATTCCGCTGTACAACGTTTACCTGAACGAAGCCGACGAATGGTCGCGGCGCCTGGTGACCAGCCTGCAGGAATGGTCCCTGGAACTGCACGAGCCCCTGCCGGATCTGGCGGTCGCGCTGTCGCATTCGCTGGCCGGCAGTTCCGCGACCGTGGGCTTCGCGGCGCTGTCCGACCTGGCCCGCTCCCTGGAGCATGCCCTGCAACACGTGCAGCTCCAGTCCGGCGGTACGCCGGAACAGGCGCAGACCGCCATGGCGGCGGCGGAGGATATCCGCCGCCTGCTGCACCAATTCGCGGCAGGCTTTCTCAAGGACCCGAACCCGGAGGTGCTGGAACGCTTGCGCGAGATTCTGGAAGCCGAGGTGGAGAACACCTTGTCGCCACCAGAGGAGGATGCCGAGGCGGCCCTGGCGATGGGCGCGGTGGACGCGGCGCAGCCCTGGCCCGACGCCGAGTTGCCAGCGTTCGCAGAGCCATCGCCCGAGCCCATTTCCGCACCTGTCGTGATGGGCCACGTCGCGCCCGCGCTGTCGGTGGTGGTGCATGACCACGACCAGGCGGTGGACGATGCGATCGCCCATGCCGTCGCCATGTCCTCGGACGTGGACGATGACATCGATGCCATCGACGTGATCGACCCGGACCTGTTCCCGATTTTCGAGGAAGAGGCCACCGAGTTATTGCCGCAACTCGGCGGCGCCCTGCGCCAATGGGCCTCGCGCCCCGACAACCTGGGCGCCCGCAGCGAAGTGCTGCGCGCGCTGCACACGCTCAAGGGCAGCTCGCGGCTTGCCGGTGCCATGCGCCTGGGTGAAATGGCCCACCGACTGGAGTCGGCCATCGAGCACCTCGACGCGGAAACGGTCACGCCCGACCAGATCGAGCCCCTGCAGGCCAGCTTCGACGGCCTGCAGGCGAACTTCGAGGCGCTGCGCGCCATCGGCCAGAGCCCTGCGGACACGTTGGTCTCTCTGCCCGTCGGTGCGCCGGTGGCCGAAGCCGCTTCCAACGCCGCGCCGGTGGCTGCTCCCGTGCAGGCCGCAGCCACTGCCGCAGTCCGCCTGCCCGGCCCGTCGCAACTCGCGCCGCTGCGCGTGGCGGCCAACCAATCGGTGCGCGTGCGTGCGCAGCTTTTGGATCGCCTGGTGAACCAGGCGGGCGAGGTGATGATCAGCCGCTCGCGCCTGGATGCGCGCATGGGGCAATTCCGCGCTTCGCTGTCCGATCTGTCGGACAACCTGGACCGCCTGCGCCAGCAGCTGCGTGACATCGAAGTACAGGCCGAGTCGCAGATGCAGTCGCGCCTGGCGCTGTCCAAGGACTCGGCAGCGGGCTTCGATCCGCTGGAGTTCGACCGATTCACCCGGGTGCAGGAGCTCACGCGCATGATGGCCGAGTCGGTGAACGACGTGGCCACCGTGCAGCGCAACCTGCAACGCGCCATGGAAGGTGCGGAAGACGATCTCATTGCCCAGGGCCGCCAGGCGCGTGAACTGCAGCGCGACCTGTTGCGCACCCGCATGGTGGAGTTCGAGGGCATTGCCGAGCGCTTGTACGCCGTGGTGCGCCAGGCGTCCAAGGAGACGGGCAAGCAGATCAAGCTGGACATCACCGGCGGCTCCATCGAAATGGACCGCGGCGTGCTGGACCGCATGACACCGGCCTTCGAGCACCTGCTGCGCAACTGCGTGGCCCATGGCATCGAAGACCCCCAGGTGCGCGCTGTGGCGGGCAAACCCGCCATCGGCACGATCACCGTCGATCTGCGCCACGAGGGCAACGACGTGTCGGTCGAGTTCCGCGACGACGGCGCGGGCCTGAACCTGCCCCGCATCCGCGAGAAGGCGCTGGCGCAAGGCCTGGTTGCGCCCGGTGCGGAACTCAGCGACGCGGACGCCGCCAACCTGATCTTCATGCCGGGCTTCTCCACCGCGTCCGAAGTGACGGGGCTCGCAGGCCGGGGCATCGGCATGGACGTGGTGCGTTCCGAAATCAACGCTCTGGGCGGTCGCATCGAGACTTCGACCGAGACCGGCAGGGGCGCGTCCTTCCGCATGGTGCTGCCGCTGACCACTGCCGTGACGCAGGTGGTGATGCTGCGTGCGGGCGACCTCGCCATCGGCGTACCCGCCAACGTGGTCGAGATCGTGCGCCGCGTGTCCGCGCAGGAGCTGGAAGCGGCTTACCGCAGCGGCACTTTCGACGACGGAACTGAAAAACTGCCGTTCTTCTGGTCGGGCGCGTTGCTGCAGGCATCCGCGCGCAGCAGCGAGCCTGCGGGCAAGACCCGTCCCGTGGTGATCTTCCGCAGCGCATCGCAGCGCATTGCCATGCACGTGGACGAAGTGCTGGGCAACCAGGAAGTCGTGGTGAAGAACCTGGGCCCGCAACTGTCCCGCCTGCCCGGCCTGGCAGGCATGTCGGTGCTGGCCTCGGGTGCCGTCGTGCTGATCTACAACCCGGTGGCGCTGTCCACGGTGTATGGCGAGCAGGTGCGCGCTGTCAGCGCGGGCCTGCCGGCCGTCCTCGATGCCGAAAGCGGCGCGGATGTCGGCGCTGGCAAGGCGCTGGTGTCGCCCCAGCTTGCGGGCCCGAGCCAGGTGCCGCTGGTGCTGGTGGTGGACGATTCCATCACCGTGCGCCGCGTCACCCAGCGCCTGCTGCAGCGCGAAGGCTACCGCGTGGCGCTGGCGGCAGACGGCCTGCAGGCGCTGGAGCGGCTGCAGGAAGAGCGCCCGACGGTGGTGCTGTCCGACATCGAAATGCCCCGCATGGACGGCTTCGACCTGGCGCGCAACATCCGCGCCGACGCTGCCCTGCGTGATCTGCCCATCATCATGATCACCTCGCGCATCGCCGAAAAGCACCGCGAGCACGCGACGGAGCTGGGTGTGAACCACTACCTGGGCAAGCCGTACTCGGAAGAGGAACTGTTGAGCCTCGTCCAGCACTACGCCCGCCTGGCCGCCGGTGCCGCCGAGGAAGCGGCGGCCTGACAAGTGCCGCCACGCGCGCCTGGATACCGACCAGTGTCCAGGCGCCTCCATTTCTTCGGGGCCTGTTGAGCGTTACCCTAAAATTGCGGAATGTCCTCTGATTCCGCGCCCATCAACCTGACGCATCACTTCCTGATCGCCATGCCCGGCCTGGAAGATGCCTCGTTCGCGCGCAGCGTCGTCTATCTGTGCGAGCACAGCGAGCGCGGTGCCCTGGGGCTCATCATCAACAAGCCCACCGACATCACCCTGAAGGGGCTGTTCGACAAGGTGGACCTGTCCCTGCGGCGCGGGGACCTGACCCGCGAGCCCGTCTTCCAGGGCGGCCCGGTGCAGACCGAGCGCGGCTTCGTGCTGCACGAACCCATGTTCATCGACACGGCCGAGGCCGACGAATCCGCCTACGCATCGACCATGACCATCCCCGGCGGGCTGGAGATGACCACGTCCAAGGACGTGCTCGAAGCCCTGTCCACCGGCGCGGGCCCGCGCCGCGTGCTCGTCACGCTGGGCTATTCGTCGTGGGGAGAGGGGCAGCTCGAATCCGAGCTGGCCGAAAACGCCTGGCTCACCGTGGGGGCTGATCTGTCCGTCATCTTCGACACCCCCGTGCCCGAGCGCTACGACCGGGCCCTGTCGCTGCTGGGCCTGCAAACCTGGATGCTGTCGCCCGAGGCGGGTCACGCATGACCGGCGTGCCCGCACAGCCCCCCGTTGTACCTGCGCATTTCCAGACCTTTCTTGCTTTCGATTTCGGCCAGAAACGCACCGGCGTAGCGTCGGGCAATCGCTTGCTGCAAAACGCCACGCCGCAGGCCACCATCAAGGCCGAGGGCGACGCACGTTTTCCATTGATCGCCCAGCGCATCCAGGACTGGCAGCCCGACGCGCTGGTGATCGGCGTGCCCTACCATCCCGACGGCGCAAGCCACGAGAACACTGCGCGCGCGCTCAAATTCGGCCGCCAGCTGCGCGGGCGCTTCGGCCTGCCGGTCTATGAGGTGGACGAGCGCTACAGCACCACCGAGGCCATTGCGGGCGGCGCAAAAGACGCCGACGCCGCCAGCGCCTGCATCATCCTGGAACAGTTCCTGAGGAATCTCCCATGACCACCCCCTCATCCCCCGGCAGCCTCGTGCTCGACGCCGAGGCCCTGTACCGCGAGCTGCTGCGCGGCGTGCGCAGCATGCTCACGGCCACCACCCAGCTCGCGGGCATCACATCGGGCGGCGCGTGGCTGGCCGAGCGACTGCAGAAAGACCTGGGCCTGCCGGGCGCCCCCGGCGTGCTGTCCTCGTCCCTGCACCGCGACGACTTCGCCCAGCGCGGGCTCGCCTCCAGCGCGCAGACGCAACTGCCCTTCGACGTGAACGGCGCCGACGTGCTGGTGCTCGACGACGTGCTCTACACCGGCCGCACCCTGCGCGCGGTGCTCAACGAGCTGTTCGACTACGGCCGCCCCGCCAGCGTGCGCCTGGCCGTGCTGGTGGACCGGGGCGGGCGCCAGTTGCCCGTGCAGGCCGACTTTGCCGCCGCCCGCGAGGCGCTGCCCGCGTCGCAGTCGCTGGCCCTGGCGCGCGGCGATGACGGCAGCTTCCAATTCCAGATCAAAGAGGTGTGAACGTGCTGCACAAGCGCAACCCCCAACTCAACAGCAACGGCGAGCTGATCCACCTGCTCTCCATCGAAGGGCTGCCGCGCGACATCGTCACGCACATCCTCGACACGGCGGCCAATTTCGTCTCGGTGAACGACCGCGAGGTCAAGAAGGTGCCGCTCTTGCGCGGCAAGAGCGTGTTCAACCTGTTCTTCGAGAACAGCACGCGCACGCGCACCACCTTCGAGATCGCGGCCAAGCGCCTGTCGGCGGACGTGATCAACCTCGACATCGCGCGCAGCTCGGCCAGCAAGGGCGAGTCGCTGCTCGACACCATCGCCAACCTCTCGGCCATGGCGGCGGATTTGTTCGTGGTGCGCCACAGCGAATCGGGCGCGCCCTACCTCATCGCGCAGCACGTGGCGCCGCACGTCCACGTCATCAACGCGGGCGACGGGCGGCACGCGCACCCCACGCAGGGGCTGCTCGACATGTACACCATCCGCCACTACAAGAAGGACTTCAGCAACCTCACGGTCGCCATCGTGGGCGACGTGCTGCACTCGCGCGTGGCGCGCTCCGACATCCACGGCCTGACCACGCTGGGCTGCCCTGAGGTGCGCGTGGTCGGCCCGCGCACGCTGGTGCCTGGCGACATGGCGCAGATGGGCGTGCGCGTGTGCCACACGCTCGAAGAGGGCATCAAGGACGCGGACGTGGTCATCATGCTGCGCCTGCAGAACGAGCGCATGAGCGGCGCGCTGCTGCCGTCCAGCCAGGAGTATTTCAAGAGCTTCGGCCTCACGCCCGAGAAGCTGCGGCTTGCCAAGCCCGACGCCATCGTGATGCACCCCGGCCCCATCAACCGCGGCGTGGAGATCGACTCCGCCGTGGTGGATGGCAAGCAGAGCGTGATCCTGCCCCAGGTCACCTTCGGCATCGCGGTGCGCATGGCCGTCATGTCCATCGTCGCCGGGAACGAGGCGTGATGATCATCTACTCCTGTTTTCATAGCTGCTCGTGCTTGTCCAGCAAGCGCTAGCGGCCAATTTGGCTTGAAACCATGAAAATCCTGATCCAGAACGGTCGCGTGATCGACCCCCGCTCCGGCCTTGACCAGACCTGCGACATCGCCCTGGCCGCAGGCCGCATCGTGGGCGTGAACCGCGTGCCGCCAGGCTTTGCGGCAAGCCGCACCATCGACGCCAGTGGCTGCATCGTGCTGCCCGGCCTGGTGGACCTGGCCGCGCGCCTGCGCGAGCCAGGTCACGAGCACGAAGGCATGCTCGAATCCGAAATGGCCGCAGCCGTCGCGGGCGGCGTCACCAGCCTCGTCTGCCCGCCCGACACCGACCCCGTGCTCGACGAGCCGGGCCTGGTCGAAATGCTGAAGTTCCGCGCCGAGAAACTGCACCAGTCGCGCCTGTTCCCGCTCGGCGCACTCACGCGCGGCCTCGCGGGCGAGGTGCTGACCGAGATGGCCGAGCTGACCGAATCCGGCTGCGTGGGCTTCGGCCAGGCGGACGTGCCGCTCGCCAGCACCCAGGTGCTGCAACGCGCGCTGCAGTACGCCGCCACCTTTGGCTACACCGTGTGGCTGCGCCCGCAGGAGATGCACCTGGGCAAGGGCGTGGCCGCCAGCGGGCCGCTGGCCACGCGCCTGGGCCTCTCGGGCGTGCCCGTGGCGGCGGAGACGATCGCGCTGCACACCATCTTCGAGCTGCAAAAGACCACCGGCGCGCGCGTACACCTGTGCCGCTTGTCGAGCAGCGCAGGCGTAGAGCTGCTGCGCGCTGCCCGCGCCAACGGCCTGGCCGTGACGGCGGACGTGAGCATCAACTCGCTGCACCTGACCGACGTGGACATCGGCTTCTTCGACAGCCGCGCGCGCCTGTCGCCCCCGCTGCGCCAGCAGCGCGACCGCGAGGCGCTGTCCGCCGCGCTGGCAGACGGCACCATCGACGCGCTGGTGTCCGACCACACGCCCGTCGATGAAGACGCCAAGACGCTGCCCTTCGCCGAAGCCGAGCCCGGCGCGACGGGGCTGGAGCTGCTGCTGAGCCTGGCCCTCAAGTGGTCGCAAGACAGCGGCGTGCCCCTGCAGCGCGCGCTGGCCGTGGTCACCGCCGAACCCGCCCGCGTGCTGGGCGGCGCCCTGGGCACGCTGCAAGCCAGCGTGGGCCAGATCGTCGAAGGCGGCGTGGGCGACCTGTGCATCCTCGACCCGCAAGCCACCTGGACGGTCGATGGCGCGGCGCTGGCCAGCCAGGGCAAGCACACGCCGTTCTCCGGCTACGAGCTGCCGGGCCGCGTGCGCACCACCCTGGTCGGCGGCCAGGTCGCCTTCGACCGATGAGATGAGACGGCAACACCCCCCTGAGCCGCGCCAGCTGCATGTGCTGCGGGTGGCGCGCAGCACCATGGATCACTGAAATGAAGCCCCTGCGCGCCAGCTGGCGGCTGCTGCGCCTGCTGGGCCACATTGCCAAGGGCCTGTGGATCGTGGCGCTGCGCTTCCCGGCGCTGCCGCCGGACCAGCAGCACGCACACGTGCAGGCGTGGTCGCTGCAACTGCTGGCGCACGCGGGCATCAGCCTGCGCATCGTGGGCCAGCCGCCCGTGGCGGGGCCGGTGCTGCTGGTCGCCAACCACCTCTCCTGGCTCGACATTCCCGTGCTGCACGCGGCGCGCCACTGCCGCTTCATCTCCAAGTCGGACGTGCGGGGCTGGCCGCTGATCGGCACGCTGGCCACCGCTGCGGGCACGCTGTACATCGAGCGCACTTCGCGCCGCGACGCGCTGCGCATGGTGCGCGAGATGCAGGCATCGCTCGCGCGCGGCGAGGTGCTGGCCGTGTTCCCCGAAGGCACCACGGGCGACGGCCGCGCCATGCTGCCCTTTCATGCCAACCTCATCCAGGCGGCGGTGGCCGCCCAGGCCCCCGTGCAGCCCGTGGGCCTGCGCTTTGCCGACCAGGCCAGCAGGGCGACCAGCTTCGCGCCCAGCTACATCGGTGACGAGACGCTGGTCGGCTCCATCTGGCGCACCCTGAGCGCGCCGCCCATCGAGGCGGTGGTGCATTACGGCACGCCCGAAACCGCCCAGGGCCGCGACCGCCGCGCCTGGGCGCAGCATCTGCAGGCCACGGTGGACGGCCTGCGCCAGAGCGGGTGACTCGCTGAAACGGGCCAGAGCCGGGCTTATTTCACGGTCGGCTACAGCGTCACCCCTGTTCAGTGTACGCAGGCTCCTTTATCGTTCGCAGCCTTCGTTCCACTGTCGGGAGGCACCAAGCATGAACCTGATCGAACGCGTCAAGAACATTCTTCTGCAGCCCCGGGAGACCTGGGCCGCCATCGACGCTGAGGCCACCGACGTAGCCACCCTGTTCACCCGCTACGCCACGGTGCTGGCCGCCATTCCGGCGGTGGTCGTCATCGCGGCCATCGTCATCGGGGTGGTCATCGCCGCCCTGGGCTCGCTCTTCACGCCCGTAGGCGGCATGGCCGGGGCCACGGCCTCGATCGGCATGAACACGCCCGGCGGCGGCAAGGTGAACATCGACACTGCGGGCCTGGAAGCCGCGGGCAAGAAGATGGAAGAAGCCGCCCGCCAGATGGAGCAGGCCAGCCTGGGCCAGGCCATCGCCGTGCAAAGCCTGAAGGCCGCGCTGCCCGAGACGCTGGGCGGCCTGCCGCGCAAAGCCAAGTAACTATCATAAAGATAGCTGCTGGCGCTTGCTGCACAAGCGCTAGCGGCCAATTTGGCTTAAAAATCCATCAAGCGCGCGGGAACGCCACCAGGTGCTCCACCCGCGCGCGGATGCCGATCCATGCGCCCGGCGCATGGTCGTGGCGGCTGGGTACGTGGGCCTGCACCGTGTGGCCGCTGGCCAGTTGCAGCGTGTACAGGTACGCCGCCCCCCGGAACGACTTGCGCACCACCTGCGCCTGCACGGGCGCCGCGTCGTCGTGGACCACGTCGTCGGCGCGCAGCAGCACGTCGCATTCGCCCCTCGCGTAGCTGCCGGGCTGGGGGCATTCGGCCAGGTCGGCCAGATCGCCCAGCGGCGTCTGCGCCACCACCTGGTCGCCGCGCTGCACCAGCGTGGCGGGCACGAAGGCGCCGTGGCCGATGAAGTCCGCCACGAAGCGCGTGGCGGGGCGCTGGTACAGGGTGGCGGCGTCGGCCCACTGGTGCAGGCGGCCCTCGTGTACCACGCCGACCTGATCGCCGATGGCGAAAGCTTCGAGCTGGTCGTGCGTCACGAACAGCGCCGTTGCGCCCGCCGCCTTCAAGATGCCGCGCACCTCGTGCGCGAGGCGCTCGCGCAGCTCCACGTCCAGGTTGGAAAACGGCTCGTCCAGCAGCATGAGCTGCGGCCTCGGCGCCAGCGCCCGCGCCAGCGCCACGCGCTGCTGCTGGCCGCCCGACAGCTCGTGCGGAAAGCGCTGCTCGCTGCCTGCAAGGCCCACCAGCTGCAGCACCTCGGCCACGCGCGCGGCCTGCTCGGCTTTGCGAAGCTGGTGGATGCCGAAGGCCACGTTGCGCCCCACGCTCAGATGCGGGAACAGCGCGTAGTCCTGGAACACCATGCCGATGCGCCGCTGCTCGGGCGGCACGCTGTGCGCGGCGCTGCCCACCACCTGCCCCGCCATGCGGATCTGGCCGCCCGACACCGGCTCCAGCCCCGCCACGGCGCGCAGCAGCGTGGTCTTGCCGCAGCCCGAGGGGCCGATCAGCACGCCGATGTCGCCCGCGCCCAGGCCCAGCGAGACGCCCTGCACGGCGGGCTGTGCGCGGCCCGGGTAGCGCACTTCGAGTTGGGAGACTTCCAGAAACATAGGCGCCGATTCTAGGGGGGTGAATGCTTAGAATTCGCATTTGCATCCTTGCCCATCTCCGCCTTGCGCCTCGCCTCTCGCTCCATTCCCTTGATCCTGTTCGCGGGCTTCCTGGCGCTGCCGGTGCTGGCGGTGCTGGCCTCGTGGTTGCCCATCGGCCACGGCGACGCCACGGCGGGCGACATCCTGCGCGAGATGGCGTCCACCGTGCTGCCGACCTACGTGTGGACCACGCTGTGGCTGAGCCTGTTCGTGGCCCTGGGCGCGGCCATCGTGGGCACGGGCGCGGCGGCGGCCGTCACGCTGTTCGACTTCCCGGGCCGACGCGCCTTCGAATGGCTGCTGCTGCTGCCGCTGGCCATGCCCGCCTACGTCACGGCGTATGCGTACACCGACTTCCTGCAGTTCAGCGGCCCGCTGCAGGTGGGCCTGCGCAGCGCCTTCGGGCTGGAAGGCCGCCTGCTGCCCGAGGTGCGCAGCCTGGGCGGCGCCATCTGGGTGTTCATCTTCGCGCTGTACCCCTACGTCTATCTGCTGGCGCGCACGGCTTTGGGCGAGCGCGCCGCGCACCTGATGGAAGCCGCGCGCCTGCTGGGCGCGCCGCTGCCGCGCCGCATCCGCGCTGTGGCGCTGCCGCTGGCGCGCCCGGCGGTGGCTGCGGGCGTGGCGCTGGTGCTGATGGAGACCCTGGCGGACTTCGGCGTCTCCAGCTACTTCGGCATCCAGACCTTCACCACCGGCATCTACAAGGCCTGGCTGTCCATGGACAACCGGCTGGCCGCCGCGCAGCTTGCCACCATGCTGCTGGCCGTGGTGCTGGCGCTGCTGCACCTGGAGCACCGCGCGCAAAAGCGCATGCGCTTTGCCACCGGCGGCGGGCGTGCGGGCTCGGCGGAGGCGCAGCCGGTGCGGCTGCAGGGCGCGCACCGCTGGGCCGCGTGGGCGGTGTGTGCGGTGCCGGTGGTCATGGGCTTCGTGGCGCCGGTGTGCTTCATGCTGCGCCCGCTGGCAGCCGACTGGTCCGTGCTGCCCTGGGAGCGTTTCGTCGAATGGACGTGGAACAGCGTGCGCCTGGGCGGCATCACCGCGCTGCTGGCCGTGGCCGTGGCGCTGGCGCTGGCCTTCGCCGTGCGCCGCCAGCCGGACGCCGTGACGCGCGGCGTGGTGCAGCTTGCCAGCATCGGCTACGCCGTGCCGGGCGCGGTCATCGTGGTGGGCGTGCTGCTGCCCGTGGGCTGGCTGCAGGCGGCCCGACCGCAGTGGGGCGTGGGCGCGCTGGTCACGGCCACGGCCTGCGGCATCGTGTGGGCGTACCTGGTGAGGTTTTGCGCCGTGGCACTGCAGTCGGTGCAAAGCGGCTATGCGCGCATCCCGTTGAACCTGGACGCCTCGGCCCGCACGCTGGGCGCGGGCAGCGTGGCCCTGCTGGCGCGGGTGCATTGGCCGCTGCTCAGGCGCTCCACCGCGGCTGCCGCGCTGCTGGTGTTTGTCGATGTGATGAAGGAGCTGCCCGCCACCATGGTGCTGCGCCCCTTCAACAGCGACACCCTGGCCGTGGTGGCGTATCAACTGGCGCGCGACGAGCGGCTGGGCGAGGCGGCGCTGCCGTCGCTGGCGCTGGTGGCCGTGGGGCTGGTGCCCGTGATCCTTTTGAGCCGCACGCTGCGCAGCCGGTAGGTTTCCAGCTGAAGTCCCACGCCCCGCACAATGCACCATCCCTGAACGGAAAAGGACGCAAGCGCATGGAGCAGCAGTCATTCATCATCCTCGGCGCAGGCGCCATCGGCTGCTATGTGGGCGGTCGCTTGGCCGCCCACGGCCAGCCGGTCTGTCTGGTGGGCCGACCGCACACGCTGGAGCCCATCGCGCTGCACGGCCTGAAGGTGACTGACCTGGACGGCTTCGACCGCCAGGTGCCGTCCACCGCCCTGCGCCTGGCCCCCACGTTGGCCGAGGCCGCGCCCGGCGCGGGCAGCGTGGTGCTGCTGTGCGTGAAAAGCGGCGCCACCGAATCGGCGGCACGCGAGCTGGCGGCCACCTGCGCGCCCGGCACGCCCGTCATCTCGCTCCAGAACGGCGTGGACAACGTGGCCCGCGTCACCGCGCTGGCCCCGGGCCTGAACGTGCTGGCAGGCATGGTGCCCTACAACGTGGTGCTGCGCGGCGCGCACGTACACCGCGCCACGGCGGGCCAGGTGCAGTTGCAGCGCAACGCGGTGACCGAGCGGCTGCTGCCCGTGTTCAACGCGGCGGGGCTGGCCACGGTGCTGCCTGCGGACATCCGCGCCGTGCAGTGGGGCAAGCTGCTGATCAACCTCAACAACCCGGTCAACGCGCTGTCCAACCTGCCGCTGCGCGAGGAGCTGATGGACCGCGACTGCCGCCGCGTGTTCGCCGCATTGCAGTCCGAGGCCCTGCGTGTGATGGCGCGCGCTGGTATCGCGCCCGCCCAGCTCACCGCCGTGTCGCCCGCGCTGCTGCCGCACCTGCTGCGCCTGCCCAACGCGCTGTTCACGCGCCTGGCGCGGCGTATGCTGCAGATCGACGCGCAGGCCCGCTCGTCCATGTGGGACGACCTGGAAGCCGGGCGCGTGACGGAGATCGACGCCCTCAGCGGCGCGGTGGTGCGGCTGGCCGCCGCGCACTGCATGGCCGCGCCGCTCAATGCCAGGATGTGCGAACTGCTCGGCGGGCCGCGCCAGCGCTTGACCGGGGCGCAGATGCGGGCCGCGCTCGGAATCTAGGCCCGCTTATATTTCCTGCATGACTGCTGCTGCGCCTGGTTTCCAACGATTCATCCCCTTCCTTGCCGTCCTCGGCTCCGTCACCGCCCTCGGCATCGGCACCTCATGGGCCAAGCAGTGGCTGTTCCCCGCCGTGGGGGCGCAGGGCACCACCGCCGTGCGCGTGGGTTTGTCGGCGGTGCTGATGCTGCTGCTGTGGCGGCCCTGGCGCTGGCGGCTTTCGCGTGCGGATGCCAAGGCTCTGGCCTGCTACGGCGCGGCGCTGGGGGGCATGAACCTGATGTTCTACATGTCGCTGCGCACGCTGCCCTTCGGCCTGGCCGTGGCGATCGAGTTCGCGGGGCCGCTGGCGGTCGCCATCGGCTCGTCGCGCCGGGCGGTGGATTTCGTCTGGGTGGCGCTGGCCGTGGCGGGGCTGGGCATGCTGCTGCCCCTCAAGCCAGGTTTGGGGTTGACCGGCAGCACGCTCGACCCGGCGGGCGTGCTCTACTCGGTAGCCGCCGCCGTGTTCTGGGGGCTGTACATCGTGTTCGGCAAGCGTGCGGGGCACTTGCACGCGGGGCAATCGGTGTCGCTGGGGCTGCTGGTGGCGGCGCTGGTGGTCGTGCCGGTCGGTGCGGCGCATGCGGGCGCCGCGCTGCTGTCGCCCGCCGTGCTGGCGGCGGGGCTGGTGGTGGCGGCGGTCTCCAGCGCCGTGCCGATCTCGCTGGAGATGATGGCCCTGAAGCGGCTGCCCCAGGGCGCTTTCGGCATCATGATCAGCATGGAGCCCGCCGTGGCGGCCTTGCTGGCGATGGCGCTGCTGGGCGAGCACCTGACGGCCCTGCAGTGGCTCGCCATAGGCTGCATCATGGCGGCATCCATGGGCACGGCGGTAACAGCGGCGGGTACTACAAAAACAGTAGCTGCTGGCGCTTGATGGATAAGCGCTGGAGCCTGTTTTGGCTGTGATTCCTGGGACCGCCGATCATGCCCCGGCGCGCCCGGTCTGCGGCAGCCCGGGCAGATGGGTGCGCAACACCGACTCGATCAGGTCGATCTCCAGCGTGAGCTGGCGCAGGGTCTCGTCGTTGATGCGGTGGCAGCGGCGCAGCCCGTGCAGTTCGTCGCGCTCGGCCTGCAGCGCATCCAGCCTCAGGGCCGCCTCCAGGCTCAGCGCGCGCAGCGCCTCGCAGTGGCTGGCGGTGTCTTTGGGTGCGGCCAGCTGCAGGCGGTGCTGGTAGCCGGTGTCGATGCGCTCGCGCACGGCGCTGAACACCGGCGACGGGCCATCGGCGGGCTGCACGCCAGCCAGTGCGCGCCGCGCCGCCAGGGCCGCGCGCCGGCGTGCCCATGCGGCCTCGCGGCTCTGGTGGCCGCACTGCTGCGGGGCCAGGCGGCGCGCCAGCCACGGCAGCGTCAGGCTGGTCAGCAGCATGTTCAGCACGATGACCGCCGCCGACAGAAAGACCAGCAGATCGCGCGCCGGAAACGCCGCGCCGTCCGGCAGCGCCAGCGGCACGCCCAGCACCGCCGCCAGCGTGAAGCCGCCGCGCGTGCCGCCCAGGGCGACCAGGGCCGCCGCCATCCACGGCTGCGCAGCGGCGCCGGGGCGCGGCGGGCGGCGCAGCC
>NZ_JASGDA010000021.1:0-26973 GCF_047607405.1 Acidovorax sp. | reverse complement strand
GCGCGCAGCCAGTCGTGCAGCGCGGGGGGCAGCGGCGCGCGGTCGGCGGCGCCTTGGGCCTGCTGCGCGAGCGTGGCGCGCAGCGCCTGCGGCAGCACGGCGCGCTGGCTGGCGACCTGGGGCTTGGCCTCGATCTGGCCCGCGTGGTTGAGCGTGAAGCCGGTCACGGCGAACAGCAGCATGCCCAGCAGGCACAGCGCGGAGCTGACCCAGTGCCATTCGTGCAGCGTCTTGAGCCAGTAGGCGCGGCGCCGGTTGTCCTGTTGTCGTGTCATGGAAGGGGGTGCGTGTACGCGGCCAGCCCGCGTGCAAACCGGGGATTCTAGTTTCAGCAAATGCAAACCATTTTCATTTGCCCAATCTTTACCTGGATATGCCCCTCGGATGGTGCGCCGCACAAAACCTGTGCGGCGCACCCTTGCAGCAGGGTGGCACGGATTACAAGCCAAATCGGCCTCCAGCGCCTATTCAGAAAGCACAAGCAGCTATCAAAAACTGAGTAAATGCCAGGCTGGCACAGGGCTTGCATCGCCCCAGGGCAGCGAAAGGCGAGCCATCCAATGGCGGGTGCCGCCCTTCCACCCCGGACAAAGGCGTCCCCGCCCGTGCAACCCCCGCGCGGCGCGAGGACGCCTTTTTTGTTTGTCGATGCCCGCAACCAGGAGAGCCCCATGACCGACCCGATGACACCCCGCCCCACCCGCCGCACCGTGCTGCAGGCCGCCGCCGCGGGCGCCGTGGGGGTGAGCCCGGCCCTGCGCGCCCTGGTCCACGCCCAGGGCTCGGACGCGCCCGAGAAGAAAGAGGTGAAGATCGGCTTCATCCCCCTGACCGACTGCGCCAGCGTGGTCATGGCCTCGGTGCTGGGCATCGACAAGAAGTACGGCGTGACCATCGTCCCCACCAAGGAGGCGTCGTGGGCCGGCGTGCGCGACAAGCTGGTCAACGGCGAGCTGGACCTTGCCCACGTGCTCTACGGCCTGGTCTATGGCGTACACCTGGGCGTCTCGGGCCCCAAGAAGGACATGGCCGTGCTGATGAACCTGAACCACAACGGCCAGGCCATCACGCTGTCCAAAAAACTCGCCGACAAGGGCGCGGTGAACGGCGCGGGCCTTGCCAAGCTGATGGCCAGCGAGAAGCGCGAATACACCTTCGCCCAGACCTTCCCCACCGGCACGCACGCCATGTGGCTGTATTACTGGCTGGCCGCCAACGGCATCCACCCCCTGAAGGACGCCAAGGTCATCACCGTGCCGCCGCCGCAGATGGTGGCGAACATGCGCGTGGGCAACATGGACGGCTTCTGCGTGGGCGAGCCCTGGAACCACCGCGCCATCATGGACGGCATCGGCGTGACGGCCACCACCACGCAGGCCATCTGGCAGGACCACCCCGAGAAGGTGCTGGGCACCACGGCCGAGTTCGTGCAGAAGTACCCCAACACCGCGCGCGCCGTGACCGCCGCCATCCTGGAGGCAGGCCGCTGGATCGACGAGGGCCTGGCCAACAAGAACAAGATGGCCGAGACCATCGCGGGCAAGGCCTACGTGAACACCGGCGTGGAGGCGATCAACCAGCGCATCCTGGGCCGCTACCAGGACGGCATGGGCAAGACCTGGGACGACCCCAACCACATGAAGTTCTACAACGAGGGCGCGGTGAACTTCCCGTACCTGTCGGACGGCATGTGGTTCCTGACGCAGCACAAGCGCTGGGGCCTGCTCAAGGACCACCCGGACTACCTGGGCGTGGCCAAGGCCGTGAACCGCATCGACGTGTACAAGCAGGCCGCCGCCGCGTCGAAGACGCCGCTGCCCAAGGGCGAGATGCGCAGCCACAAGCTGGTGGACGGCGTGGTGTGGGACGGCAAGAACCCCGCCCAGTACGCCGACGGTTTCAAGATCAAGGCATGAAGGAGCCAGCACCATGGTCAGCGCAGTCTTCCACGCCCCGCCCGAACCCGTGGTGGCGCCAATCACTATGAAAAAAGTAGCTGCCAGCGCCCATCCAGCAAGCGCTGGAGGCCAAAAACACCTTGAAAAGCCGGGCCGCGACTGGGCCGCCCTGTCGCGCGGCTTCTGGCTGGCCGTGCTGCCGCCGCTGTGCGGCCTGGGCCTGCTGGTGGCGGTGTGGGCCGCGGTGTCGGCCACCACGGGCGGCAGCATTCCCGGCCCGCGCGAGACCTGGGCGCAGGCGGTGGAGGTGTTCAGCAACCCGTTCTACCGCAACGGCCCCAACGACCAGGGCGTGGGCTGGAACGTGCTCATGAGCCTGCAGCGCGTGGCCATCGGCTTCGGGCTGGCGGCGCTGGTGGGCATACCGGCGGGCTTCGTCATCGGGCGGTTCAATTTCCTGTCGCGCATGTTCAACCCGCTCATCAGCCTGCTGCGGCCCGTGTCGCCGCTGGCGTGGCTGCCCATCGGCCTCCTGGTGTTCAAGGGCGCCAACCCGGCGGCCATCTGGACCATCTTCATCTGCTCCATCTGGCCCATGGTCATCAACACCGCCGTGGGCGTGCAGCGCGTGCCGCAGGACTACATGAACGTGGCCCGCGTGCTGAACCTGTCCGAATGGAAGATCGCCACCAAGATTCTCTTTCCCGCCGTGCTGCCCTACATGCTGACCGGCGTGCGCCTGGCCGTGGGCACGGCGTGGCTGGTGATCGTGGCCGCCGAGATGCTGACCGGCGGCGTGGGCATCGGCTTTTGGGTGTGGGACGAGTGGAACAACCTGAACGTCAAGAACATCCTCATCGCCATCTTCGTCATCGGCATCGTGGGGCTGGTGCTGGAGTACGCGCTGGTCAAGCTGGCAACGGCGTTCACGTTCGAAGAGGTGAAGTCATGAGCAACAACCCCGCCAAGTTCATCGAGATCCAGGGCGTCGAGCAGACCTTCAAGACGGCCAAGGGCCTGTTCCCCGCGCTCAAGGGCATCGACCTGACCATCGCCAAAGGCGAGTTCGTGGCGCTGATCGGGCACTCGGGCTGCGGCAAGAGCACGCTGCTGAACCTGATCGCGGGCCTCACAAGCCCCACCCACGGCGCGCTGCTGTGCGCCAACAAGGAGATCAAGGGCCCGGGGCCGGAGCGCGCCGTGGTGTTCCAGAACCACTCGCTGCTGCCCTGGCTGACCTGCTTCGACAACATCCATCTGGCCGTGGAGCGCGTGTTCGCGGCCAAGGAAAGCCGACAGCAGCTGCGCGAGCGCACCGACGCCGCGCTGGCCCTGGTGGGCCTGTCGCACGCGGCGCAGAAGCGCCCCGGCGAAATATCGGGCGGCATGAAGCAGCGCGTGGGCATTGCCCGCGCCCTGTCCATGGAGCCCCAGGTGCTGCTGATGGACGAGCCCTTCGGCGCGCTGGACGCCCTCACCCGCGCCAAGCTGCAGGACGAGCTGCTGGAGATCGTGGCGCGCACGCAGAGCACCGTGGTCATGGTGACGCACGATGTCGATGAAGCCGTGCTGCTGTCCGACAAGATCGTGATGATGACCAACGGCCCGGCGGCCACCATCGGCGAGGTGCTGACCGTTGGCCTGCCCCGCCCGCGCAACCGCGTGGAGCTGGCCGAGGACGCGCGCTACGTACACTGCCGCAAGGCGGTGATCGACTTTCTGTACACCCGCCAGGGGCACGTGGAAAAAGCCGCCTAGCGCCCGGCGCCGGAGATGTACTGCTCCAGCTGTTCGATGATGAACTTCTGCTCCGAAATGATCTGATTGACCAGGTCGCCGATCGAGACCATGCCCACCAGCTTGCCGTCGTCCACCACGGGCAGGTGGCGCAGGCGGTGGCTGCTCATGAGCTGCATGCACTGCTCGCTGGTCTGGTCGGGCCGCACGAACAGCACGTGCGAGGTCATCACGTCGCGCACCGCCGTGTCGGCGGACGTGCGGCCCAGCAGCGCGATCTTGCGGGCGTAGTCGCGCTCCGTGAAGATGCCCGCGATGGCATCGCCCTCGGTCACCAGCAGCGCGCCGATGCCCTTGTCGGCCATCAGGCGCAGCGCCTGCAGCACCGTGTCGGTGGGGCGCACGCTGTGTACGGTGGCGTTCGGTTTGCGCTTGAGGATGTCGGCTACCAAAGTCATGTGAGTCCTCCCGGGGATGATGGATGGCGCTCATTTCAGCCCATCACGGCGCCGCTGGCAAGCGCCGCCCGCGAAACAAAACGGCACAAATGAAACCTGGCAAGCTTGCCTTGATTGTTTCAAAATCCAGAAAAGTCAATTTGTGACTTAGTAGTTTTTTAATGAACTCCACCGGCGTACAGTTCACCCCATCGATGAGCCGAACCCGCAAAGGCGACTCACCGAACCCGGTGAATCCACCGGTTTTTTTCGAGACGCTTCAACCACTGAAAGGAATCATCATGAACAAGACCGCACGCTTCTTCTCCCTGGCCGCCGTGGCTGCCCTGACCGCTTTCGGCGCACAGGCCGGTGAACTCGACCCCGGCCAGTTCGCCCTGAAGTTCGACACCAACCGCACCCGCGCCGAAGTGCGGGCCGAGGCCCAGGCCGCCGCCGTGGCCTCCGTCCGCAACCTGGAACCCGCAGGCTCGCGCGTGGTGACGTACCAGTCCACGACCGACCGCGCCGCCGTGCGCGCCCAGGCTGCCGAAGCCGTGCGCACCGGCCAGATCGCCTACGGCGAAATCGGCACGCTGTAATCCGTCCGATTGCCAATGAAAAGGGCTCCTGCGGGAGCCCTTTTTTTGCTTTTTTTTGACGCTTATTGCGCCGTCAACGCCCGCCGTGGCGCGGCCTTCTGCGGCCCCTTCATCTGCTTGCGCAGCTCCACCGCGTCGCGCGTCTGCGTGGGGGCCGTGGCGTCGATGCGGAACACCTGCACGGTTTCGGCCACGGTCTGCGCCTGGCCGTGCAGCTGCAGGGCCGACGCGGCGTTCTGCTCCACCAGGGCCGCATTCTGCTGGGTGATGCTGTCGAGTTGGGCCACGGCGGCGTTGACCTGCGCAATGCCGCTGAGCTGCTCGTTCGACGCGCTGTGGATCTCGCCGATCAGCGTGTTCACGCGGCGCACCAGCTCCAGCGACTCGGCCATGGTCTTCTGCGCGGCGTCGGTCTTGGCGTGGCCCTCTTGCACGGTGGTGGCCGAGTTGTCGATGAGCTGGCGAATCTCCTTGGCCGCCGACAGCGTGCGGTGCGACAGGCTGCGCACCTCGGCCGCCACCACGGCGAAGCCCCGGCCCTGCTCGCCCGCGCGCGCCGCCTCGACGGCGGCGTTGAGCGCGAGGATGTTGGTCTGGAAGGCAATGGAGTCGATGAGCTGCGTGATCTCGCCGATGCGGCCCGACGCGGTCTGGATCTGCTTCATGGTGTCCGCCACGCCGTCCACGGCCTGGCTGCTGCGCTCGGCCACGCCGGTGGCCTGCGTGGCGAGCTGGGCGGCCTGGCGCGCGGACTCGGCCGTCTGCCGCACGGTGCCGGTGATTTCTTCCATCGACGCGGCCGTCTGCTCCAGGCTGCCGGCCTGCGCCTCGGTGCGCGCGGACAGGTCCTGGTTGCCCTGCGCGATCTCGCGGGTGGACACCTGCATGTGCTCGCTCTCCTGGCGCGCGTCGCGCACGATGGACAGCACGTTCACGTTGAGCTGGGACAGCGCCTTTTGCAGGTAGCCCACGGTGTCGCTGCGCGTGACGGTGATGTTCTGCGTGAGGTCGCCCGCCGCGATGCGGTTGGCCCATACCAGCATCTGGGCCAGCGGCGCGACCATGGTCTGGTGCAGGTAGGCCGCAACGCCCAGGGCCAGCAGCAGCACAGCTGCCCAGGCAGCGCCGGAGACCACCGACAGGCTCTGCCCGCCCAGCAGCGCGGCGCCCCAGGCGGCGGCCACCAGCAGCAGCGTACTCAGCACGATCTTGCCCGCCAGGCCCAGGCGCAGCGCGCCGCTGATGCGGCCCCACAGGTCGTTCTTGACCACGCGCCCCACGCTGAGCGTGTGTACCAGCCTGCCCGCCTGCTTCTCGGCCCGCATCTGCGCGTAGAGCTGCTCGGCCGCCTGGATCTGCTCGCGCGTGGCCTCGGTGCGCACCGACATGTAGCCCGTGGGCTGGTCGCCCTGCATCAGCGGCGTGACGTTGGCCATCACCCAGTAGAAACTGCCGTCCTTGCGCCGGTTCTTCACCGGGGCCGACCAGGGGATGCCCTTGGCAATGGTTTCCCACATGTCCCGGTAGGCCTCCTCGGGCATATCGGGGTGGCGCACGATATTGTGGGGTTGGCCCAGCAACTCCTCCTTGTCATACCCGCTGACGGTAATGAACATCGGGTTGCAATACAGAATGCGCCCCTTCAGGTCCGTGGTGGAGACCAGGGTTTCACCCCGGGGGAAAGCGTATTCTTGCGCACTGACCGGGAGATTCATTCGCATGGAAATATTCCTTTATCCGCGCCCGGCCCCTCCGCACAGAAGCACGCGACGGCTCACTGACACACACCCTCCGTCAATATGCTATACCCAAATTGACGCGCAGCAAGGCTTGTTCCGGGTAGTTCCTTCGGTAATTTCCACAGGGAAAATAAGCTTGCTTATGAAAATACCCTCCGCCCCCACCATGGGCAGCCGGAGATATTCATTCACATGAATGGTGCATTTTTTGAGAAAAGAACTGCCGCCGCAGTCTGGGGCCGCCTTATGCGCCCCGTATAGCGCGCCCAGCGCAAGAAAATGCGCGCAGCGCGCAAATCGCCGCCGTGCCGGGCTGCCCTCAGAGCGTGTCATGCGCTCCTGCGCGCCCGGCCTGCGTCCTGCACCGCCAGGGCCACGCCGCGCACCACGTCGCCCACCACGATCACCGAGGGACTGCCCAGCCCTTCGCGCACCAGGGTGGCGTGCAGGCCCGCGAGCGTGGTGACGGCATGGCGCTGCTGCGGCAGGCTGGCGTGCTGGACGATGGCCACCGGCGTGCCAGCGGGCAGGCCGCCAGCGAGCAGCTCTTGCTCGATGGTGGCCGCACCGCTCACGCCCATGTAGATCACCAGCGTGAGCTTGGCGTCGCGCGCCGCGGCCGCAAGCTGGCGCCAGTCGGTGCCCGCGTCGCCGGGCTGGGCGTGGCCGGTGACGAAGACCACGCCGTGCGCATGCTCGCGGTGCGTGAGCGGCGCGCCCAGCGAGGTCAGGCCCGCGAGCCCCGCAGTGATGCCGTTGACGACTTCCACCTGCACTCCGGCGGCGCGCAGGTGTTCCACCTCCTCGCCGCCACGGCCAAAGATGAACGGGTCGCCGCCCTTGAGGCGCACCACGTTCTCGCCCTCGTTGACGGCCATCAGCATCAGCTTTTCGATGAAGGCCTGCGGCGTGCTCTTGCAGCCCCCGCGCTTGCCCACGTGGATGACGCGCGCGCCAGGCGCTGCCAGCGCCACGATGGCGTCGCTCACCAGGTCGTCCACCAGCAGCACCGTGGCGGCCTGGATGGCCTTCACGGCCTTGACGGTCAGCAGCTCCGGGTCGCCGGGGCCTGCGCCGACCAGGGTGCAGCGGCCTGTGGGATAGGTGTAGGTATTCATGGGGTGGCTTCTCGTTCTGTCTGATCCGCGATGCGCAAGATGTGTTCCACCTGCCGGGCCATGGCGGGCGGCACGGGCAGTTCGCCCGCGAGCACGCGGCGCGTGTAGGCGGCGGTGGTGGCCACGTCGATCTCGGCGGGCAGGCCGGGCACGTCGCTGGCGGTGCCGGGCTGCTGTGATTCGAGCACGGTGTGTACGCCGCGCACGAAGCCGTCGTAGCGCGGCGTGCGGCGCGGGTCGGTGGCGACCTCGCCCTCCAGCCCGCGCGAGAGCAAGGCGCTCATGCCCAGCGTGCCGAAGGTGGCCAGCAGCATGTCGAAGTACTCAGGGTGCGTGTAGGCCGTGACCACCACCGACGGCCCGGCGCACGGGCTCATCAGCTTCACCACGCTGTGCCCCGGGTTGCGCAGGCCCACCACCTCGCGCACAGCCAGCAGGCGCGCAAGGCCAGGGTGCAGGTGCTGGGTGTGGATGTGGCGCACGCTGCCGTTTGCTATTTTTTCAGGAGCTGTCAGCGCAGGTGTATCAAGCGCTGCGAGCACATCGGATGCCAAAACCCGCCGCGCCTCGGTGCGCATGCCGTGCAGCAGCACGGGCAGGCCCTCGCGCGCCAGCAGCAGCGCCAGCAGGGGCGTGAGCACGGGCAGCCTGCGCGCGCCGTTGTAGCTGGGCAGCACGATCAGCGGGCGGTCGGTGGCGGGCAGCTTGGACAGGCGCCGGTGCGTGGCGTCCAGGAATCCGCACATTTCTTCTGCCGTCTCGCCCTTGATGCGCATCGCCAGGCAGAACGCGCCGACCTCCAGGTCGGTCACCGCGCCGTCGAGCACCTGGCCGAACAGGTCGCTCGCCTGCGCGCGCGTGAGCGGCTTGGCCCCGCGCGCGCCCCGGCCGATTTCCTTGATGTACTGGCTGATGCTCATGGAACGCAATTTTCCGCCAGTCAAGCCAACTTTGGGTTATATGACCGCAGCAGGCGCTTGATCTCGGGCAGGCAGGACCCGCAGTTGGTGCCGCAGCGCAGCCCGCCCTGCAATTGCGCCAGCCGCGCGTCGTCGCTGCCGTGGCAATGGGCCAGGGCGGTGGTGATGGCGGCGTCGGTGACGTTGAAGCAGCTGCACACGGGCTTGCCGCGGGACTGCACCGCCACCGGGGCCGTGGCGCCGGGCTTGAGCAGCAGGCGGCCATAACTCTGCGCGGGCAGTTCTTCTTGCAGCAGGGTCTTGAGCCAGTGGGCCGAGCGCGTGTCGCCCGCCAGCAACACGCCCGCCAGCGTGGCGGCGTCGCCCTGGCGCAGCAGCCGGGCGGCGCGGCGCTGGCCGCGCTGGGTGTCGGCATAGCGCAGGGTGTCGGGCGCGTCCAGGCCCAGCAGACTTTCGATGCGCGCGAGAAGCGCCACGGGCGGGGCCTCGTGCGCGGCGGCGCGCAGCAGCACGCCGGTGCGTTCGGCCTGGCCCAGCGGCGCGTTGTTGCCGAAGGGTACGCAGGCGGCGAAAGGGAATTCGCCCATCAGCGCAGCCAGGGCTTCGCGCGCGGACTGCGCGGCGTCGGCAGGCACCCAGGCCATGGCGAACAGCGCCCAGGGCAGTGGGGCCTTGAGGATCTTGACCGCCGCGTGTTTCAGCTCGGGCTGCTTGGACGTGGGGCAGAACGCCGAGGTGGTGAGCGCATTCACGCCCGCCAGCCGCTGGCCCGTGGCGGATTGGCCGCTGAGGAACTCGCCGCCCCAGTGCATGGCGATGAAGGCTTGCGATGCGCCCAGGTTCGCATCGGCCTGGGCGGGCAGGATGATGGAGCCGCGCTGGCTGGTCACGTGTACCAGGTCGCCGTCTTTCAGGCCATGCCGGGCCATGTCCTCGGGGTGCATCTGCACACAGGGCTCGGGCACGTGGCCGAACAGGCGGCCCAGGGTGCCCGTGCGCGTCATGCCGTGCCATTGGTCGCGCAGGCGGCCTGTCGTCAGGCTGAACGGGTAGCGCGACCCGCGCGGCTCGGCCAGTGACTGCCAGGCGTGGGCGGCGAAGCGGGCGCGGCCGTCGGGGGTGGGAAAGATGCCGTCTTCGTACAGTCGCGCCTTGCCGGTGGCGGCGCCTGTGGGCACGGGCCATTGCTGGGGGCCGCGCTCGTCGAGCATTTGCCACGACAGGCCGGTGATGTCCAGGTCGCGCCCGCGTGTGCTTTCGCGGTGCTCGTTCCAGATGGTTTCGGCGCCCGCATCGTCTGGGCTGTAGGGGAACAGCGTGGGTGCGCCGGGGCGCAGGCGCTCCTCCAGCAGGTGCGCGAACTGCACCGCAATCGCCCAGTCGTTGCGCGCCTCGCCGGGTGCGGGTACGGCGGGGCGCACGCGCGAGATGCAGCGTTCGCTGTTGGTGACGGTGCCCGTCTTTTCGCCCCAGGTGGTGGCGGGCAGCAGCAGGTCGGCATAGGCACAGGTGGCGGCGGTGGCAAAGGCTTCCTGCACCACCACGAAGTCCGCGCGCTGCAGGGCGCGGCGCACGGTGGCCTGGTCGGGCAGGCTTTGCGCGGGGTTGGTACAGGCTATCCACAGGGCCTTGATTTCGCCGTCCGCAGCGGCCTGGAACATCTCTACCGCCGTCTTGCCGGGTTGGGCGGGCACGTCGGCCACGCCCCACAGCGCCGCCACCTCGGCGCGGTGCTGCGGGTTGCCCAGGTCGCGGTGGGCGCTGAGCAGGTTGGCCAGGCCGCCCACTTCGCGCCCGCCCATGGCGTTGGGCTGGCCGGTCAGGCTGAACGGGCCCGCGCCGGGCTTGCCGATCTGCGCGGTGGCCAGGTGCAGGTTGATGAGCGCGGCGTTCTTGGCCGTGCCGCTGCTGCTCTGGTTCAGGCCCTGGCAGTACAGGCTCAAGGTGGCGGCGGATGTGGCGAACCATTGGGCGGCGGTAATGAGGTCGGCCTCTGGAATGCCGCACACCTGGGCCACGCGCGCGGGCGTGGCTTCGCGCACCAGCGCCTGCACCGCGTCGAAACCCGTGGTGTGTACGGCGATGTAGTCCGCATTCACCCAGCCCTCGCGCAGCATCACGTGCAGCATGCCGTTGAACAGCATCACGTCGCTGCCGGGCTGGATGGGCAGGAACAGATCGGCCAGCCCGGCGGTGTCGGTGCGGCGCGGGTCGGCCACGATGACCTTCATGCCGGGGTTGGCCGCGCGCGCCGCCTCGATGCGGCGAAACAGAATGGGGTGCGCCCACGCCGCGTTGCTGCCCACGAAGAACAGGCACTGCGCATGGTTCACGTCGTCATAGCAGGCGGGCGGCGCGTCGGCGCCCAGCGTCTGCTTGTAGCCCGCCACGGCGCTGCTCATGCACAGGCGCGAGTTGGTGTCGATGTTGTTGGTGCCGATGAGGCCCTTGGCGAGTTTGTTGAAGACGTAGTAGTCCTCGGTGAGCAGCTGGCCGCTGACGTAGAAGCCCACGGTGCCGGGGCCGTGCGTCTGGATGACGCGGGCGAACTTTTCCGCCGCCAGTTGCAGCGCCGCATCCCACGCTATCGGCAGGGCTTCGCCGCCGCGCTGGCTGCGCCACTGGGGCCGCAGCAGGCGCGTTTGCAGCGTGACCGGGCTGGCGGCGGTGAGATGCAGCGTGCTGCCCTTGGTACACAGCCGCCCGAAGTTGGCAGGGTGCGCAGGGTCGCCGCGCACGCCGGTGATCTGCGCGCCATCGCTTTCGATGATGACGCCGCAGCCCACGCCGCAGTAGGGGCAGGTGGAGCGGGTTTCTTGCATGGCGTGGGGTTTCAAGTGTTTTTTGGCCTCTAGCGCTTATGCAGTAAGCACAAGCAGCTATCAGATCAGGAGCATCCGAACATCAGATCATCGCGGATGTCCGCCACGCTGCGCCCTTCGCGCACCAGGTCGAAGTACCACGCGCCCTGCGCCGTGTCGCCGTACAGGCAGGCGCCGACCAGCTTGTCGTCCTTCACCAGCAGCTTCTTATAGACGCCGCCCTCGGGGTCGGTCAGCACGATCTCCTCCACCCCTTCGCCGCCCGCGAAGTCGCCCGCGCTGAACAGGTCGATGCCCGTCACCTTCAGCTTGGTGGCGGTGTGCGAGCCCGGGTACAGGCCGATGCCGTGCTGCGCCAAATGGGTTGCCGCCACCCGCCCCTGCTCGAACAGCGGCGCCACCAGCCCATAGGCCACGCCCCGGTGCGCGGCGCACTCGCCCACGGCGTAGATGCGCGGGTCGGTCACGGTCTGCAGCGTGTCGCTGACGACAATGCCCTTGTCCACATACAGGCGCATCTGCTCGGCCAGGGCCGTGTTGGGGCGTATGCCCACGGCCATCACCACCAGGTCGGCGGGTAGCTCGCTGCCATCGGCAAAGCGCACGGCGCACACACGGCCTGCGGCGTTGCCCAGCAGCTCCTGCGTCTGCGCGCGCAGCTTGAACTGCATGCCGCGCGCGGCCAGTTCCTGCTGCAGCAGCGTGCCCGCTGCTTCGTCGAGCTGGCGGTTCAGCAGCCAGTCGCCGGTATGCACCACCGTGGCCTGCATGCCGCGCTTCATCAGGCCGCTGGCCGCCTCCAGCCCCAGCAGGCCGCCGCCGATGACCACGGCGTGCCGGTAGGTGGTGGCGGCGGCGATCATGGCCTCTGTGTCGGCAATGTCGCGGTAGGCCAGCACACCGTCCAGGCCGTTGCCGGGCACGGGCAGGATGAAGGGCCTGGAGCCGGTGGCGAGGATGAGCCGGTCGTATTCGGCGGTCACGACCTCGCCCGCGCCGTTGGTGGCCGTGACGGTGCGCCGCGCGCGGTCCACGTGCGTCACGGTGCAGCCCGCATGCAGCGTGATGCCGTGCTGCGCGTACCAGCCCCAGTCGTTCAGGATGATCTCGTCGATGGTCTGCTCGCCCGCCAGCACGGGCGACAGCATGATGCGGTTGTAGTTGGGGTGCGGCTCCGCGCCGAACACCGTGATGTCGTAGAGGCCCGGCGCGGCCTTGAGCAGCTCTTCCAGCGTGCGCACACCGGCCATGCCGTTGCCGACCATCACCAACCGGGGCTTTGTCATCGGGTTCCCTCGCTACGTCGGTGCCAAAACAAAAAAGGCGCCCGCACCGCACGGCTTCGGGGCTTTCCGAAACCGCCAGTGGGGACGCCTTTGTCCTTGCAGCCCCCCGCGCCATGGCAGGGCGGGCCGCTGGGCAGGATGACGCAACGACCATGCCAGCCGGTTTGCACCGATCTGGGGCGCACCCCGAAGGACTACAGGGCGCCCAGCTCTTTTTCGAGCGCCTGAAGCTGTTCGCGCAATTCCTGGGTGCGGGCTTCGCACGCCGTCTTGCGCTCGGCGCCGGTGGCCTCGCGCTCCTGCGCGAACTGGGTGCCCGCGAGGGCGCTGCGCCGAAGGGGCCCCGCCTGCGCCACGGCCTCGGTCTGCGCCGCGCATTCGCGCTGGTGGCGCTCCAGCGCCGCGCGCGCCTGCGGCACGCCCTGGGTCTGCAGGTAGTTCTTGCGCTGCCACGATGCGCCGAAGGCGCCTTCCTTCGTCGCAGAAGGCGGGGCCTGGATGGGGGTGGCGCCCTGCATGGCGGGGCGCGCCTCGATCGTCTCGCCCCGGCCCGGGCAGGGCGCGTCCTGGAACGACACCTTGCCGTCGGCGCCCGTGCATTTGTTGATGGCCCAGGCCGGGGCCAGAAAGCCCAGCGCCAGGGCGCAGGCGGCGTAGCGGCGGATCAGCGGTTTCATGCGTGCATCCTACAATCCGCGGCTCCCATGAGCATCCCTTTCTTCGACGCCGTCATCATCGGCGCTGGCGCGGCCGGCCTGTTCTGCGCCGCGCAGGCGGGGCAGCGCGGCCTGTCGGTGCTGCTCATCGACCATGCGGACAAGGTGGCCGAGAAGATCCGCATCTCCGGCGGCGGGCGCTGCAACTTCACCAACCGCGACCTGGACCCGCGCGCGCCGCACAGGCACTTTGTCGGGCAGAACCCGCAGTTCTGCCGCTCGGCCCTGTCGCGCTTCACGCCCGCCGACTTCATCGCGCTGGTGGACAGGCACGGCATCGCCTGGCACGAGAAGCACAAGGGCCAGCTCTTTGCCGACCGCTCGGCCGAAGACATCATCGCCATGCTGCTGGCCGAGTGCGACGCGGGGCGGGTGACGCGCTGGCAGCCCTGCGGCGTCAAAAATATAGTGTTTTTGGCCTCCAGCGCTTATCCATCAAGCACCGTCAGCTATCAAATTGATACTGATCGGGGCCCCGCGCAGGCACGCTCGCTGGTCATCGCCACGGGCGGGCTGTCCATCCCCAAGATCGGCGCGACCGATTTCGGCTACCGCGTGGCGCAGCAGTTCGGCGTGCCGCTGGTGGAGCGCCGCCCCGGCCTGGTGCCGCTGACCTTCGACGGCGACTTTGCGCCGCTGGCCGGGCTAGCCCTGCCCGTCGAGATCAGCACGACTGGTAGCAAGAAAGAGCGCATGGCCTTCCACGAAGACCTGCTGTTCACGCACCGGGGCCTGTCCGGCCCCGGCGTGCTGCAAATCTCCAGCTATTGGCAGCCTGGCACGCCCATCGCCATCGACCTTGCGCCCGGCGTGGACCTGCACGCCGCCTTGCAGGACGCCAAGGCACGCTCCAGAAAACTGATCGCCAACGAACTCGCCGCCCACGTGCCCGCCCGCCTGGCCGACGCCTGGGCGCAGCAAAGCCCCGACTGGCAGCGCCCCGTCAACGAAGCCAGCGACAAGGCCCTGGCCCGCCTGGCCGAGCAACTGGCGCGGTGGGAGCTGACGCCCACCGGCACCGAGGGCTACAGAAAGGCCGAGGTGACGCTGGGCGGCATCGACACGCGCGCGCTGTCGCAGCAGACCCTGGAGTGCAAGGCGCAGCCGGGCCTGTACTTCATCGGCGAGGTGGTGGACGTGACGGGCTGGCTGGGCGGCTACAACTTCCAGTGGGCCTGGGCCAGCGCGCATGCGTGCGCGCAGTCTCTGCCACAGACGCTATAATGCTCGGCTTTGCTGGCAAACCCCGTCGGCCAATACTAGTTAAAGACGGGGAACCCGCCGCGCATGGCTTTCAGGCCCGATCTTCCTGGATTCCCTCTGCGGGCACATTTTGGAAACCATTAGCTAATGACCACCATCCGCGTTAAAGAAAACGAACCCTTCGACGTTGCCCTGCGCCGCTTCAAGCGCACCATCGAAAAGCTGGGCCTGCTGACCGACCTGCGCGCCCGCGAGTTCTACGAGAAGCCCACCGCCGAGCGCAAGCGCAAGAAGGCAGCCGCCGTCAAGCGCCACTACAAGCGCGTGCGCAGCATGCAGCTGCCCAAGAAGCTGTACTGATCGTTCAGCCTTTCTTTGAAGAACCCGCGCTAGGGACGCCGAGCGCGGGTTTTTTGTTTTTCACTCCGGAGAAAACCATGAGCCTCAAGGACCAGATCACCGAAGACATGAAGACCGCCATGCGCGCCAAGGACAGCGAGCGCCTGGGCACCATCCGCCTGCTGCAGGCGGCGATGAAGCAAAAAGAGGTGGACGAGCGCATCACGCTCGACGACGCCGCCGTGGTCGCCATCGTGGACAAGCTCATCAAGCAGCGCAAGGACAGCATCGCCGCCTTCGAGGGCGCGGGCCGCCAGGACCTGGCCGACAAGGAGAAGGCCGAGATGGCCGTGCTGCAAGCGTATTTGCCCGAGCGCATGTCCGCCGACGAGGTAGCGGCAGCCGTCAAGGCCATCGTGGCCGAGGTCGGAGCCGCAGGCCCGGGCGACATGGGCAAGGTGATGGGCGTGGTCAAGACGCGCCTGGCGGGCAAGGCCGACATGGGCCAGGTCTCCGCCGCCGTGAAGGCTGCTCTGGCCGGTTGATAAAAGGGACGCGCCATGACCTACCAAATCGCCGTGATCGCAGGCGACGGCATTGGCCGCGAGGTCATGCCCGAGGGCCTGCGCGCCGTGCAAGCCGCCGCCCAACGCTTCGGCCTGCCACTGAAGCTGCACACCTTCGACTGGGCGCACTGCGACTACTACGCGCAGCACGGCAAGATGATGCCCGACGACTGGAAGGCGCAGTTGCAGGGCATGGACGCCATCTTCTTCGGCGCCGTGGGCTGGCCCGCCACCGTGCCCGACCACGTCTCGCTGTGGGGCAGTCTGCTCAAGTTCCGCCGCGAGTTCGACCAGTACATCAACCTGCGCCCCGTGCGCCTGTTCGAGGGCGTACCCTGCCCGCTCGCGGGCCGCAAGCCCGGCGACATCGACTACCTGGTGGTGCGCGAGAACACCGAGGGCGAGTACACGTCGCTCGGCGGCATCATGTACGAGGGTACGGACCGCGAGATCGTCATCCAGGAATCTGTCTATTCGCGCAAGGGCGCGGAGCGCCTGCTGAAATTCGCCTTCGACCTGGCGCAAAGCCGCCCGCGCAAGCACGTCACACTCGCCACCAAGAGCAACGGCATCGCCATCAGCATGCCCTGGTGGGACCAGCGCGCCGACGAGGTGGCACGCCAGTACCCGGACGTGGCGCTGGACAAACAGCACATCGACATCCTCACCGCCCGCTTCGTGCTGCAACCGGGCCGCTTCGACGTGGTGGCCGCGACCAACCTGTTCGGCGACATCCTCTCCGACCTGGGGCCCGCCACCACGGGCACCATCGGCCTGGCGCCTTCGGCCAACCTGAACCCCGACCGCAGCTTCCCCAGCCTGTTCGAGCCGGTACACGGCTCGGCGCCCGACATCTACGGCCAGAACATCGCCAACCCCATCGCCATGATCTGGTCGGGCGCGCTGATGCTGGACTTTTTGACCCACGGCCAGGGCGCGGGCCGGGCGGCGCACGATGCCATCGTGGCGGCGATCGAGGAAGTCATCCGCAGCGGGCCGCGCACGCCAGACCTGGGCGGCACGGCCAACACCACGCAGGTGGGCGAGGCCATCGCGGCGCATATCGCCCGAGGCTGATGTCCGGGCGGGATTGCTCCTGATTCAATAGCTTCCAGCACTTGTCCATCAAGCGCTGGAGGCTGTTTTTCTTTCAAATCGCCGGATGTTCAGGAGCCCGCCACCTTCATCCGGTTGACCAGCACAGACCCGACCGTCTTGGCCCCGTAGTTGTAGGCATCCGCCCCCACGGCCTCGATGCCGAGGAACATGTCCTTGAGGTTGCCCGCGATGGTGATCTCGTGTACCGGGAAGGCGATACGGCCTTTTTCCACCCAGAAACCGCTCGCGCCGCGCGAGTAGTCGCCCGTCACGTAGTTCACGCCCTGGCCCATGAGTTCGATGACGAACAGGCCCGTGCCCAGCTTCTGCAGCATGGCGTCCAGGTCGTCGCCGCTCTGCGTCAGGCGCGAGGTCATCGCCAGGTTGTGCGATCCGCCCGCGTTGCCTGTCGTCTTCATGCCCAGCTTGCGGGCCGAGTAGCTGCTGAGGAAGTAGCCCTGCACGCGACCGGCATCCACCACCTTGCGGGGGGCCACGCGCACGCCTTCCTCGTCGAAGGGCGAGCTGCCCTTGCCGCGCGGGATGAAGGGGTCTTCCCGCACGTCGATGTGCTTGGGAAAGACCGGCTTGCCCAGCGAATCGAGCAGGAACGTGCTCTTGCGGTACAGCGCCCCGCCGCTCACGGCCTGCACGAAGCCGCCCAGCAGGCCCGCGGCCAGGGTGGATTCGAACAGCACGGGGCATTGCGTGGTCGGGATCTTGCGTGCCCCAAGGCGGCTCAGGGCGCGCTCTGCGGCGTAGCGGCCCACGGCCTCGGGCGAGGCCAGCTCGGCCGCGTCGCGCATGGAGCTGTACCAGGCGTCGCGCTGCATCTCGGCGTTCTTGCCGGGCAGCGAGGCGATGGGCGCGACCGAGAAGCTGTGGCGCGAGCTGGCGTACCCGCCGCGAAAGCCGCGCGTGTGGGCGCTGAAGAAATGGCTCTGCTGGGCCGACACGCCCGCGCCTTCGCTGTTGGTGATGCGGCGGCTGGTCTTCAGCGCGGCGGCCTCGCAAACCATGGCCATCTGCGCGGCCTGCTCGCTGGTGACGGCCCAGGGATGGAACAGGTCCAGGTCGCGGTGCGTGCCGGGCGGGGCGATGTCCGTCTCGTCGGGCAGCCCGGCCATGGGGTCTTCCGCCGTGAAGCGGGCGATGTCGTAGGCGGCCTGCACGGTCTGTTCGATGGCCTGGCCCGAGAAGTCGGACGTGCTGGCGTTGCCCCGGCGGTGGCCGATATAGACCGTCACGCCCAGGGACTTGTCGCGGTTGCGCTCCACGTTCTCCAGCTCGCCCTTGCGCACGCTGACCGACAGGCCGCAGCCCTCGGACGCCTCGGCGCCCGCGTCGGTGGCGCCGAGCTTCTTGGCGTGGCTCAGGGCGCGGTCCACCAGCTCTTCAAAAAAAGGGCGGCTGTAGCTGAAGCCGGACTCGGGCGCGGAAGGAGTAGTTTTCATAGCGGCGGCTATGATACTTGCCGCCTTTCGCCCCTATCTCCCATGTCACGCAAACCCAAAAAAGGCTACTTCGTGAAGGGCCATTTCGTTGCCGAAGGCAGCGAGCTGGACCTGCAGCTGAAAGCCGAACTCAAAGGCACGCCCGATGCCAGCCGCACCGACCTCAAGCGCGAAAGCGACGAACTCCAGGACCTGGGCAAGGAGCTGCTGACCCTGCGCGCCGACCTGTTCGACGGCATCGGCCTGCCCGAGAAGCTGGCCGAGGCCATTGCCGAAGCCCGGCGCATCACCAACTTCGAGGGCAAGCGCCGCCAGATGCAGTACGTGGGCAAGCTCATGCGCAAGCTGGAGCCTGAATTGGTGGACGCCGCGCGCCAGGCGCTGGAGGTGCAGCGCACCGGCTCCGCCGCCGACAAGCTGGCCCTGCACCTGGCCGAGCAATGGCGCGACCGCCTGATCGCCGACGACGGCGCCCTGGCCGACTGGATGGACGCGCACCCCGGCACCGACACGCAGCAACTGCGCGCCCTGGTCCGCCAGGCGCGCAAGGACGCGCCCGAAGGCAAGGCTGCCAACGTGCAAGCCTCGCAGGGCCTGGCCCCGCGCAAGGGCCGCGCCTACCGCGAGCTGTTCCAGTTGGTGCGCGCCGCCCTGGGGGCTGGCGATGGCGAGTGACGCCGTGCATGACCCGGTGCGCATCGGCATCGTCTCCATCAGCGACCGCGCCAGCAGCGGCGTCTATGAAGACAAGGGCCTGCCCGCGCTGCAGGACTGGCTGACGCGGGCGCTGAAGAACCCCGTCACGTTCGAGCCGCGCCTGATCCCCGACGAGCAGGCGCGCATCAGCGCCACGCTGATCGAACTGGTGGACGTGGCCGCATGCAGCCTGGTGCTGACCACCGGCGGCACCGGCCCCGCCCTGCGCGACGTGACGCCCGAGGCCACGCTGGCCGTGGCGCACAAAGAGATGCCGGGCTTTGGCGAGCAGATGCGCCAGATCAGCCTGAAGTTCGTGCCCACGGCCATCCTCTCGCGCCAAGTGGCGGTCATTCGCGGGCAGAGCCTCATCATCAACCTGCCCGGCCAGCCCAAGGCCATCGCCGAGACACTGCAAGGGCTGCCGGATGCGCCGGGCATCTTCGCGGCCGTGCCCTACTGCATCGACCTGATCGGCGGGCCGTACCTGGAGACGCGGGACGAAGTGTGCAAGGCCTTCCGGCCCAAGAGTGCGCAGAAATCTTAGAGCCAAATCAGGCTCCAGCGCTTATCCAGCAAGCGCTGGCAGCTCATATTTCAATAGCAATCAGAAGCCGCGCAGCTCGCCCCACTCGGCGAAGGGCGCGCGGCCTGCGCGCATGGCGTTGATGGGCGCCGCCGTGTCTTCATAGCCCAGCGCCACGCCAAAGGCCACGCAGTCGGTCTCTGGCAGAGCCAGCGCCTTGTGCAGCGTACCCGCATAGCGCCGCCAAAAGCCCTGCGGGCAGGTGGCCAGGCCGTGCTCCACGGCCAGCAGCATCAGCGACTGCAGGTAGATGCCCAAGTCCGCCCACTGCGGCTTGCCCATGCGCTCGTCCGTGCAGACGAAGATGCCCACGGGCGCGCCGAAGAACTCGGCGTTCTTCGCCAACTGGCGCAGGCGGCCCGCTTTGTCCTCGCGCGGGATGCCGATGCTGCGGTACAGGTCTTCGCCGTTGGCGAAGCGGCGCGTGCGGTACGGCTCCCACAGGTTGGGCGGGTAGGACTCCGTCCCCTCCTCGGGCTGGGCGGCGGCCACGGCGGCCATGACCTGGCGCAGCGGCTCGCCCGCCAGGGCCAGCACGCGCCAGGGCTGCAGGTTGCCGCCCGATGCGGCCTGGGCCGCTTGCTCCAGCAGGGACTGCACCAGCGCGGCGGGCAGCGCGTCGGGCTTGAAGGCGCGCACGGAGCGGCGCTGGCGCAGGGCGTCTGTCACGTTCATGAAGGCTTACTTTCCGATGATGGTGTTGAGCTTGTCGGCCTCGAAGCATTCTTCCTTGGCCGCATCGCAGGGCACGCAGTCGCTTGTTTTCTGCGCGGCGGCCAGCTTTTCAATGGCCTGCCACAGCAGCGCGATCTGGTGCTCCTGCGACGCGGCATTGCCCACCAGTTGGCGCATGGCCTGCGACAGCGGGTCGTCCTGCTGCTGCTCGACGCCGTAGGCGCTGAACTTGGTGTGCTCGGTCACGTCGGCGCTCTGCCCCTCCTTGGACGGAATGATGCGCGCCGGGATGCCCACGGCGGTTGCGCCTGCGGGCACGGGCTTGATGACGACGGCGTTGCTGCCTATTTTGGCGCCGTCGCCCACCTCGAAGCCGCCGAGCACCTTGGCGCCCGCGCTCACCACCACGTCACGGCCCAGCGTGGGGTGGCGCTTGGTGCCCTTGTAGAGCGAGGTGCCGCCCAGCGTCACGCCCTGGTAGATGGTGCAGCCGTCGCCGATCTCGGCCGTCTCGCCCACCACCGTGCCCATGGCGTGGTCGAAGAACACGCGCTCGCCGACCTTGGCGCCGGGGTGTATCTCGATGCCTGTACACCAGCGCGCGAGGTGCGAGATGAAGCGCCCCAGCCACTTGAGGCCGTGCGTCCAGCACCAGTGCGCGGGCCGGTGCAGCCAGATGGCGTGCAGGCCGGGGTAGCAGGTGATGACCTCCCAGGTGCTGCGCGCGGCGGGGTCGCGGTCGAGGATGCACTGGATGTCGGAGCGCAGGCGGGCGAACATGCGTTGTGGTTATATGTAAAGAGGGAACGCAGTCTAGCGTTTTGCCCGCGCCGTCTCGATCATGGCCTTGGCGACACCGCGCAGGATGTGGATTTCCTCCTGCGTGGGTTGCGCGCGGTTGAAAAGCTGGTTCAGGCGCGGCATGAGCTTCTTGGGCGCGGCGGGGTCGAGGAAGCCCACGTCCGTGAGCGCCTGCTCCCAGTGCGCCAGCATGCCCGCCACCTGGGCCGCATCGGCGCGCTGGCCCTGCGGGGCGGATTCCTGCACGGCGAAACCGCCCAGCGCCTGCCGCCATTCGTAGGCGATGACCTGGATGGCCGCGCCCAGGTTCAGCGAGCCGAAGCCGGGGTTGGTGGGGATGGAGAGGGCCACGTGGCAGCGGTACACGTCTTCGTTGGCCATGCCGAAGCGCTCGCTGCCGAACAGGAAGGCCACGCCGGTTTCATGGGTCAAATTGGCCTCCAGCGCTTGTCCATAAAGCGCTGGCAGCTCTTTTTTCAATAGCAAATCGAAGTGCGCGCGCGGTGCGCGCGTGGGCGGGCCGAAGTCGCGCGGCGTCATGGCCGTGGCGCACAGGTGGCTCATGCCGTCCAGGGCTTCGTCGAGGGTTTGGACGATGCGGGCGTTCTCGAGCACGTCCAGGGCGCCGCTGGCGCGCTGGATGGTCTCCTCCTTGCGCAGCACGTTGGGCCAGCGCGGCGCGACCAGCACGAGGTCGGTGAACCCCATGGTCTTCATGGCGCGGGCGGCGGCGCCGACGTTGCCTGCATGGCTGGTATGAATGAGGATGAAACGGGTGCGCATGGACGGCATTGTCTCTGGTTGTAAACATCGGTATTCGCTGACAGCGGCGACCGCGTTGTGTCTCTATAACCGTTTCGTCAACACAGGAGAAATCACATGACCCAACGACTCCCCCGCCGCCAGTGGCTGCTGCTGGCCCCGGCCCTGCTCGCCACGTTCGGCGCACGCGCGCAGCCGAACGACCCGCCCAACCCCTACCCGCCCTATGGCCAGGGCGGCGGCACCTTCTTTCGCGTGATCCGCGCCACCTACGGCACCGAGCGGCGCAACGTGGACGTGACCGACCGCGTGCAGCAGCTCGTCGCGCAGGACCGGCAGTTCACCGCCAGCAACCAGACCTTCCGCACCGACCCGGCCCCGCGCCAGACCAAGACGCTGTGGATCGAGGCCGAGGGCCGCAACGGCATGCGCCGCACCTTTGCCTACCGCGAGGGCGACAGGGTGGACGGCGCGCAGTTCCGCAGCTACAACGACGGCCCCGGCCACGGCGGCGGTCGCCCCCAGCCGGGCTGGGACCGCATCGAGCAGGCCGTCTTCGGCGTGGACGGGCGCGGCATGGACGTGACGCAGCGCGTGCGCCAGCTGCTGCAGCAGGGCCGCCCCTTCCCCGTGGACCCGCAGAGCATGGGCGGCGACCCGGCCTACGGCCAGACCAAGTACCTGCACATTCGCCTGCGCGGCCGGGGCCGCCCGCAGATCTACAAGGAAGGCGACTGGGTGGACCCGCAGCAGCTCATGGACGGCGGCTACCCGCGCTGAACGAACGGGGGGTGCGGGTAAAATCGCCGGTTTCGCGCTGCATCGTCGGCGCAGCCCGCTGTCCTTTGCCTACAACCTATGTCGTCGTCCAACCTGCACCCCATGCTCAACGTGGCCATCAAGGCCGCACGCGCCGCCGGCGCCATCATCAACCGCGCGGCGCTGGACGTGGAGTCGGTGCGCATCTCGCAAAAGCAGATCAACGACTTCGTGACCGAGGTGGACCACGCGAGCGAGCAGGCCATCATCCAGACACTGCTGGACGCCTACCCCGGCCACGGCATCCTGGCCGAAGAGTCGGGCAAGACCCACGGCGCCAAGGACTCGGACTACATCTGGATCATCGACCCGCTGGACGGCACCACCAACTTCATCCACGGCTTCCCTGTCTATTGCGTCAGCATCGCGCTGGCGGTCAAGGGCAAGATCGAGCAGGCCGTCATCTACGACCCCACGCGCAACGACCTGTTCACCGCCACGCGCGGGCGCGGCGCCTTCCTGAACGAGCGGCGCATCCGCGTCTCCAAGCGCACGCAGCTCAAGGAATCGCTGATCTCCACGGGCTTCCCCTTCCGCCCCGGGGACAACTTCAACACCTACCTGAACATGATGGCCGACGTGATGCAGCGCGCCGCGGGCCTGCGCCGCCCGGGCGCCGCCGCGCTGGACCTGGCCTACGTGGCGGCGGGCTTCACCGAGGCTTTCTTTGAAACCGGCCTGTCCATCTGGGACGTGGCCGCCGGTTCGCTGCTGGTGACCGAGGCCGGCGGCCTGATCGGCAACTTCACGGGCGAGGCGGACTTTCTGGAGCAGCGCGAATGCCTGGCGGGCACGCCGCGCATCTACGGGCAACTGGTGCCCATCCTCACCAAGTACAGCAAGTTCGCGGGCGCGGGCGACAAGGCCGCCGTGCGGCAGGCCGCAGCAGACGGCGAAGACGGCACCGCCGCCTGATTTGCTACGTTTTCAATAGCTGCCAGCGCTGACGGGACAAGCGCTGGAGCCTGTTTTTATGCCCAACGCCTCACCAGCCCGCCCCCCTGGGCTGCATGAGGGCGGCGATGTCCTCCACCGGCCCAGGCCGCCCGAACAGGTACCCCTGAAACCCCTCGCAGCCGTGCAGCCGCAGGAAGGCCAGCTGCCCCGCCGTCTCCACCCCCTCGGCCACCACGTCCAGATCCAGGCTCGCAGCCAGCGCCAGGATGGTGCGCACGATGGCCGCATCGTTGGGGTCTGTCAGCACGTCGCGCACGAAGCCCTGGTCGATCTTGATCTGGTCCAGCGGCAGGCGCTTCAAGTAGCTCAGCGATGAGTAGCCCGTGCCGAAGTCGTCCAGCGCGAAGCCCACGCCTTCGCTCTTGAGCTGCGCCATGCGCGCGATGGTGTCTTGCGTGTCGCCCAGCAGCAGGCTTTCGGTGAGTTCGAGCTTGAGCTTTCCGGGGTCTGCGCCGTGGTCCCGCAGGGTTTGCAGGACCTGGGCCACGAAGTCCGCCTGCCGGAACTGCCGGGCGCTGACGTTGACCGAGATGCTCAGGCGCGCCGTCTCGGGGTGCTCGCTCCAGCGCCGCAGCTGCTTGCAGGCGGTCTGCAGCACGAACTGGCCCAGCGGCAGGATCAGCCCCGTCTGCTCGGCCAGGGGGATGAATTCGCCGGGGCTGACCATGCCGCGCTGGGGATGGCGCCAGCGCACCAGGGCTTCGGCGCCCTGCACGTTCTCTCGGTGGTCCACCACGGGCTGGTAGTACACCAGCAGTTCCCCCGCCGCCAGGCCCTGGCGCAGGTCGGCTTCGAGCTGCGAGCGGGCGTTGACGGCGGCCTGCATGTCGGGGTCGAAGAAGCGCTGGGTGTTGCGGCCCGCCGCCTTGGCCTGGTACATGGCCAGGTCTGCGCGCTTGAGCAGCTCGTCCAGCGACAGGCGTTCGTCGCCGAAGAGGGTGATGCCGATGCTGGGGGTGCTGTAGTGCCGCGAGCCGTCCAGTTCGAAGGGCTTGTTCAGGCTGGCCAGGAGTTTCTCGGCGACGGTTTCCGCCTGGGCGGCGGCCTCTTGCAGCTGGGGCGCCAGGCCGTCGAGCATGACGACGAATTCATCGCCGCCGAAGCGCGCCACGGTGTCGGCCTCGCGCACGCTTTTCACCAATCGCGCGGCCACTTGCGCCAGCAGCTGGTCGCCCATGTCGTGGCCCAGGGTGTCGTTGAGGTCCTTGAAGTTGTCCAGGTCGATGAACAGCAGCGCCCCCAGGCTGCCGCTGCGCTGGCAGTTCGCCTGGGAGCGCTCCAGCCTGTCCAGCAGCAGCCGCCGGTTGGGCAGGCCCGTGAGCGCGTCGTAGAAGGCCAGGCGCTCGACCTCTTGCTCCGCCCGCTTGCGGTCGGTGATGTCCATGGTGAAGCCGTGCGAGACCACCGAGCCGTCGGGCTCGCGGTGCGGCATGGCGCTGGACATGTGCCAGCGCACGCTGCCGTCCGCCTGGCGCACGCGGTATTCACACTGCCACAGCGTGACCGTGCGCAGCGAGATCATGGCCGTGCGCTGAACCAGAGGCAAATCCTCGACCACCACGTTGCGCCGGATCACGGACTCGTCGGCCAGCACCTCGTGCGGCTCCACACCCATGAATTCGCGCACGGCATCGCTGACGTACACCATGCTGGTGTGCCCATCGGCACGCATGCGGTATTCGTAGATGTAGCCGGGAATGCGGCTGGCGATGCGCTGGATGAACACGAGCCGCTCGCGCAGCTGCTCCGCCGCGCGGTGCTCCTCGGTCACGTCCTGCACCACGCCCATGACGATCTGCGCGCCGTCGCGCGACAGCGTGCGCTGCAGGCGCGAGCGCATCCACCGCACCTCGCCGTCGGGGCGGCGCCAGCGGTACTCCATGTCGTCGCCCACGCCGGGCTCGCGCAGGCTGCGGTGGAACACCGGCCGGTCTTCGTCAAGGATGCCGCTGATGGCGCGCTCGGCGTCCAGCCGCTCCTGCCGCTCGAAGCCCGCGATGTCGCACAGGCCGGGCGACCACAGCAGCACCGTCTGGCCAGCGTCCTCGATGCGGCGCCAGTGGCCCGTGCGCGCCAGGCTCTCCATGGTGTCGAAGACTTCGGTCTGCTCGCGCAGTTCGCGCCGCACGCTCTCCAGCGATTGCTCGGCGGCGGCAAGCTGGGCGCGCAGGCCCTCGGCTTCGGCGGCATCGCGCACCGTCACCACGATGCCGCCGTCGGCCACCCGGCGCGCGGACAGGTCCCAGGCCAGCACCAGGCGGTCGGCCTCGCGCACCACCTTGCGGCAATCCAGCGGCTCGCCCGCGCGTGCCACGTCCAGCAAGCGCTCCAGCAACGGCGGGTCCGCCAGCGGGCCGAACACCTGGCCCGCATCCGACCCGAGGGTGTACGCAGCCTCCAGCCCTGGCATGCCGCGCGCCGCCGCATTGGCAGCCGCCAGCAGCAGGCGGCCACCCGCCAGCTGGAACGCCATCACCGCGACCGGCACGGCATCCTCCAGGGCCTGCAGGCCCGTCGGCGGCACGGGCGCGGCATGGCCCTCACCGGCAGCAGCGGGAAGGTGGGGCGGCACTGGGGGCTGGATCACGGCGATCACGCATCTCCTGGAATCGGGCCCGGAACGCCCGAACCTCCGTGCCAGCATACCGCCAAGCGGGCAAAATCGTCCCCCCGCAAGCGCCTACATCCATGACCCTCTCCGATCTTTCCGGGCATACGCCCATGATGCAGCAGTACCTCGCCCTCAAGGCGAGCTACCCCGACACGCTGCTGTTCTACCGCATGGGCGACTTCTACGAGGTCTTCTGGCAGGACGCCGAGAAGGCTGCGCGCCTGCTGGACATCACGCTCACGCAGCGCGGGCAGTCGGCAGGCCAGCCGGTGGTGATGGCGGGCGTGCCCTTCCATGCGCTGGAGAACTACCTGGCGCGGCTCATCAAGATGGGCGAATCGGTCGCCATCGCCGAGCAGGTGGGCGACGTGGCCACGGCCAAGGGGCCGGTGGAGCGCAAGGTGGTGCGCGTGGTGACGCCCGGCACGGTGACCGATACCGAGCTGCTGCACGACAAGGCCGAGTCGCTGCTGATGGCCATCCACCAGGGCCCGCGCGCGCGCTGCGGCCTCGCGTGGCTGAGTGTGACGCAGGGCCGCGTCTTTTTGGCCGAGTGCGCCGCAGGCGACCTGGGCGCATGGCTGGCGCGCGTTGCCCCCAGCGAGCTGATCTACAGCGCGGGCGTGACGGAGCGCTTCGAGCAGCAGCTGCAGGCGCTGCGCCAGAGCGGCGCGTTCACCTGCCCCATGAGCCCCCGGCCCGACTGGCAGTTCGACAGCGCCCTGGGCGAGCGCAAGCTGCTCGAAAACCTGGGCGCGGCCAGCCTGCAAGCCTGGGGCGCGCAGGACCTGGGCGAGGCGCACGCGGCCGCCGCCGGGCTGCTGGCCTACGCCGAGCACACGCAGGGCCGCGCGCTGACGCACGTACACAGCGTGCAGGTGCAGCGCGGCGACGACCTCATCGACCTGCCCGCCACCACGCGCCGCAACCTGGAGCTGGTCAAGACCTTGCGCGGCGACGACGCACCCACGCTGTTTTCGCTGCTGGACACCTGCATGACCGGCATGGGCAGCCGCCTGCTGAAGACCTGGCTGCTGGAGCCGCGCCGCGACCGCACCGAGGCCCGCCAGCGCCTGGCCGCCACGACGGCCCTGCGCGGCGCGGGCGGTTCGGGCGGCGGCAGCGGCCCGT
>NZ_JASGDA010000020.1:0-32327 GCF_047607405.1 Acidovorax sp. | reverse complement strand
TGGCCGCCCCAGGATGACCCTGGGTTGGCGCAAGCCCATTGAGGTCTATGCCGAGCACTTGGCTCGATTGAGCCAGCAGCCAGACCCTGTGCATTGAATATTTGTTGCACTTGGACTTGAAACCGCCATTTGCCACCAATCACTGGCTGCTATTGATTTCAAAGCGCCGTGGGTGCCATGCGCAGCGGAATCGTCACCGGACCGTCGTTCACCAGATGCACCTGCATGTCCGCCGCGAACTGCCCTGTGGCGACCTGCGGGTGCGCGGCGCGGGCCTGGGCCACCAGGTAGTCGAACAGCCGCCGCCCCTCATCCGGCGCGGCGGCCTGGGTGAAGCTCGGGCGGTTGCCGCCCGCGGTGTCCGCCGCCAGGGTGAACTGGCTGACCAGCAGCAGGCCGCCGCCCACGTCCTGCAGGCTCTTGTTCATCTTGCCCGCCGCGTCGCTGAAGATGCGGAGCTTGAGCACCTTGGCCAGCAGCCTGTCCGCCTCGGCCTCGGTGTCGCCGCGCTCGGTACACACCAGGGCCAGCAGGCCGGGGCCGATGGCGCCCACCGTGTGCCCGTCCACGTCCACGCGGGCTTCGCGCACGCGTTGCAGGATGCTGATCATGGTTCTTCTCTCTCCAGGGGTGCGGCTTGCACGTTGGCGGGCGGCGAACTGGCTGCAGGCAGCACCACGGCAGCCGAGGCGCTTTGCTGCTGTATTGATAGCTAACGGCGCTTGCTGGATAAGCGCTGCAGCCTGTTTTTATATAAAACCTAGAACCCGAGGCTGGCCAGCAGGTCGTCCACCTGCGACTGGTCGGTCACCACGTCGGGGGTGTTTTGCGGGTCCACCACCGGGCCTTGCAGGTGGGCGGCGGGTTTGGGTTCGGCAGAGGCCACGGGGGCGCCGGGCGGCGCGGTCTGGATGAGCAGTTGCACCAGCTGCTCCTCGATGGTGCCCGCCAGGTTCACCACGCGGGCGATCACCTGGCCGGTGAGGTCGTGGAAGTCCTGCGCCATCATGATCTCGGTCAGGTGCGTGTCGGCCTCCTTGGTCACGCGCTCCACGTCGGTCAGGAAGTTCATGATCTCGCCCTTGGCGACCGCAGCCACCGGGTCTTTGACCAGGGACGCGACCACGCGGCGCGTTTCGGCGGCGATGTAGTCGTGCTGCGCCTTGGCCTGCTCCACGCGGTTGAGCACCTTCTCGGCCGCCTCGCCGGTCAGCCGGGCGATGTAGGACAGGCGGCTTTGCGCGTCGGGCAGCTCGCCCATGGAGCCGCGCAGCTTGTCGGCGTAGCCCAGTTCGTTCAGCGCGTCGTGCAGTTGGCGGGTGAGCTGGCCGATCTTGTGGTGTACGTCGGCCGATGGCTCGGGCTGCGGCTGGCCGTTGTCCGGTGTGGCGTCCATGGCGTCACAGCCCCATCTTCTTGAGGATCAGGGTGACTTTCTCCTCCAGCGTGGCCTTGGTGAAGGGCTTGACGATGTAGCCTGCGGCGCCGCCCTGCGCGGCGGCGACGATGTCCTCCTTGCGGGCCTCGGCCGTGACCATCAGCACCGGCAGGTGCTTGAGCTTGTCGTCCTTCTTGATCTCTGCCAGCAACTGGAACCCGTTCATGTTGGGCATGTTGATGTCGGTCACCACGAAGTCGAACTTGCCGTTGCGCAGCTTGTTGAGCGCGGCCACGCCGTCTTCGGCCTCGTCGGCGTCGGCGAACCCGCTTTCCTTGAGCAGGTTGCGCACGATGCGGCGCATGGTGGAGAAATCGTCAACGATCAAAAAACGAAGGGCAGTGGTCACGTGGGACCCTTTCGGTCGGAAGGAACAGGTTCTGGAAACAGATTGTGATGGGCGGCAGGGGTGGTGACAAGTCGTAACCGTCATCTGCCGGGTGAGGGATTCTCCCGCTTTTCATCCAGCAGCTCTGCCGAAGTGATTTCCGGGATGCCCTTGCCCATGAGCCGCTCCTCGGCCTCGCGGGTCAGCACCGTGATGGTGATGCGCCGGTTGGCCGGGGCGCGCGGGTTGTTCGGCTCCAGCAGATCGCTGGCTGCCAGGCCCACGACGCGGCCCAGTTTAGCGTCTGGCATGCCTGCCGCCACCAGTTCGCGGCGCGAGGCGTTGGCGCGGTCGGCCGACAGCTCCCAGTTGCTGTAGCCCCGGTCGCTGTTGCCGTAGGGCACGGCGTCGGTGTGGCCGGCCAGGCTGATGCGGTTTTCCACGCCGCCCAGCGCCGCGCCGATTTCGCGCAGGATGTCGCGCATGTAGGGCTTGACCAGCGCGCTGCCGCTGTCGAACATGGGCCGGTTCTGGTCGTCCACGATCTGGATCTGCAGGCCGTCGGGCGTCACGTCGATGCGGATCTGCGACTTGTATTCGTTCAGGCGCGGGTTCTCGGTGATCATGGCGTCGATCTTGGCCTGCAGGGCCTTGATGCGTTCCTGGTCCTGCCGGGCGCGCTCGGCGCGCGCGGCGTCGATGCTCATGCGGCGCTGCTTGGCCTGCTCCACGTCGGAGCGCCGCACCTGGCCATGCACCTTGGCCAGGTCGTTGCCGCCGCCCGGGATGATGCTGGAGCTGTTGCCCGAGCCGTCGCCACCGGCCATCGACACCTTGAGCGGCGAGTTGAAGTAGGCGGCAATCCCCTGCAGCTCGCCCTTGGCCGTGGAGCCCAGCAGCCACATGAGCAGGAAGAACGCCATCATGGCCGTCACGAAGTCGGCGTAGGCGATCTTCCAGGCGCCGCCATGCGCAGCGTGCCCGCCCTTCTTGATGCGCTTGATGATGATGGGCTGGAGCTTCTTTTCGGCCATGCCGCCTGCCTGTGGTGGTTACTTCTTGCCCTTCACGTGGCCCTCCAGCTCCGAGAAGCTGGGGCGCACGTCCGAGAACAGCACCTTGCGGCCGAACTCGATGGCCGTGGCCGGGTTGTAGCCCTGCATGCTGGCCAGCAGCGTGGACTTGATGCACTGCAGCTCCTTGGCCGCGTCCTGCGTCTTCTGCTCCACCAGCCCGCCCAGCGGCTCCACCACGCCATAGGCCAGCAGGATGCCCAGGAAGGTGCCCACCAGGGCCGAGCCGATCATGCCGCCCAGCACCGAGGGCGGCTGCCCCACCGAGCCCATGGTGTTCACCACGCCCAGCACGGCGGCGATGATCCCGAACGCGGGCAGCGCGCCCGCCAGCCGCGCCAGGGCGGCAACGGGGGCATGCGCCTCCTCGTGGTGGGTCTCGATCTCGTTGTCCATCAGCGCTTCGATCTCGTGCGCGTTCAGGTTGCCCGACACCATCATGCGCAGGTAATCGGTCAGGAACTCGATCACGTGGTGGTCGCCGCCCACCGTGGGGTACTTCTTGAAGATTTCGGATTCGTGCGGCGCCTCGACATCCTTCTCGATCGCCATCAGCCCTTCCTTGCGGGCCTTCTGCAGAACCTCGTAGAGCATGGACATCAGCTCCATGTACCGCGCCTTGGTGTACTTGGAGCCCTTGAGCGCCGTCGGCAGCGCCGCCATCGTGGCCTTGAGCACCTTGGGCTGGTTGTTCACCACGAAAGCGCCCAGCGCGCCGCCCAGGATGGTCACGATCTCGAACGGCAGCGCCTTCAGGACGACCGCGATGTTGCCGCCGTGCAGTATGTACACCCCGAAGATGCAGCCAAAGCAGACGATGTAACCGATGATGACGAACATGATGGGGCTATTCTGTCAGAGACGCAGGGCGCGCCAAAACTGCAAGGGAGCGCATGAACGTTCGCCAGCAGACGGTCTGCCTGCATGACATGAAAAGCTCCAGGGCCAGCGCCGCCAGGGCGCGGCTGCTACGGGGTCAGCTCTGCAGCAACTGCAGCACCTGCTGCGGCAGCTGGTTGGCCTGCGCCACCATGGCCGTGCCCGCCTGCTGCAGGATCTGCGTGCGCGACAGGTTGGCCGTTTCCTTGGCGAAGTCGGCATCCACGATGCGGCCGCGCGCGGCGGCCAGGTTTTCCACCTGGATGTCGATGTTGTTCACCGAGTTCTCGAAGCGGCTTTGCAGCGCGCCCAGGTCGGCGCGGGCAGAGTTGATCTGGTCGATGGCGCTGTCGATCTTCTTCAGGGCCACCCAGGCGTCGCGCTGGGTCTCCACCGTGACGTCGTCGATGCCGACCTTTTCGTCGTCCGTCGCGGCAGTGAAGGTGGCGGTCACGGTGGCGGCGTCAAAGCCCGAGTTCGCTTCCGTAAAGCCGGTCAGGGTCACGGCCAAGGGGTCGCCGGTGGTGGCGTCGAGCTTGGACGACATGAACTCCAGCGCGTAGGTGCCGTCGGCGTTCTCGGTCAGGTACGCGGTCACGCCCGTGTCGGCCGACTTGTTGTTGATGGCCGAGACGACATCGCCCAGGCGTTCCAGGCCCGACGTTGCGGCATCGATCGCGCCCAGCTCGACGGTCGTCGTGCCGACCGTGATGCTGAGGTCGCCCGCAGCGATGGCCGTGGCGTAGTCGGTGATGGTCGTGTTGTCGCTGTCGATGCTCGGGGCCGACAAGGTGGCGTAGTCGATGCTCGACAGCCCGGCGGCGCGCGTGTCGGCCAGCGCGCCCAGGGTCACGTTGTCGCCCGAGTTGGCGCCCACCTGGAACACGGCGCCCACGAAAGAGCCGTCCAGTATCTTGGTGCCGTTGAACGTGGTCTGCTTGGCCACGCGGTCGATTTCGTCGGAGAGCTGTTTCACTTCGGCCTGCAGGGCCGCGCGGTCGGCGGCGCTGTTGGTGGCGTTGCTGGCCTGCACCGCCAGCTCGCGCATGCGCTGCAGCATGTCGCCGACCTTGCCCAAAGCGCCTTCGGCCGTCTGCGCCAGCGAGATGCCGTCGTTGGCGTTGCGCGACGCCACCGTCAGGCCCTTGACCTGGGTGTTCATGCGCTCGGCGATGGCCAGGCCGGCGGCGTCGTCCTTGGCGCTGTTCACGCGCAGGCCCGACGACAGGCGCTGCATGGACGTGGCCAGCGACGAGGCCGAGAGGCTCAGGTTGCGCTGGGCATTGATCGAAGCAATGTTGGTGTTGATGGTTGAGGCCATTGCGGAACTCCTTCAAAGAACTGAGGCATCGCTGCCATGACCAAGGACACCATTCGCAGTTGGTAACCCTAGCGTTGGAAGAATTTTTCAACAGCCCGGAAGATGGTGGCGGGGGGAAAAAAGGGCAGAAGGCCCCTTATCTCCGCTGTTCCGTGTCCTTCAAATGTCAAGCAGCCCCCGCTGCTGCGGCAGCGCCTGCTGCTGCAAACGGCGGCTGATTGCTCATGTTTTCATAGCTTAATGTGCATGCTGCATAAGCGCTAGAGGCCAATTTGGCTTGTAATCCATGGGCGCGGCCCTGCGTGTGGGGCAAGGGGCTGGCGCTCAGGGCGGAGATTTTTGTTACGAAACGCTCAAGTTTCCCCGGGGGCTGCCCGATAACCCATCCAACAGGTTCGAAGCGAATTTGTTGACCGGCAAGCGATGGAAGGATTCACGTTACTGCCGCCCCGGTCTTGGCTGCTGGCGTTGCCAGCGTTGTGACCGGCGGTTGCGCCGGAAATACAGTCACCAAGGAGCATTCAAATGGCCTCTACCATCAACACCAACATCCCCTCGCTGAACGCACAGCGCAACCTGAGCCTGTCCGCAGGCTCGCTGGCCACGTCCATGCAGCGCCTGTCGTCGGGCCTGCGCGTGAACAGCGCCAAGGACGACGCCGCCGGCCTGGCCATCGCCGAGCGCATGAACACCCAGATCAAGGGCCTGACCGTGGCCGCCCGCAACGCCAACGACGGCATCTCGCTGGCGCAGACGGCCGAAGGCGCGCTGGGCAAGGTGGGCGACATGCTGCAGCGCATGCGCGAACTGGCCGTGCAGGCCAGCAACGCCACCAACAGCACGGCCGACCGCGAGGCCCTGCAGGCCGAAGTGAAACAGCTCACCGACGAAATCGACCGCGTGGCCAAGCAGACCACGTTCAACGGTGCCAAGATCCTGGACGGCTCCTTTGCCGGCGCCCTGTTCCAGGTCGGCGCGAACGCTGGCGACAACATCACCGTCGGCGCGCTGACGGATTCTTCCGCTGCGGGCCTGTCCAGCATTGCCTACGCCGAGGCTTCGGACTCGGCTATCGACACCACCGCCATCACCGACTACGCCACGGCCATCGATGCGGGCACCCTCACCATCGAAGTTGACGGGACCACGTACGACCTGGGCGCGCTGGACGCGGCATCTTCGGCCGTGGAGCGCCTGGGTGATGTCGTCTCGGCCATCAACAACAAGTCGGCCGACACGGGTGTGACCGCCTTCCTGACCAAGAACGACGATGGCACCTACGCGGTGGAGCTGATGTCGTCCAAGGTTGACGAGAACGGCGACGCTGTGATTCCGGTCCTGAGTGGCTTCGCCGCGACGACTACGGGCCTGGGCAGCGTCACTTTTGCTGCCGCATCGGGTGACGACGTCGAGGGCATCGATACCCTGACGGTCGAGACGCAAAAGGACGCCTGGGTGGCCCTCAAGAAAATCGACGACGCCATCGACCAGGTGAACTCTGCCCGTGCCGACCTGGGCGCCCTGCAAAGCCGTTTCGAGAACTCGGTGAACAACATCGACATCATGACGGAGAACATCTCCGCATCGCGCGGCCGCATCGTGGACGCCGACTTCGCCAAGGAAACGGCCAACCTGTCGCGCACGCAAATCCTGCAACAGGCGGGCACGGCCATGGTGGCGCAGGCCAACCAGCTGCCGCAGCAAGTGCTGTCGCTGCTGCAGTAAGCCGCAGGGCAGCAGACCAGCAGGCCGGGCGGCATGCCCGGCCCCCCAAAGCGGCGACGAGGCCCCCCCGTTGCCGCTTTTTCGGCTTTTGAATGGGGCCGGTTTTTGCAAGAATCATGCAGTTTTCGTGTAACCCGGTCGCCCTTTGTGGCCTGGACGCGGCAAGGAGAGCGATATGACCATTTCATCCATCGGCGTAGGCAGCGGGCTGGACGTTGAAAGCATCATCACCCAGATGCTGGCGATCGAGACGCAGCCGCTGACGACCTTGCAGACGGCAGCCGCGTCCATACAGACCAAGATTTCGACCTATTCGCAGGTCAAGTCGCTGATCTCTACGCTGTCGGACGCGGCAGCCAAGCTCACGCTCGCCAGCTCCTGGAACGGCACCACGGTCACGTCGTCCAACAGCAGCGCGGTGTCGGCCACCGTGTCCGGCACGGCCAGCCCCACGTCGTTCACCATGTCGGTGCAGCAGCTGGCGCGTTCGCAGTCGGTGGCGTCCAGTGTCGTCACGTCCGGCAGCACGGTGGGGGCGGGCACGCTGACGCTGCAGTTGGGCACCTGGTCCGACACGTCCTCGTCGCCGACCTTCACGGCGGGCTCTGCCGATGCCGTGAGCATCGAGGTCAGCGCCACGGACACGCTGACGTCCATCGCCGCGAAGATCAACGACGCCGACGCGGGCGTCACGGCGACGATCCTGACCGACGCCTCGGGCGAGCGCCTGATGATCCGCTCCAAGGAGACGGGCGAGGCCTCTGGCTTCAGGATCCAGGCGACGGAAGACAGCGCCTCGCCCGGCCTGTCGGCCCTGGCGTTCGACCCCGAGAACGCGGCCAGCACGGGCATGGCGGCCAACACCATCCAGTACGCCCAGAACACCTTGGCGAAGATCAACGGCATCGACATCACATCGGCCAGCACCACGTTCGCCAGCACCATCCCGGGCCTGAAGATCACGGCATCGCAAGTGACGACCAGCGACGTGACCATGACCGTGGGCGCGGATACCGCCACGATGAAGGCGAACATCCAGGCGTTCGTGGACGCCTACAACGCGGTGAACACCTTGCTGAGTGATTCGACCAAGTACGACTCCGACACCGAGACGGCAGGCGTTCTGCAGGGCGACAGCACGGCGGTGAGCCTGCAGAATGCCTTGCGCATGCTCACCATGGGCTCGTCCAGCGGCTCGGGCACGCTGCAGCGCCTGTCGGACATGGGCATATCCATGGCGCGCGGCGGCGCGCTCACGGTGGACTCGACCGCACTCGACGAGGCGCTGGAAGACCCCGCAGCGCTCAAAACCCTGTTCGCGACGGAGGCCAGCGGCACGGCCAGCGGCGGTATTGCCGTGCAGTTCAAGAACTTCACCGTCGGCCTGCTGGCAACGGGCGGGCTCATGGAAAACAAGGCGACGGCCCTCAACGACGCGGTGGACCGCAACACGACCGAGCAGGAAAAGGTGAACGCCCGCGCGGAGCTGGTGGAAAAGCGCTTGCGCGCGCAGTACACGGCGCTGGACACGCAGATGGCGTCGCTGACTGCGCTCAGCACCTACATTACCCAGCAGATCGCGAACTGGAACAAGTCGTCGTCCAACTGAAGGCGCGGCATGTGCGGGCGCTGGCCTTGCAAAATAGCCCTTGAGTTTGACGCGCTGCTGCCGAAAAGAAAGGTACGCAGTCAACAGGAATGGTCGCCATGTACACCCCCGTAAGTTCCCGCGCCGCCAATGCCTACCGCCAGGTGGGCGTGCAGTCCAGTGTGGCGGGCGCAAGCCCCCACCAGTTGATCCAGATGCTGTTCGATGGCCTGCTGCAGACCCTGAACGAGGCGCGCGGCGCCATGCAGCGCCGCGAGGTGGACGCCAAGGGCCGCCTGCTGGGCAAGGCGGTGCGCATTCTGGAGGAGGGCCTCAAGGGCGCCCTGGGCCCCGAGGGCGGCGAGCTGACCACCAACCTGCACGCCCTGTACACCTATTGCGTGAACCGCCTCACCCTGGCCAACCTGCGCAGCGACGAGACGCTGGTCGCCGAGGTGGTGGCCCTGATCGAGCCCGTGGCCCAGAGCTGGGGCTCCATCGGCGGCGCAGCGCAGCAGCAAGACAGGGGCGCGGGAGCATGACGATGCAGGCGCAATTGATCGATTTCTACAAGGCGATCGAGGACAGCAGCGCCAAGATGCTGGAGGCCGCCCGCGTGAAGGACTGGGACGGCGTGGTGCGCCATGAAGGCGCCTGTGCCGTGCTCATCGAGCAGCTGCGCTACCAGTCGCAAGAGCAGGAGCTGCTGCCCGAACAGCGCCGCGAGAAGACGCGCATCATGCAGCGCATCCTGCGCAACGACGCGCAAATCCGCTGCCTGGCCGAGCCCTGGCTGGCGCAGTTCGAGCACATGTTCGAGGGCCAGCCGCAGGTGATGCACTGAGCGGCGGGAACGCCAGGGATGGGAACGCACCACTGCGTTCCCTTTTTGCATTGGGCGGCTCATGGCTGATTTTATGCAAATCCGCAGATAAAATACGGATTTGTATAAAATTGAGGTCTGCTGATGCTGCCACGCACCTTGGGCACAACCCTGCGCCGCCTGGCGGGCGTTTTCCCGGTCGTCGCCATCACCGGGCCGCGCCAGTCGGGCAAGACGACCCTGGCGCGCGCCGAATTCGCTGGCAAGCCCTATGTCAGCCTGGAAAATCCGGCGGAGCTGGCGTTTGCGCGGGAAGACCCCAAGGGCTTTCTGGCGCGTTTTCCCGACGGGGCCATCTTCGACGAGGCGCAGCGCTGGCCCGAGCTGTTCTCATGGCTGCAGGGGCTGGTGGATGAAGACCGGCGCCCAGGGCGCTTCGTGCTGACCGGTTCGCAGCAGTTTGGCCTGCTGGCGGGCATCACGCAGTCGCTGGCAGGGCGGGTGGCGGTGACGCAGCTTCTGCCCCTGTCCCTGGCGGAGCTGGGCGCGGGCGGTGCGGGTGTCACGCTGGACCGCCTAATGCTGACGGGCAGCTACCCGGCCCTGCATGCGCAGGGCATAGCGGCAGGCGACTGGTACCCGAGCTACGTCGCCACGTATGTGGAGCGCGACGTGCGGCAGGTGATGAACGTGCAGGACCTGACCACGTTCCAGCGCTTCTTGCGGCTGTGCGCGGCGCGCAATGGACAACTGCTGAACCTGACGGCGCTGGCGGGCGAGGCAGGCATCTCGCAGGGCAGCGCCCGCGACTGGCTGGCGGTGCTGGAGAGCAGCTACCTCGTACATCGCCTGCCGCCCTACCACCGCAATTTCGGCAAGCGGCTGGTGAAGACGCCCAAGCTGTACTTTCTGGACTCGGGGCTGGCCTGCTGGCTGCTGGGCATCACGTCCGAGAGCATGCTGGCCTTGCACCCGCTGCGCGGTGCGTTGTTCGAGGGCTGGGTCGTGGGTGAATTCATCAAGGCCCGCTTCAACGCGGGGCGCAGCGCTGACCTTTATTTCTGGCGCGATAGCAACGGCCTGGAGGCCGACTTATTGTTCGAAACCGAAGGCCGGGTGCAGCCGGTGGAGATCAAGTCCGGCCAGACGGTGACGCAGGACTACATTCGCGCCGGGCAGAAGGCGGGCCGGATTGCGGGAGAGGAAGCGCTGACCCCGTGGCTGGTGCATGGCGGCACGGACGGCTATGAGCGCAGCGGGGTACGGGTAGTGTCCTGGCGGGACTTGGGAGTGCTATTCATTCAATAGCTGCTGGCGCCTGATTGATCTGAGTTTGGAATGGTTTTTGTATTGAAAATAGCTTGCGACAGGCGCAGCAAGCTCATTTATTGATAGCAACCATCACACCTGCATGTTCATGATGTCCGTATAGGCCTGCACCATGCGGTTGCGCACGTGCAGCGTGGCCTGGAAGCCGATTTGGGCCTTCTGGATGGCGACCATGGTTTCTTCCAGGCTGACGGACGGGTTTTCCTTCTGCACCTCGGTCTGCAGTTGGCTGGACCGGTTCTGCGCGTCGCTGACGGACTGCAGCGCGCCCTGGAGCGCGTTGGAGAAGCCCACTTCGCCGCCGGTGCCTTGCGGTGCAGCGGCACGGCGCGCAACGCCTGCGCCCGTGAGGGGGGCGGTGGAGCTGGGGATGCGAAGGTCCATGGCTGTATCCGTAGGGTATGGGGGTATGCTGCGTATCGTAGCCAGCGCGCCCTGGCCCATCGCCCTGAATTGATGGCCAAACGCGCGGCTTATCGAGCGAACATTGGGCAGGCCCGGGCCGAATAATCGACCCCACGCCAAGCCCCGACCGGCCCTTCCCCTACCGGAAAGCAAGATGTCTGCAGTTGCTGAAGTCCCTTTGAACAACCCGCCCGCGCTCGCCGCCAGCCCCAACTGGCTGCAGCGGGTGTCCGCCCTCGACCGGGCGCAGCGCATGCGGCTGGGGGTGGGTGTGGCGCTGCTGGTGGCGGCGGCCATTGCCGCCATCGTGCTCGGGCGCCAGCCCGACTACCGCGTGCTGTTCGCCAACCTGAGCGACAAGGACGGCGGCGCCATCGTGGCGCAGCTGTCGCAGATGAACGTGCCCTACAAATACGCCGACGGCGGCGGCGCCATCCTGATCCCGGCCGAGCGCGTCCACGACGTGCGCCTGCGCCTGGCCACGCAGGGGCTGCCCAAGGGCTCGGTGACGGGCTTCGAGCTGATGGAGAACAGCAAGTTCGGCATGACGCAGTTTCAGGAGCGGCTGAACTTCCAGCGTGGGCTGGAGGGGGAGCTGACGCGCTCCATCCAGGCGCTGTCGTCCGTGCAGGGCGCGCGCGTGCATCTGGCGCTGCCCAACCAGAACGGCTTCTTCCGCGAGCAGCAAAAGCCCTCGGCCTCGGTGCTGGTGAGCCTGCACCCGGGCCGCACGCTGGACCGCGCGCAGCTCGCGGGCATCGTGCATCTGGTGGCGTCCAGCGTGCCCGAGCTGTCGCCGTCTGCCGTGAGCGTGCTCGACGACACCGGCAAGCTGCTGTCGCAGTCGCCCGACGGCGGCGCGGCAGGCACCGAGGCGAACGTGCAGCAGCTCATGTTCGTGCAGCAGCTCGAACAGCAGTACACGCGCCGCATCATGGACATCCTGGAGCCGGTGGTGGGGCGCGACAACGTCAAGGCGCAGGTCACGGCCGAGGTGGATTTCACGCAGACCGATTCCACGTCCGAGCAGTTCCGCCCCAACCAGACGCCCGATACCAGCGCCGTGCGCAGTCAGCAGGTGCTGGAGAGCCGCGACGCATCCGGCAAGGCCCCCTTGGGCGTGCCCGGCGCGGTCAGCAACCAGCCGCCCGCGCCGTCCACCGCGCCCATCAATGGCACCAACGCCGCGCCTGCGGCGGGTGGTGTGGCGCAGCAGGGCATCGAAGGCGCGCTGGGCAAGCGTGAGTCCACCATCAACTATGAGGTGGACAAGACCGTGCGCGTGACGCGCGGCAGCACCGGCGCCATCAAGCGCCTGAGCGCCGCCGTGGTGGTGAACTACCAGGCCGTGGAAGACAAGGGCAAGATGGTGCCCAAGGCCCTGACCCCCGCGCAGCTGGAGCAGATGACGGCCCTGGTGCGCGAGACCATCGGCTTCAACAAGGAGCGCGGCGACTCGGTGAACCTGATGAACACCCAGTTCCAGATGGAGCCCGCGCCTGCCACCGACGTGCCGCTGTGGAAGCAGCCCGAAATGATCGACCTGGCCAAGAGCTTCGCCTGGCCCGTGGGCGCGGTGCTCTTCGCGGCCCTGGTGCTGCTGGGCCTGGTGCGCCCGGCATTGAAGAACCCGAACCCGGCCAAGGCCGAGAAGGTCAAGGCTGGCGCCATGGCGGGCGGCAAGCTCAATGCGCTGGAGGCCGAAACCCCCGAGCGCCCGGCGCTGCCCATGCCCACCAAGAAGGACGCGCTTCCCGCCACGCCCGAGCAGCTGCGCCTGGAAGAAGCGCGCGTGCTGGCCAAGGAGAACCCAGTGGCCGTGGCCAACATCCTCAAGACCTGGCTGAACGGCGACGGGGCCGCCTGAACCTGGACGACGACCACCATGGACGACCAAGGACTCAACGAAGCCGCCATCATGCTGATGTCCCTCGGCGAGGAGGAGGCGGCCGAAGTCTTCAAGCACTTCTCGCCCAAGGAGGTGCAGAAGCTGGGCGAAACTATCGCACGCATGCGCGCCGTCTCCAAGGAGAAGGTGGACGAGGTCATCAACAAGTTCTCGGACGCCGCTGCCGCGCAGAGCCTGCTGGTGTCCGACACCGGCAACTACGTGCGCGCCGTGCTCAAGCGCGCCCTGGGCGAGGACAAGGCGGGCCTGCTGATCGACCGCATCCTGCAGGGCGGCGACGTGTCGGGCATCGAAAGCCTCAAGTGGATGGACCCTCTGTCGGTGGCCGAGCTGCTGCGCAACGAGCACCCGCAGATCGTGGCCGCCATCCTGGTGCATCTGGATGCGGACCAGGCGTCGGGCATCCTGATGCACCTGACGGACCGCCAGCGCAGTGAAATTCTGCTGCGCGTGGCCACGCTGGAGGGCATCCAGCCTACGGCGCTCAAGGACTTGAACGAGGTGCTGTTCAAGGTGCTGGCCGGTGGTGACAAGGTGCGCAAGAGCTCGCTGGGCGGCGTCAAGGCGGCAGCCGAAATCATCAACATGCTGGGCGGCAACATGGACACGGTGGTGCTCGAATCCATCCGCGGCTACGACCCGGAGCTGGCCCAGAAGATCATGGACAAGATGTTCGTGTTCGAGGACGTGCTCAAGCTCGACGACCGGGCCATCCAGACCGTGCTCAAGGAAATCGCGTCCGAGACCCTCATCGTGGCCCTCAAGGGCGCGGTGCCCGAGCTGCGCGAGAAGTTCCTGTCCAACATGTCCACCCGCGCCGCCGAGGCGCTGCGCGAAGACCTCGAATCGCGCGGCCCCATGCGGCTGTCCGAGGTCGAGGCGCAGCAGAAGGAAATCTTGAAGACCGTGCGCCGCCTGTCCGACGAAGGCCAGATCGTGATCGGAAGTGGTGGTGAAGATGCCTTCGTCTAACCCGCACCACGGATACAACCGCCTGTACGCGCGCTTCATCCCCAGCGAGGAGGTGGGCGACGTTACGCGATGGAAGTTCGGCGCGGTCGATGGCTCCGACCCCGTGGAGCCCGAGCCGCAGTCCGCCGCCGAGATCCCGCCCGAGATCGACGAGGCCGCCCAGCAGGCCCTGCTGCAGCAGGCGCTGGACGACGCCCACGCGCAGGGCCTGGCCCAGGGCCGCGAAGAAACCGCGCTGGAATGGCAGCGCCGCATGGACGACTACATCGCCGACCAGGGCCGCCAGGCCGCCCAGCGCCTGCAGGCCGTGATGCAGACGCTGGACGCCAGCCTGATCGACCTGCAGCAAGCCATGGCCCAGCAGGTGCTGGAACTGGCCTGCGACATCGCCCGCCAGGTGGTGCGCCAGGAGCTGACCGTGAACCCCAACGCCCTGCAGCCCGTGGTGCGCGAGGCCGTCAACATGCTCGTGACCGAGGGGCGGCCCGCCACGGTGCGGCTGAACCCTGCCGACCTGGACACCCTGGCGCGCGAGGAAATCGACGGCCCCGGCGTGCAATGGATCGCCGACCCCGCCGTCGCGCCCGGCGGCTGCCTGGTCGAATCGGCGGGCACCGTGGTGGACGGCAGCCTGGCCAAGCGCTGGGAGCGCGCCATCGCCGCCCTGGGCCTGCAGTCGCCCTGGGAGCACGAAGCCCCGCCGGAGGAAGGCGATGACCGTTGACGCCCCCGCATCCCCCACATCGGCCTGGGAGCGCTTCATGCAGGACGCGCGCGAGCGCGTGGCCGAGCCCGCGCCGCTGGAGACGCGCGGCACCCTCACGCGCCTGACCGGCCTGGTGCTGGAGGCCGTGGGCATCCGCGTGCCCGTGGGCTCGCAGTGCATGGTGCAGATGCCGGGCCATGCGCCCGTGCTGGCCGAGGTGGTCGGCTTCTCGGGCGACCGCGCCTTTCTGATGCCTGCGGGCGACATCCATGGCCTGTCGAGCGGCGCCAGCGTGACGCCCGCCGCCCCCTACATCCCGATTCCCAGGCTGGGCGAGCCGCCGCGCCCCGTGCAGCGCGCGGGCGTGCTGCGCCTGCCCATGGGCGAGGGTCTGCTGGGCCGCGTGGTCGATGCGCAGGGCCAGCCGCTGGACCACGGCGGCCCCGTGCAGGACGTGGTGTCCGAGCCCATGGGCCGCCGCCAGATCAACGCCATGGACCGCGACCCCGTGCGCGAGCCGCTCGATACCGGCGTGCGCGCCATCAACGCTTTGCTGACCGTGGGGCGCGGCCAGCGGCTGGGCCTGTTCGCCGGTTCGGGCGTGGGCAAGAGCGTGCTGCTGGGCATGATGGCGCGCTACACCCGCGCCGACGTGATCGTGGTCGGCCTGATCGGCGAGCGGGGCCGTGAAGTGAAGGAATTCGTCGAGGACATCCTGGGCGAGGAGGGCCGCGCCCGCTCCGTCGTCGTGGCTGCGCCAGCAGACGCGCCGCCGCTGCTGCGCATGCAGGGCGCGGCCTATGCCACGGCCGTGGCCGAGCACTTTCGCGACAAGGGCCAGCACGTGCTGCTGCTCATGGATTCGCTCACGCGCTACGCCATGGCGCAGCGCGAGATCGCCCTCGCCATCGGCGAGCCGCCCGCCACCAAGGGCTACCCGCCAAGCTGCTTTGCCAAGCTGCCCGCGCTGGTCGAGCGCAGCGGCAACGGCCTGCACGGCGTGGGTTCCATTACCGCGTTCTACACCGTGCTGTCCGAAGGCGACGACCAGCAGGACCCGATCGCCGACGCGGCACGCGCCATCCTGGACGGGCACATCGTGCTGTCGCGCGCGCTGGCGGAGACGGGGCACTTCCCGGCCATCGACATCGAGCAGTCTGCCTCGCGCGTGATGCACAACGTGGTCGAGCGCGGTCACTTCGACCTGGCGCGGCGCTTTCGCGCCGTCTATTCGCGCCACCAGAAGAGCCGCGACCTGGTGCAGGTGGGTGCGTACATGAGCGGGTCCGACCCGTTGCTGGACGAGGCCATCCGCCTGCAGCCGCAGATGGCGGCCTTTCTGCAGCAGGACATGTTCGAGGCCGCCTCGATGGAACAAAGCATCGCCGGCATGGCGGCGGTGCTGGATTGATCGGCCATGTCCAGCCTGAACGCGCTCAACGCACTGACTGTGGCCATCGAGGCCGCCGTCCGCAAGCGCGACGAGGCGCGCCGGGTGCTGCAGGACGCGCAGGCGGCGCAGCAGGGCGCGCGGGCGCAGCTCGACCAGATCGAAGGCTACGCGCGCGAAACCGAGGCACGTTGGGGCGTCAAGGCCGACGCTGCAATGAAGCCCGAGGTGCTGTACCACCACTACCAGTTCATGGGTCGGCTGGGCCACGCGGTCGGTATCCAGGCCGGCGTGGTGGACCACCACAGCCAGCGCGTCGAGGCGGCCCGCCAGGCGCTGCTTCAGGCCGAACTGCGCCTGGCCAGTCTGCGCAGGCTGGTGGACAAGCGCCGCCAGGAACTGGAGCGCGCGGAAATGCGCAGGGACCAGAAACAGACAGACGAGCGCGCCGCGCTGCAGTACCGCAGTGCGGGCCAGGAGCATTGACCATGGAACAAGCCAGAATTTCCCCTTCCTCTTCATCGCAGGGCGCACAGTCGGCCCATGCGGCGCGTGGCAAGTCGGCGGCGCAGGACGCTGCGGGCACGGAAGGCGCAGCGGGCGGTTTTCTCGCGCTGCTGGCCGCGTTGGGAGATGGTGGCCAGGACGAGTTGGCGCTGCTGCCGGACGGCGCCTTGGCAACGCAGGCCGACCCCCCGGCGCTGGCGCAGACCCAGGATGGCGCAGGCGTTCAGGGCGTGCTCGCAGCCTGGCAGGGCCTGTTGGCGCCAGTGGCCCAGGGCGTGTATGGCGAGCCACAGGGGTTGGTGGCCGAGACCACGATGCTCGACACCGCTGTGGATGCCCAGGGTGGTCCGGTGCCCTCCAGCGCCATGGCGTCCGGCGCTGCGCGCGCGCTGTCGCGCATGCAGGGCGCCCTGGCCCAGCGTGCGGATGCGGCGGATACGCCATCCACCGTGGGTCGCGCGGGCGTTGGCGATGCGGCGCGGCAGGCTTCGGTGCCGCCGCACGCCGCCGCCGCGACCACTGCCGTGCAGATGGTGGGTGATCGCGCCGTGCCCGGCGCATCGCACGCGGACCGTGCATCGGCAGGCGCTGCCTTTGTCGAGGCATCGGCACCGTTGGCTGACGGCCTGCTGGCAGCCGTGGCATCGGCCCAGGGCGGTGAAGCGGGGGCTGCCGGGCCGCGTTCCGGCGAAGGACGGGCGGGCGCTGGCACGCCGTACGGCGACGCCATGGCCGAGGCTCCGCAAGAGCCTGTCAGCCCCGATGCCGCCACTGCTGCAGTCGCCGACCCCACCCAGGCCAGTGCCGAGGACCAGATCGCCGAGCAGGTGGCGTACTGGGTGCATCAGAAGACCCAGAACGCGGAGCTGACGCTCCAGCGCGACGGCCAGCCGGTGGAAGTCTCGGTGTCCCTGTCGGGCAACGAGGCCCATGTGGCCTTCCGCAGCGACCAGGCGCAGACGCGCGAACTGCTCGATCAGGGCATGGCGCAACTGCGCGAGCTGCTGCGCGGCGAGGGGCTGGTGCTGTCTGGCATGTCGGTCGGCACGTCCGCCGGACAGGGATCAGGCGGCAACGCTGCGGACGGGCAGCGCCAGCGCGAGGGCGCCCGCCAGGGGCAGGTGGTCGCTGCAGTGCCTGCGGGCACCGGCGCAGTGCCGCGCCCGGGTGGCGCGACCGACCGCACCGTCGATGTCTTCGTATGACACAGGTGGGCAGTCGAGCGCGGTGAATGCCATGGTTTTGGGCTTTTATTCTGGCTATTATGGGTTGCCGCCCGCCCCAATAATGGGCCATCCCCAACGGCTCGCCCCCTGATCGCGCAGGCGCGGCCTGCTTCCAACCAAGGACCCGCATCGTGTCAGCCAATCCTCCCGCAGCCGCTACCCCGCACAAGGGCAAGAAGATGCTGGTAATCATCATCGGCGTCGTGCTGGCGCTGTTGGTGGTGGGCGGGGGCGCGGCGTGGTTCCTGATCAGCCGCTCGCACGCGGAGGACGATGCCGACGCACCGGCTGCCCGCAAGGAAACGGCCAAGGTGGCACCCACCTTCCTGCCCATGGAGAACATGGTGGTGAACCTGGCCGACCCCGGCGGTGAGCGGTTCGCGCAGATCGGCATCACCCTGGAGCTGGACGACGCCAAGACGGCCGAGCAGGTCAAGCAATACCTTCCTGCCATCCGCAGCGGCATCCTGATGCTCATCTCCCTGCGCACTTCCAGCGAAATGCTGCAGCGCGAGGGCAAGGAGAAGCTGGCGAACGACATCCTGCGCGAGGTCTCGCGCCCCCTGGGCTATTCAGTGCCGACCGAGCGCGAGCGCGAGCGCGCCCGCTCCGCCGCGCGACAGGAAGAGGGCGCCGACGAAGAGACCGAGCGCCCGCGCCGCCGCGCCGAGCACAACCCGGTGCGCCGCGTGCTGTTCTCCAGCTTCATCATCCAGTGACCCGGGCGAGGACCAGCCATGAGTGATTCATTTCTTTCGCAGGAAGAGGTCGATGCCCTCCTAGAAGGGGTCACCGGGGAGAGCCAGAAATCCGTCGAGGAAACGGTGGAGGCGGGCGCCATCCGCGACTACGACCTCTCCAGCCAGGAGCGCATCGTCCGTGGCCGCATGCCGACGATGGAAATCGTCAACGAGCGGTTCGCGCGCAACTTCCGCATCGGCCTGTTCAACTTCATTCGCCGCAGCCCCGAGATCTCGGTGGGCACGGTGTCCGTGCAGCGCTACAGCGCCTTCCTGCGCGAACTGGCGGTGCCCACCAACTTCAACATCGTCGCCATCCGTCCGCTGCGCGGCAGCGGCCTGATCGTGTGCGAGCCCTCGCTGGTGTTCGGCATCATCGACACGCTGTATGGCGGCGTGGGCAAGTTCCAGACCCGCATCGAGGGGCGCGACTTCTCGGCCACGGAGCAGCGCGTCATCAACCGCCTGGTGGACGTGATCTGCACCGAGTACAAGAAAGCCTGGCAGGGCATTTACCCGCTGGAGCTGGACTACCAGCGCTCGGAGATGCAGCCGCAGTTTGCCAACATCGCCACGCCCAGCGAGATCGTGGTGTCCACCGCGTTCCAGCTGGAGATCGGCGACCTGTCGGGCGCCATCCACCTGTGCATGCCCTACGCCACGCTGGAGCCTATCCGCGACGTGCTGTATTCGTCCGTGCAGGGGGACTCCATCGAGGTGGACCGGCGCTGGGTGAAGGTGCTCTCGCGCGAGATCCAGGCTGCCGAGGTGACGCTTGTGGCCGAATTGGCCAAGGCAGACGCCACCGTGGAGCAGCTGCTGGCGATGAAGCCCGGCGACTTCATCGAGCTGGACAGGCAGCCGCGCATCCAGGCCACCATCGGCGGGGTGCCCGTTTTCGAGTGCCAGTACGGCACCCACAATTCCAAGTACGCCATCCGTGTCGAGGAGTGCCTGCGCAACGCGGACATGAGCTGGCTGGGAGAGAAAAATGTCAACTGAAGAACAAAACAGCAACAAGGACGCCGCTGCCGACGATCCGTTCGCGGGCTGGGCCGAGGCGCTGGAAGAGCAAAAGCGCACCGACGGCAAACCGTCCGACGCCGAGCAGGGTGGCCCTCTGTCGGGCGATCCCGTGCGCCCGTTCTCCGGCGGCTCGGACGGCACGGTCAACGACATCAACATGGTGCTGGACATCCCTGTCCAGCTTTCGGTGGAACTGGGGCGCACCAAGGTGCCGATCAAGTACATCCTGCAGCTCGCCCAGGGCTCGGTGGTGGAACTGGACGCGCTGGCGGGCGAGCCCATGGACGTGCTGGTCAACGGCTACCTCATCGCCCAGGGCGAGGTGGTGGTGGTGAACGACAAGTTCGGCATCCGCCTGACCGACGTGGTCACGCCGTCGGAGCGGCTGCGCAGAGTGAGCCGTGGATAGCGGCGGCATGACCCAGACCCTGGTCGTGGTGGTGCTCTTCGTGGCCGCCATGGCCTGCCTGCCGTGGCTGGTGCGGCGGCTGCAGCAGCGCCACGGCGCGGGGCAGATCGGCACAGGCCCGGCGTCGCGCGTGCTGTCCACGGTAGCGGTCGGCCCGCAGCAGCGCGTGGTCACGGTCGAGGTGGGGCCGGAGCATGCGCGCACCTGGCTGGTGCTGGGCGTGACGGCGCAGCAGATGACTTGCCTGCACGTGCTGCCCGTGTCTGCGCCGCCGACGCCTGCCTCTTTCGCGCAGGAAATGGCGGCGGCCCGCAGCGACGGCCCAAAGGCCGACCATGGCTGAGAAAGCCGCACCCTGGCTGCGCTGGGGGCTGGCGCTGACGGCGCTGGCAGCGGCCCCGGCCTTCGCGCAGCAGGCCCAGGGCACGCTGCCGCTGATGGTGGCCAACGGCCCGACCGGCACCAGCTACTCGGTGCCGATCCAGACGCTGCTGTTCTTTACCGCGCTGTCGTTTCTACCTGCCGTGCTGCTCATGATGACGGGCTTCACGCGCATCGTCATCGTGTTGTCGCTGCTGCGCCAGGCCATCGGCACGCAGCAGGCGCCGCCCAACCAGGTGATCATCGGTCTGTCGCTGTTCCTCACCTTCTTCGTCATGGGGCCGACCTTCGACCGCGTCTATCAGGAAGCCTACGTGCCCTACACCACCAACGCCATCACTTTCGAGCAGGCGCTGCAGAAGGCCGACGCGCCCCTGCGCAGCTTCATGCTCAAGCAGACGCGGCAGTCCGACTTTGCGCTGTTCTCCCGCCTGGCGCGGCTGGACCCCAAGGTGACGGCCGAGACCGCGCCGCTGCGCGTGCTGGTGCCCGCCTTCGTCACCAGCGAGCTGAAGTCTGCCTTCCAGATCGGCTTCATGATCTTCATCCCCTTCCTGGTGATCGACATGGTGGTGTCCAGCATCCTCATGTCGCTGGGCATGATGATGCTGTCGCCGGTGCTGGTGGCGCTGCCGTTCAAGCTCATGCTGTTCGTGCTGGCCGATGGCTGGAACCTGCTGATCGGCTCGCTGGCCGCCAGCTTCGTCACGTAGAGGAGCGCCCATGACCTCCCAATTCGTCCTGACCATGGGCCGCGAGGCCCTGACCCTGCTGCTGATGATCGCCATGCCGGTGCTGGGCGTGGTGATGGCCGTGGGGCTGCTCGTGAGCATCTTCCAGGCGGTCACGCAGATCCATGAGGCCACGCTGGCCTTCGTGCCCAAGCTGGTGGCGGCCATGGTGGTTTTCGCCATCGCGGGGCCGTGGATGCTGAGCACGCTGGTGGATTACATCCGCCGCACCATCGAGTCCATACCCTCGGTATTGGGTTAGGTGATCACCTTCACCGAAGCCCAGTTGATGGGCTGGCTGTCTCCCATCCTGTGGCCGTTTCTGCGTGTGCTGGCGGTGTTCTCGGTGGCGCCGGTGTTTTCCATGCGCGCCATTCCCATGCGCGTGAAGATCGGCCTGTCCTTCCTGGTGGCGCTGTGCGCCCAGGCCGCGCTGCCCGATGCGCCGGTCATCAGCCTCAACGGCCACCAGGCGCTGGGCGCGGTGGCGCAGCAGGTGGCGGTGGGCATGGCGATCGGGTTCGCCGTCAGGCTGGTGTTCTCGGCGGTGGAGTTGGCGGGCGAGGTGATCGGCCTGCAAATGGGGCTGAACTTCGCCTCGTTCTTCGACCCCGCGTCCAACGCCCAGGTGAGCGCCGTGGCGCGCTTCTTCGGCCACATGGCCACGCTGCTGTTCGTGGTCATCAACGGCCACCTGCTCATCCTGATGGCGGTGGTCAAGAGCTTCGACCGCTTTCCGGTGGACGGCAGCTTCTTGCAGGCGCTGGCGCAGATGCGGCTGTACGAACTGGGCGCGTCGCTGTTCGCCAGCGCGCTGTGGATAGCGCTGCCCATGATCGGGCTGCTGCTGTTCGTCAACCTGGCGCTGGGCATCATCTCGCGCGTGGCGCCGCAGATGAACATCTACTCCGTGGGCTTTCCGGTCACGCTGACCGTGGGTCTGCTGGGCATCACGGCCACGCTGCCGCTGCTGGACCAGCCCATCATGCGGCTCTTGCAGCAGTCCATGGACATCTTCGGCGTGCGGATTGGATAGTTCAAAAATGATAGCTGCTTGTGCCTGCCATTCAATGGTTTCAGATGGTTTTTATTCTGAAACCAAGAAAACACGGGCGCAGGCAGCTATGATTTTTATACCAACTGATTGCGGATGGCATACACCGTGAGTTCGGCGTTGTTGGAGAGCTTGAGCTTCTCCAGCACCCGCGCGCGATAGACGCTCACAGTCTTGGGACTGAGCATCAGCTCCTCGGCAATGTCCGACAGCCGCCGCCCCGAGGCGATCTTCACCAGCGTCTGCAGCTCGCGTTCTGACAGCGCCGCGTGCGGCACCTCGGGCGTGGGCTGGGCCAGGCTGTCGGCCAGCATCTGCGCCACCTCGGCGGTGAGGTACTTGCGCCCCTGCACCACGGTGCGCACGGCGGCGATCAGCTCCACCGGGTCGCCCGCCTTGTTGGCGTAGCCCTGGGCGCCCGCCTTCAGGCAGCGCAGGGCGTACTGGTCCTCGGGGTACATGGAGACCACCAGCACCTTGATGGCGGAGTGCGTCTCACGCAGGCTGGCCAGCACTTCCAGGCCGCCACGGCCCGGCATGTTCAGGTCCAGCAGCAGCACGTCGCAGGCCGCCGAGCGCAGCACTTCGCGCAGCTCGGAATAGCTGCCTGCCTCGCCGGTCACGGTGATGTCCGGCGCGTCGGCCAGCGTGTCGCGGATGCCGCGCCGCAGCACGGCGTGGTCGTCGCACAGCACTACGTGGATCACGGCGCGTCTCCTGGAGTGAGGGGGACGGACAGTATCACCGACGTGCCCTGGCCCGGCCTGCTGCTCACGTCCAGCCAGCCGCCCACCGTGCGCGCCCGCTCGTGCAGGCCCTTCAGGCCGAAGGACTTGGGCTTGTCCCGCATCTCGGGCGCGATGCCCCGGCCATCGTCGGACACCTCCAGCGTCAGCACGCCCTCGCGGTCGGACAGGTCGATGCGCACCTTGCCCGCCTGCGCGTGCTTGGCGATGTTGGTCAGCGCCTCCTGCGCCGTGCGGTAGGCCACGAGCTGCACGTCCGCCGGGGCGCCGATGGCGTCGCTGCTGGACTGCACGCGCGCGGGTACGCCGGTGCGGCGCGCAAAGCCCTCGGCCAGCCACTGCACGGCGGCCACCAGGCCCTGCTCCAGCACGGGCGGGCGCAGGTTCATCATGATGCGCTGGCTGGCGCCGATGGCGTGCTGCAGCATCTCCGCCGCCGAGGCCGCGTGCTGCTGCATGGCCGGGTCGGCGCTGTGGCGGCCCATCCAGGCCACGTCGAAGCGCACGGCCGTCAGCGCGCCGCCGATGTCGTCGTGGATCTCGCGGGCGATGGCGGCGCGCTCCTGCTCGATCGACAGTTGCAGGTGCTCCGCCAGGTCGGCCAGCCGCCGCTCCGAGGCCGCCAGCTCGGCCACGGCCTGTTCGCGCGCCTGGCGGGCCTCGTGGACCTCCAACGCGCGCGTGATGACGCGCGGCAGGCGCGGCAGGTCGTCTTTCAGCAGGTAGTCGGCAATGCCCAGGTGCATGGCGTCCACCGCCGCCGCCTCGCCAATGGCGCCAGACAGCAGCACGAACGGCGGGTGCTGCGGTTTGCGCGCCACATGGGCCCAGGCGTCCAGCGCGGTGAAGCCGGGCAGCCAGTAGTCGGCCAGGATGATGTCGAACGCTTGCTGGTCGGCCAGCCGCTGGAATTCGGGCAGCGTGTCCACCCGCAGCAGGCGGCACGGCAGGCCCGACCGTTGCAAGGCCCGTGCGGTCAGCTCGTGATCCGCCAGGGAATCTTCAAGATGGAGGATGTTCAGGGTCTGGTCGGGTGCCATCGTGACCATAGGGGCGCTATCATAGGATACAAATTGGAACAAACAAGGGTGTTTGTCCGCTTGGGGCGGGCTCTGCGCGCGCGTTCAATCAACGCTACCGTATTTTTGCAAGCGGCGCTGGCTGCGATGGAGAAACGATGCAATCTGCGCTAACGACATCTGGAGGGCCTGCTGTCCAGGTGCCCGTCATGGTGGCGGCGGAGTTGCAGGATTCGCTGCTGGTCGTCATGCACGACCTGCACCGTCTGGAAGGGCTGCTCAACCACGCCACCGACAACCTGCTGGAGCGCTTTGCCGAGGCCAACGCCGTGCTGACCGACGATGCCGTGGCCCATTCTCCAGCGCTCGTGGCGGCCCGCGCCGCGCTGCGCAGCGCGGTGACGGAGCTGCAATTCCAGGACATGGCCTCGCAGCTCATCTGGCACACCACCAAGGTGCTGCAAGGCTGCGCGTTCCGTTTGGCCTCGGAGGCCATGGGCCACGAAGAGGGCGAGGAGGCGGCCCCCTTCGCCGAGATGGCCCCCGACCGCCCCAATCCCGTGACGCAAAGCGAAATGGACGCCGGGTCCGTGGACTTGTTCTGAGCCAAGCCGTTCCCTGTATATATTCAAGCCCGTTTCTGGAGCCGTACATGCAATCGATCCTTGCCGTAGATGATTCACCTTCCATGCGGAAGATGGTGTCATTCACCCTCACGGGGGCTGGCTACCATGTGGTGGAAGCGGTGGACGGGCAGGACGCCCTGGAAAAGGCCGAGAGCCATGACATCCATCTCGTGCTGGCCGACCAGAACATGCCGCGCCTGGATGGCATCGGGCTGACCCGCAAGCTGCGCGAGAATCCCAAGTTCAAGACCATTCCCATTCTGATCCTGACCACCGAGTCCAGCGACCAGATGAAACAGGCAGGCCGCACCGCCGGGGCCACGGGCTGGCTGGTCAAGCCCTTCGACCCCAACCGCCTGATCGAAGTCATCCAGAAGGTGATCCGCTGAGCGGGGCACTCCATCAGAACACAGCAGGAGCCTACAGATGGCGGAAACCTACCAAGAAGGATCGGGCGCAGGCGCGGACTTCGACCTGAGCCAGTTCTACCAGATCTTCTTTGAAGAAGCGGGCGAGAACCTCGACCAGATGGAGCAAATGCTGCTCGACCTGGATCTGGAGAACGCCAACGACGAAGAACTCAACGGCATCTTCCGCTGTGCGCATTCGATCAAGGGCGGCTCGGCCACCTTCGGTTTTTCCGACGTGGCGGAGCTGACGCACCAGATGGAGTCGCTGCTGGACCGCCTGCGCCGCCACGAGCTGCAGCCCATCCCGCAGATGGTGGACGTGCTGCTCGAATCCGCCGATGCCTCGCGCAGCCTGCTGGCGCGCCACCAGGCGGGCGGGCAGGGCGAAGCCGTCTCCACGGCCTCCCTGGTGCGCCGCATCAGCGAGTTGGCCGCCGGGCAGGTGCCCAGCGAGGCCGCCGTGGCCGCGCCACCGCCCCCTCCGCCGCCAGCGCCTGCCGCCGCGGCCATGCCCCCGCCGTCCGCCCCTGGCGTGGCGCGCTCGCTCGAAATCCAGATCGGCCCGCTGGAGCGCCCTGAGCAGGCTGACGCCGTCAAGGAGCTCTTTCGCGACATCCCCGGCCTGGGCTCCATCCGCGACCTGGGCAGCCCGCAGCCGGGCACGCGGCTCTTCGCGGTGGAAACCACGTCCACCAACGACGACCTGCTGGACCTGTTCGCCTTCCACGTCGCCAAGGAGCAGGTGCTGATCCGCGATGCCGCCGCACCGACCGCCGATGCCGGTGGCAGCAGCGAGGTTTACGGCTTCTTCAACGACGCCCCCGGCGCCCCTGCGGGCGGGGTGCCCCAGGCCGCACCCGCCCAGGCGCCGAAGCCTGCAGCGGCCAAGGTTGCCGAGCCCCGCGCCGCCGCGCAGGCGCAGATGGAGTCCACCACCATCCGCGTGGACGTGAAGAAGGTGGACCAGCTCATCAACCTGGTCGGCGAGCTCGTCATCACCCAGGCCATGCTGGCGCAGAACAGCCGCGGGCTGGATGCAGGCGCCTACCAGCAGTTGCTGGCGGGGCTGGCCGACCTGGACCGCAACACGCGCGACCTGCAAGAGTCGGTCATGTCGATCCGCATGATCCCCATGTCGATCGTCTTCAGCCGCTTCCCGCGCATGCTGCGCGACCTGGCGAACAAGCTGGGCAAGAAGGTCGAGCTGGTCACGCTGGGCGAGGCCACCGAACTGGACAAGGGCCTGGTCGAGAAGATCACCGACCCGCTGACCCACCTGGTGCGCAACAGCTGCGACCACGGCATCGAGATGCCCGCCGACCGCATCGCCAAGGGCAAGTCGGAGCACGGCACCATCACGCTGTCGGCCTCGCACCAGGGCGGCTCCATCGTCATCGAGGTGCGCGACGATGGCCGGGGCCTGTCGCGCGAGAAGATTCTCAAGAAGGCGCAGGAGCGCGGCCTGGACGTGTCCGAGCAGATGAGCGATGCCGATGTGTGGCAACTGATCTTCGCGCCGGGCTTCTCCACGGCGGACGAGGTGACCGACGTGTCCGGCCGCGGCGTGGGCATGGACGTGGTCAAGAAGAACATCGCCGCCCTCAACGGCACGGTGGAGATCGACTCCGCCGAAGGCTACGGCATGAAGGTGTCCGTGCGCCTGCCGCTCACGCTGGCCATCATGGACGGCATGTCGGTGGGCGTGAGCGACGAGGTGTACATCCTGCCGCTGTCGTCGGTGGTGGAGTCCTTCCAGGTCAATGCCAGTGACGTGAACACGGTGGCGCAGGGCTCGCAGCTCGTGAAGGTGCGCGACGAATACATGCCCGTGATCGCGCTGGAGAGAATCTTCCAGGTGCCGCGCGCGGACGCCAGCAAGTCCAGCAACATCATGGTGGTCGTCGAGGCCGACGGCAGCCGTGTGGCGCTGCTGGTGGACGAACTGCTGGGCCAGCACCAGGTGGTGGTCAAGAACCTGGAGTCCAACTACCGCAAGGTGCCCAACGTGTCGGGCGCCACCATCCTGGGCGACGGCACGGTGGCCCTGATCCTGGATACCGGCGGCCTGGTGCGCAGGGCGCGGCACTGAAGCATGAAGCAGAGTCATAGGAGAACACGCCATGAGTGTGACCGGTAAACCCGCAGACGCCGCGCCCGCCGGGGCGCGCGAGTACCTCACCTTCCGCCTCGGCCAGGAGGAGTACGGCATCGACATCCTGAAGGTGCAGGAAATACGCGGCTACGAGCCCCCTACGCGCATCGCCAACGCGCCCAGCTTCATCAAGGGCGTGGTCAACCTGCGCGGCACCATCGTGCCCATCGTGGACATGCGCATCAAGTTCAACTGCGCACAGGTGGACTACAACAGCTTCACCGTGGTCATCATCCTGAACCTGCGCAACCGCGTGGTGGGCATCGTGGTGGATTCGGTGAGCGACGTGATGGAGCTGACCGCCGAGAGCATCCGCTCCGCCCCTGACATCGACAGCGCCATCGACGCGAGCTGCATCCTGGGCCTGGGCTCGGTGGGCGAGCGCATGCTGATCCTGCTCGACATCGAGAAGCTCATGTCGGGCGTGGACATGGGGCTGGTGTCTGCTAACGAATAGGCGCCGCTTGCAAGGGCCGGGCGACTGGCAAATTTCCTGGAGCGAACTGCATTCCCCTCCCCATGGCCGTATCCACCCGTGCATCATCTGCCGCCAGGCCCGACCCCGCTGCCGCAGCGGCGGCGCTGGCCCCGGCGGGGCCTCTGGCGCAAGGGCGCGAGTTCGTCTGGACCCATGCCGACTTTGCGCGTGTCCAGGCGCTGATCTACCAGCGCGCGGGCATCAGCCTGCACGACGGCAAGCACGCCATGGTGTACAGCCGCCTGTCGCGGCGGCTGCGTGACACGGGGCACACCAGCTTCCACGACTACCTGGGCTGGCTGGAGACGCACGATGGTCCCGAGTGGCAGGAGTTCATCAACGCGCTCACCACCAATCTGACGGCGTTCTTTCGCGAGCAGCACCATTTCGAGATCTTCGCGTCGCACCTGCGCGCCAAGCCTGGCACCCACTGGCGTGTGTGGTGCAACGCGGCGTCCACGGGCGAGGAGCCGTACTCCATCGTCATGACCGCGTTCGAGGCGCTGGGCGCGAATGCGTCCTTCAAACTCACCGCCAGCGACATCGACTCGCGCGTGCTGGCCACGGCAGCGCAAGGGGTGTACCGCCTCGACAGCCTCAAGGGCCTGAGCCCGGAGCGCCTGCAAAAGTTCTTTTTGCGCGGCAAAGCGGCCAACGCAGGCATGGTGCGCGCCAAGCCCGAGCTGCGGCGCGCCATCGACTTCATGAGCGTCAACCTCATCCGTGATGACTGGCCGTTCCGCGAGCCCTTCGACGTGGTGTTCTGCCGCAACGTGATGATCTACTTCGACGCCCCCACGCAGCGGCGCGTGCTCGAAAGAATCCACCGGGTGCTCAAGCCGGGGGGCATGTTGTTCGTGGGGCATGCCGAGAATTTCAGCGAGTCCCGGGACCTGTTCACGCTGCGCGGCAAGACGGTGTACGAGCGCCTCTGACCCGTCCTGCCACCCTAGCACCATGACCCCTATGCAAGCAGGCACCTCCCCCTCCCTCGCCGCAGCAGGCGGTGCCGCCGTGCCCGAGCGCCGCCGCGCCCCCCGCATCGCCCCGTTGAGCGCCGACATTTACGCATCGGGCGCGAGGCCCGTGCGGGAGTCGTCGCTGGTGGAGCTCAAGGCCCGCAGCCGTCGGCCCGGCGAGGCGTCGTTCTTCTACCTGGACCACCACTTCCAGCACAACGCGGTGAAGGTGCTGCCCGGCGAGTATTTCGTGTCCGACGAAAGCCTGGTCATTATGACCGTGCTGGGATCGTGCATCGCCGCCTGCCTGTGGGACAGCCGCGCGCACGTGGGCGGCATGAACCACTTCATGCTGCCGGACGGCGACGCGACCGACGTGTCGGGGCGCTACGGCTCCTACGCCATGGAGCTGCTGATCAACGAGATGCTCAAGCTGGGCGCCCGCCGCGAAACCATGCAGGCCAAGATCTTCGGCGGCGCGCAGGTCATGCACAACTTCACGACCATGAACGTGGGTGAGCGCAACACCAACTTCGTCCTGAACTACCTGCACACGGAGCGCATTCCCATCGTCTCCGAAGACGTGCTGGACATCTATCCGCGCAAGGTGGTCTTTTTCCCCGTCACCGGCAAGGCCATGGTCAAGCGGCTGGCGCACGCCCATCCCGAGGAACTGGCCCAGGAGGTCAAGGGCAACGCAGCCACGGTGGCCAAGGCCACGGCGGGCGGCTCCGTGGACCTGTTTTGATTGAGGTGTGAGTCGATGAGCAAGAAAATCCGGGTGATCGTGGTGGACGACTCGGCGCTGGTGCGCAGTCTGCTGTCGGAGATCATCAACCGGCAGCGCGACATGGAGTGCATCGGCACGGCCAACGACCCGCTGGTGGCGCGCGAGATGATCCGCGAGATGAACCCCGATGTCATCACGCTGGACGTGGAAATGCCCCGCATGGACGGCATCGACTTCTTGGGCCGCCTGATGCGCCTGCGCCCCATGCCCGTGGTGATGATCTCCACGCTGACCGAGCGCGGTGCCGAGGTCACGATGCGGGCGCTGGAGCTGGGCGCCATCGACTTCGTCGCCAAGCCCCGCGTGGGCCTGGCCAGCGGCCTGAACGAGCTGGCCTCGCAGATCGTGGACAAGATCCGCGTGGCGGCAGTCGCGCAGGTCCGCCGCGCACCCGCGCGCGAAGCCGCGCCCGCTGGCGGCGCCGCGCCTGCGGTGCCGTCGTCGGCGGCGCTGCTGGGGCGCCTGTCCACCGAGAAGCTGATCTGCATCGGCGCATCCACCGGCGGCACCGAGGCCATCAAGGAAGTGCTGGTACACATGCCCGCCGATTCGCCCGCCATCGTCATCACGCAGCACATGCCGCCGGGCTTCACCACCAGCTTCGCCGCGCGGCTGAACGGCCTGTGCCAGATCACCGTGAAGGAAGCCGTGAACGGCGAGCGCATCCTGCCCGGCCACGCCTACATCGCCCCGGGCGGCACGCAGTTCCATGTGGCGCGCAGCGGCGCCAACTACGTCGCCGTGGTGGACGACGGCCCGCCGGTGAACCGCCACAAGCCGTCCGTCGAGGTGCTGTTCAAGTCCGCCGCCGCCGTGGTGGGGCGCAACGCCTTCGGCATCATGCTCACCGGCATGGGCAACGACGGCGCCGCCGCCATGCGCGAGATGAAGGACGCGGGCAGCTACAACTATGTGCAGGACGAGGCCACGTGCATCGTCTTCGGCATGCCGCGCGAAGCCATCGCCCACGGCGCGGCGGACGAGGTGCTGCCGCTTCCGCAGATCGCACCGGCCCTGATCACGCGCCTGCGCGGCGCCACGGACCGGCTGCACCACCGCATCTAGTCCGAGAGCGCCGTCCAGCGCTCCAGCGCCGCCATCAGCTCGTCGTCGATGGCGGCCGCGCGCACCGTCATGGCGGTGGCCTGCGCGGGATCGGTGCTGAACAGGCTGCCGTCGGCCAGTGCGTCCTGCAAGGTTTTTTGCTCCGTTTCCAGTGCGGCGATCTGGTCGGGCAGCTGCTCCAGTTCGCGCTGCTCCTTGTAACTCAGCTTCTTTTTTGATAGCTGCTCGCGCTTGCTGGATAAGCGCTGGGGGCTGTTTTCATTCAAATTCTGGGCAACTGCCTTCTGCGCCGGGGCGGGCGCTGCCTGGAGTGCCCGGCCGCGCTTGGACTGCAGCAGCCAGTCTTGCACGCCGCCCTCGTACTCGCGCCACAGGCCATCGCCCTCGAACGCGATGGTGCTCGTCACCACGTTGTCGAGGAAGGTGCGGTCGTGGCTGACCAGGAACACCGTGCCTTCGTAGTTTTCCAACAGTTCTTCCAGCAGGTCCAGCGTGTCGATGTCCAGGTCGTTGGTCGGCTCGTCCAGCACCAGCACGTTCGCCGGGCGCGCGAACAGGCGGGCCAGCAGCAGCCGGTTGCGCTCGCCGCCCGACAGTGACCGCACAGGTGAATGCGCGCGGGCCGGGGAGAACAAAAAGTCGCCCAGGTAGCTCTTGACGTGCTTGCGCTGGCTGCCGATCTCGATCCACTCACTGCCGGGGCTGATGAAGTCTTCCAGCGTGGCGTCCAGGTCGATAGCGTGGCGCATCTGGTCGAAGTACGCCACCTGCAGGTTGGCCCCTTGGCGGATGCTGCCCGTGTCCGGCGCCAGCTCGCCGAGGATCATCTTGAGCAGCGTCGTCTTGCCCGCGCCGTTGGGGCCGATCAGCCCCACCTTGTCCCCGCGCAGGATGGTGGCCGAGAAGTTGCGCACGATGGTTTTGTCGCCGAAGGCTTTGCCCACTCCCGCCAGTTCCGCCACGATCTTGCCCTGGTAGCCGCTGGCGCCGCCGGTCGCCACGTCCATGCGCACGCTACCCACTGCTTCGCGCCGCGCCGCGCGCTTGGCGCGCAACTGCTCCAGGCGACTGATGCGGCTTTGGCTGCGCGTGCGGCGCGCTTCCACGCCCTTGCGAATCCAGACTTCTTCTTGTGCCAGCAACTTGTCGGCCTTGGCGGTAATCACGGCTTCCTGCGCCAGTTGCTCCTCCTTCTGCGCCTGGTACTGCGCGAAGTTTCCGGGGTAAGAGCGCAACTGGCCCCGGTCCAGCTCGACGATGCGCGTGGCCACGCGGTCCAGGAAGGCACGGTCGTGGGTGATAGTGACCACGCTGCCGGGGAAGTCGATCAGCAGCCCTTCCAGCCACTCGATCGAATCCAGGTCGAGGTGGTTGGTCGGCTCGTCCAGCAGCAGCACATCGGGGCGCGCCACCAGCGCCTGCGCCAGCGCCACGCGCTTCTTGGTCCCGCCCGACAGTGTGCCGACGACAGCGTGAGGGTCCAGGTGCAGGCGCTGCAGGGTCTCTTCGACGCGCTGCTCCCAGTTCCAGGCATCGTAGGCCTCGATCTGCGACTGCAGCGCATCCAGGTCTGCCCCTTCCGCGCCCGACAGGTACTGGTCGCGTATCGCAATGATGTGCCGCAGCCCATCGGACGCCGCCTGGAAGATCGTGGCCGCCGGGTCCAGCACAGGCTCCTGCGCCACGAAGGCAATGCGCACGCCCTGCTGCACATGCAGCGAGCCGTCGTCGGCCTTCGCCAGCCCGCCCAGTATCTTGAGCAGCGAAGACTTGCCCGCGCCATTGCGACCGATCAGGCCGACGCGCTCCGTGGCCTGCAGGGAAAAGCTGGCATGGTCCAGCAATGCAACATGCCCGAATGCGAGCTGAGCGTCCAGTAGGGTGATGAGTGCCATGGGCGCAATTATCGGCGGCGATCCGTGCTATAGTCGTCGGCTTCGCTGCTGAGTCCCTGGCTTCTTGCGGTGAAGAAGGAAGTCAGGTGATGTTTGCTCCGGTTGCTCAAACCGGTGTAGAATGCAAGGCTTTGCTGACAGGGGCTGATGGTTTGTTGGCTCTGGTTGGTCCGAGATGTTGGTTGAAAAACTTCTTCTCAAAAGTTTGACGGCACTTTAAAAGTCGT
>NZ_JASGDA010000019.1:0-33441 GCF_047607405.1 Acidovorax sp. | reverse complement strand
TGGCCGCGCTGCGGCTTTGTTGCGCCCGATTCGGGCTGTCGATGCTGGCGGTCATCGCGGCACTGCTCGCCGCTCCAAGCAATCATCAACTGACCAGCGGCTGAGAACGGAATTGTTCAGGGCGGACTATCAAGGTAGGCCTCCAGAAAACAAGGTCAGTGAATACCCAATCACTGGCCTTAAACTCCCAATCTACGCAATGGAGCATCGCTACCGCTCAAGAAATTGCTACTCTCTCCGTCCAATAGATCCTGAGTCAGGGTGTATGCGCTTAGCCTCACTCAGATAGCGCATAGCCCCTTCAGCATCCCCTTGTTTCTTGCATATATCATGCATAAACACGTTCGCCAAAAAATGCTCTTTGTCATTTTCTAGGACTTGCAAGAAACATCCGCGAGCAACATCATCATTCCCCGTTGCCATCAATGCTCTCCCAAGCCGATATCTGGCATTATCATGCCTTGGAGCAAAAGCCACGGCACGACTCAAATGCATTACGGCATCATCCAAGCGCTTTGTTTCTAGCGCTGCGATCCCCCGCCAGTATGAATATGCTGCGACTTCCTTGTATGGATTTTCAGGAAACAACCCCTCAACACGGTCATACCTCTTATCCTTTGAATATAGCTGGCAATTTAGCAACCTCTGTACGGTGAAGGTATCCTCATGGGTACGCGCTGCCTCTGGTATGCCGGGCAATTGGCGCCTTTGCGCATAGCCTTCCAGGAAATCCGCCAATCCATACCAACGGTCAATGAACGGCGCTCCCCATGCCCAACACCACGTAATGTATAAGTCTGAATATTCTCCAAATCATACATATGGTGGGCTGCCATCATATCCATGCCGTCAAGCTCTCCCGCGAAATGCAGAATCCTCGCGCCAGATGACTTGACGATAGGCTTCAAGTCAGGCACGGTCATCGCCACTTCTTTTGGCATCCGTTTGGCAGACCGTGAGTGAGGCAGCCGCAATTTGCTGTCATAGCCGAATGCAACGACATCCGCATGCAACAACGCACCGAACAGGACAGCTGCATAGCCCCCCATGCTCACGCCAGAGAGTAAAATCGACGTGGCCCCAAGGCGTTCGGCCGTTTTTTCGATATATCTCGCAAGAGCCGGAATACTCTCCCCGACACCAGGCACACCATTTTGGTACCACTCATTCAAGCCATTGTTGAAAAACAGAACGCTACTATTTTGAGCACTCCCGGAGCGCCAAAAATCAAAGCGCCCATCAGTTTTATCTGTGCCAGAAAAAAATACCGAGAGACGACTCTTCTCCCGTCGCTCGATTAGGCAATGATGCCGACTGTGATCGATCGATTCCATATAACACTGCTTTGCAGAGGGTGCATCATGCATATGATTTACAAAAACTGATTTATCACACATTAGACAGCATGCCTGTCATTCTTGAGTCCGTGAATTTGCAATACGCCCACCGTCATGCCTTGAGCATCCTTGCAGGCAAGGGCACTCACTTTTTTCTCGTGCATGTACGACTCGGCTTTGGCAAAGAGCACATCGGGGGCAATGGTGATGGGGTTGGGCGACATTACCTCGTGGGCCTTCAGCGATTTGACTTCATCCCGACTTTCCAGCGCTCGGCGCAGGTCGCCGTCGGTAATGATGCCGCGCAGTTCCTGCCCCTCCATCACCACCGCCAGCCCCATGCGGCCATAGGTCATTACGTTGATCACATCGCGGAAGGATGCATCGGGCGCGCACACCGGGAGCGGCCCTTTTTCCATCACGTCGCGCACCCGCGTCAGCAGCCGCCGCCCCAGGCTGCCGCCCGGGTGGAAACGCGCAAAATCTTCTGGCTGGAAATCGCGCTTCACCGTCAGGGCCACCGCCAAGGCATCGCCCATGGCCAGGGTATTCGTCGTGGAACTGGTCGGGGCCAGATTGTTCTTGCATGCCTCGCGTTCCACGCTCACGTCCAGCACCACATCCGAGTGCTTTGCCAGCGTGGAATCCATCTTGCCCGTTAGGGCTATACGCTTGTTGTTCTGGTATTCCAAGAATGGAAGAATGCGCAGCACCTCTTCCGTCTCGCCCGAATTGGAAATCAACAGGGCCACGTCAATCGGCTTGATCATGCCCAGATCGCCATGGAACGCCTCGCCCGGGTGTACGAAGAATGCCGGGGTACCCGTGGAAGCCAGGGTGGCGGCGATCTTCTGGCCGATGATGCCGGACTTGCCCATGCCCACCACCACCACCCGCCCCTGTATGCCCAGCACCATATCGACCGCCTTGCTGAAGCTCTCATCCATGCGCGAACGCATGCGCTGCAAGGCTTCGATCTCGATATCCAGCGTTTCCCTGGCAATCGCCAGCGCATCGGCAGCGGCACTCTTGTTCATTTCCATATTCATCACACCGGCTCGTTACTGATTCATTGCGCCATGGCGGACATGACCTGGGCATAGCCCTCCGCCGATCCCACGACCGCCTGCTTTCCCTGGGCCAGCAAGATCGCGTCGGCCAGTTCACGGAAAGCGCCCTGCCCGCCGGGCGTGCGCAGCACGCCGCTGGCCGCCTGGCGCACATAGCCCGGCGCCTCTGGCACGGCATAGCTCAGGCCGCAGGCCGCGAACGCGGGCAAGTCAATGCTGTCATCGCCAATGCACGCCGTTTGATTCGCCGTTACCCCCGCCTGCGCCATCAGGTCGCGGCAGGCGGCGGCCTTGTCCTTGACGCCGAACATGCACAGTTCCACACCCAAATCAGCCACCCTCTTGCGCAGCGTGGCCGAATCGCGGCCCGACAGCACCGCCACGCGCACGCCGCTTTCCTCCAGCAACTTCATGCCCAGGCCATCGCGCACATGAAAGCGCTTCAGGCATTCACCCGTGGCGTCATAGAACAAGCCGCCATCGGTCAGCACGCCATCCACGTCGGTAATCACCAAACGCACATCCGACAGGGTCGGCTGCGCAGCCAGTTCGCGGCCCTCGACCAGCGCGCGCACGCGCTCCAGGCATTCGGGCGTATCCACGCCAGGGCCGGTAGGCGCCACCCGCCACGCGCGGATGCGCAGGCCGGCGGCCATCAAGCGCAGTTGCTCCAGCTTTTCGGCCTGCTCGATCATCGGCTGCGACAGGCTGGAATAGCGCTGCAGCACCTCGCGGCGATAGGCATACACACCCACATGCTTGAGATACGTTGCCTCGCCCGCCTCGCGCGGATACGGAATGGGCGAGCGGCTGAAATACAGCGCATCGCCGCTGTCCGCCAGCACCACCTTCACCGTGTTGGGGTTCTGCGCCTCTTGCGCATCGATGGGATGGCACAGCGTGCCCACGGCCACGCTGGCATCGGCCAGCATGCCATCCACCAGGCGCTGCACATCCAGCGGACGCACCAGCGGCTCATCGCCTTGCAGGTTCACGTAGATATCGGCGGGCTCTTGCGCCATCACCTCGGCCAGCCTGTCAGTGCCTGAAGGGTGGTCTGGCGACGTCATCACGCAGCGCCCGCCAAACGCCCCCACCGCCTGCGCCACGCGCTCGTCATCGGTCGCCACCAGCACCGCCCGCACACCCGCCACCTGCGCGGCGCGCTCGTACACATGCCGCACCATCGGCTTGCCCGCAATATCGGCCAGCGGCTTGCCCGGCAGGCGGGTCGAGCCATAGCGCGCGGGGATCACGATGACCACGGCAGGCGCTGCGCCCGGCTGCCCCACGCCCTCGTGGGCAGGCTTCAGACTATCCATGCGGAATCTCTGTAGAACTTAAAAATGGTAGCTGCCAGCGCTTGCCTGTATTCACTTTCAGATATAAAAATGCCTGAAATCATTGCAGAAAAAGCGCCAGCAGCTATGGTTTTTGAGCCGTTCCGGCCCTTGCGATCTAGTCAATCACCAGCGGATCAAACGACTTCACCAGATCGTCAATCGCTTTCATCTGCGCGAGGAAAGGCTCCAACTTGTCCAGCGGCAAGGCGCTGGGGCCGTCGCAGCGGGCCTTGTCCGGGTCGGGATGCGCCTCCAGAAACAGCCCCGCAATCCCGGTCGCCATACCCGCGCGGGCCAACTCCACGATCTGCTGGCGGCGTCCGCCCGATGCTCCCGCCCCCGGGTCACGCTGCTGCAGCGCGTGGGTCACGTCGAAGATGATGGGCAGGTTGCCCGTCACCTTCTTCATCACGCCGAAGCCCAGCATGTCCACCACCAGGTTGTCGTAGCCGTGGCAGGTGCCACGGTCACACAGCATGAGCTGGTCGTTGCCCGCCTCCTTGAACTTCTCCACGATGTTGGCCACCTGCGAAGGGCTGAGGAACTGCGGCTTTTTGATGTTGATGGCACGGCCCGTCTTGGCCAGGGCCACAACCAGATCGGTCTGGCGCGCCAGGAAGGCCGGCAGTTGCAGCACATCCACCACCTCGGCCACCGGCGCGGCCTGCCAGGGCTCATGCACGTCGGTAATCACCGGAACGCCAAACTCTTTCTTGATCGCTTCGAAAATCTTCAGCCCTTCCTCTATGCCAGGGCCGCGATAGGAGTGAACGGAAGAGCGGTTGGCCTTGTCGAAACTGGCCTTGAACACATAGGGAATGCCCAGCTTGTTCGTGACCTTGACGTAGTGTCCTGCACATTTCAGCGCGAAATCCAGATCTTCCAGCACGTTGATGCCGCCAAACAAAGAAAACGGCAGATCATTGGAAACGGTTTTCAAGTCAAAATTGGCAGCCATATTTATCCTTTAGTTATGAACACAGAAAACCTCAATCACCTCGAGGTTCCGCAATGTCATCCCCATCTTTCATCTCATCCTCATTCGTCAAATTCCAGTAGGGGGAACGATTGACGAAAGTCGCATCCGGCTTCACATACGGCTTCACAAGGGAAAGATGCGGGCGCTCCCATGCAATATCTTTCTTTGTGACGCGTGCAGGAATCCCCACTGCAATACAGTTATTTGGAATGCGTCCCTTGAGAACCGAGTTATAGCCAAGAATAGAACCATCACCCATCCAGCCTCCGCCCAGCACAACAGCCCTTCGCGCCAGCCAGACATGGTTTCCCATATGAATGCTCTTTGGCATGTTCACACGCTTTCCCGTGCGAACATCAAAGATTGGATGAGAATCATCGGTTTTTATCTCGTTCTGGGCTGCAATCATGCAGTCATTCCCAATGAATATATTGGAGCACTCAACAGCAGAGATCATGCACTTGGAAGTGCAAGTGAAATTATCCCCAATGATGATTTTTGATTTCTCGCCAACACGAATATTGGCCTTGATTCCCTTCCCAGGAATAGAACATGCCCCTATCTCCAGATAGCCATTATTGCAGTCGAAATACACTTCAAGCTGTTGAATCTGGGCGCCGTCTCTTATTACAAGAGTATTGTTTTCACCTCTGAAGATGATGGTTGCCTCAGCACACTCAATGCTTGAAGATATTTTATTTCCTAAGTCATCGGCATAGGTGTGTATATGTGTTTTCGCGGCCATATTTCAATGCATAAAATTGAGGAGTCTTTATTTTAAACACAGCCCAGGCAGCCCATCCAAGAATATCAGCTATCCAACCATGCTCGCACACGCCCCTCAATCATTGAGGCATCATCGCACGCAATCGATTGCTTTTGCATGTAGTAATAAAGAAACTCCATAACGCGGCGCCGATCTACTAGGGCATTATTTTTATTCAAAATATCCCGCAACTCCAACTCCGATCGAGCCATTACCGAAGCAGCATACGAATAATCGCAAGACCCGGCGACAATAATCGGCTTCATGTGCAGCAATGTCTCAAGACCCACCCCGGAGTTGACGACATAAACTGCCTCTGCATTGTCGATCAAATGATGCACCGAGCCGTGCGAATCAATAATTTTTCCTGATTTCTTCAGTTCGCCAATAGCTGCCTCAACGCTGACACTGGAACAATATGGATGACGCTTGACCACGACCTTCACATCGGTGCCGGCATAATGCTCCGCCACAATCCGGAGCATATCAACGCCCTTGATATGGGCGAGCATTGCCACGACATCCGTCGGGACCTGCAGGGCGACAAAAACGTACCGGCCTTCTATATGGTCAGTTTCCTCACTTTGCGCGTATTTTGAAACATTAGACTGCACATACTTCTCATACATCACCTGATAGTTTTCCTCAAGAACCGAATCAGGCAGATCTTGAGTAAACCTCCGGATCTTCTCGTGGTCAGTGGCAAGGCTTGAAAAACCTGCAAACCCCTGATGATCCATCGTACAGCGCCCAGCCAGTGACGCTTCTTGTACATGCATCCAGGTAGAGTCAAACTCTGCAGAGCTTGTATGGTAGCTAAGCGCCTTGGCCACAAGCCTGCGATCCGCATACCGCCAGTTGAACTGGTGCCGGGGTACAATGACGATATCGCTGCGCGACAAGATATACTCATATATCGTGCGCAGGAATGTCCGAACGGTTGAATAGCTTGGTTTTTCATCCTCCCCATCGGAGAAGAAGGCCGTTGGAATGAAGACCTCCACAACCTTGCTGCTGTCCATGCTTGCCAGATCCAGTTCAATGGCCGCACCATTCAAAATACCGAGCAACGAATCCTGATTCTCATTGAGATGTGCAACACACAGGAAGTTGGAGATACCACCCAACTCCTGCTCAATACGCAGATGCCAGGCGCACAGCTCCGGATCAGGCGTAATATTCTTTTGCGTGCTGTCCAGAAGCAGTTGCCGCGCCTCATCATACCAACGCAACTTGATCGCCAGGTTCAACACCTTGTTGAAATGGGCGGTGGAGCGGAAAGGACGCTCCTTCCACTCCCTGATGGCGGTTGCCCTCCAGCGTGAGAACGATGCGCGCATGTCCGGGAAGAACACGGAGACCCGATTGATCATGGGCAGAAATTTCAGAATATTCGCCGGTGTGAAGTCCTCGATATCCTTCAGCGTTTCACGGGCCTGCTCGATCAATAAATGATCCGCTTCAAATGTCAATTGGCGAATACTGCCATACTCTGGATACAGAAGCCGTGCGGCCTTAATGTATACATATGCAGTGAGCCAATTGCCATCATCCCGATAAATCTCCGCAATCCTCAAAAGGTAACGATGATCCTGCGGATAATTGCAGTGCAAGGTACGCATGACCTCGAGCAGAGCACGAAAATTTTTCGTTTCTTTGTAGGCCCTTGCCAAAAGCAAATAATAGCTTTCCCCGCGCGATACCACCCGAGGCATCCGCATTAAAAACCCAAGGGCCTTGTCATTTTCTCCTAGTGCAAGAAGAATCGAGGATTGGAGCCTATAGCTTGCCCAATTGAGGATATTGTGGCGTAACTCCTTTGTGGAATTGGCCAGCATGCTTCTCAGCTTTTCCTCATCCTTGATGTCTTCTATCTGCTGCTCACCCTGAGCTTCTTTCAACCATTCAGGATCGGGAGCCTGAGTACTTCGCAAATCAGCAGAAAATTCATCACTAACCCTTCTTTGCAAGCTAATCTCTGCCAGCTTCTTATTGCTCTGCTTGCTTCTGGGCGATTTCAGAAGCAGTGCGTACGCCCCCTCCACATCACCTTCCGCACAAAGAATTTCTGCAGATTCCAGATAGCCAATGGTGTTGCCAGGATAATTATCAAGGGCGATATCAGCATATCTTTTCAACCGCTCTTTATCCTGCTTTTTCTTGGCCAGATCTATCCCGAAGCGAAGCCACTGAACGGAGGCACTCCTCATGCCAGAACGATCAAGAATGGAAAGCGCAAACGACTTACCATTAATAAATGCAAATGCCTTGGCCGCAAGAAAATAAATTCGACGTGAAATCTTTTTCATATCTTTCTTATTTTTTTGGCTGCTGCAGCAGGCTTCATCACAGAAGTTTTGGCAGAGACTTTTGCATTCGCATTCGCTGCATATTTTGCAGCCGCCTCCAGCGTCTCAATTTTCTTGGTCAGCGATGTTATTTTTGCTTTAGCCTTATAAAGCTCAATAATCTCGCTACGAACGTAAGACTGGATTTGCGATGGCTCATGCAGCCCGGTGCCAAGGTCTTGCAGCGCCTGAACAATGCGCTGCGTGGCGCCGGGAGAATCATTGAACAAATCCTTGCGCAGGGGGGCCGCCTTGGCAATCAATTGCGCCTCTTGCTCGAAAGCGGCATCCACCGTATCAAGCAGCATGTCTGGACGGGAAACACGCATCCCAATTGCATCACGTTGCTCGTACTCCAGACTATGCACATCGATCTTCTTGCCCATGACCTTGGTCAGATCCATATCAAGAAGAACAACGGGCTTTTGGGCAAACAATGCATCAAAAATTGCCCCACTGTAATCTGATATGGCAAGGTCGGCTATTGACAGAAGTTCCATCAAATCGGCATTGGCGCCGAAATACTTTATCTTTGGGTTAGATATTTTCCCGACACGCCCAGACTCGAGCAATGCCGTATTATGGTGCATCTTCAGCACAACATTGTATTTTTCGCTCAAATCAAACACCGCCCCGGAGAACTCCTCGATGCTGGATAAGTCTCCCCACGTGGGCGCATAAAGAATTGTTTTTCGAGACGGATCTAAGCCACTAAAATGATCGCGCTTAGCGCTCTCATGGAATTCCGTAGAGGCCCAGTCATCGTATCTTGAATTGCCCACCGGCAGTGCCGGGCCGAAATGAGAGAGCTTTCGCGCAGCATAATCTCCATATGCCAGAGAAAGACTGGAGAAAGACCGCCACGCACCATAATTATGGACTTCTTTTGCATAGCCATATTGCATCATTGCAATGCGACTTTTTGTGAAGTTCTGTATTTTTGAAAATGGCACCTGACATACGATGATGTCAAAAATACCATCGAGGGCATCAATCGTTGCACGAGGCCATACTAGCACAGGAACAGATGGATTGGTAAGCAGAGAGTTATCAAACTCATCAAGATAGTCCGCTCTTTGCTCAAGAATGAAACACGAGCCCGGCAATGCCTCGATTACCTTCTTGACATGCAGAAGCTGGAACGGGTTCCAGCCAATGAAGCCGATCTTCAGATTGGCGGTTTGTATCATTTTAGGTGGCAAATTTCATGAATTGACATCAGACGTATGCCTTGATGTTGACAATAAGTTGTGTCGTGGAAATCCCCTCAGTGCGCGGAAGATAAAGAACATCGCACAAACTCTTGAATTCATCAAAACGGCCAACCCAATCATCCCCCATCACAAGGACATCTGCATTGTATTTTTTGATATATTCACCCTTCAATTCAAGCGAATCTTCCCTGAAAACCTCATCAACGCCTTGGATGGATTTGATAATCTCCATGCGATCATTTTCCGAGTAAATAGGATAGCGTTGTTTCTTGGAAAAATTCAAAGCATCGGATGAAACCCCAACGGTCAGATGCCCACCCAGTGCCCTTGCCCGTTGCAAGATTCTGATGTGCCCAACATGAAGAACATCAAAAGTACCAAAGGTGATGATTTTTTTCATGGCCAATTCCAAGATAAAGTTGACTGCATTTATTTTTTAGAGTCAAATTTGCACGATGCATAATTTGAATCAATGACATTATTTTTGCCATTATCAACTACGGGTTTCCCAGTCCGGCAAAAGTAGTTCGCCTGAACCGAATTCGAGTCCGCGTAGTCGGCGTACCAGCCTTTGTCGTTCAGCATCTTGTCGCCGCAACCCATGAATCGAAGGTCCTTGTTTTGACGAGAGGCCAGCCAGACTCCAATTTTTTCATCGATGAAGGAGTTATTTTTTATTGTATTTTTATCACTATGCTGCCATCGAATAACTTGCCTCCCTGTATCAATGTGCTCGCCACAATTTTTATAAAGAAATATTCCGCCGGCGCCATTTCCTTGGAATGTATTTCCCTCAATCGCATTAAAGGCTGAGGAGTCTATGGCCAACCCCTCTCGTTTTGCCTTTCTATCGCTCGATCCGAGGCCGTTAAATGCAATCGTGTTGTTTATGATTTTTTGATTCCTGGAGCTATGCTCTAGGTAGATCCCAACCCCAACTGAATTTTTGATGGTTGAATTTTTCAATTCAATATTTTGAGTGTAATCGTCAAAATAAACTCCGACCGCGCCTGATTTATCGACGAATATATTATCTAGAATAATATCATGAGGTGTTTTTTTATATATTTCTGCGTGATCAACCCCTTTTTTTGAGTCAACACCTCTCCAGCCAACAAAAACCCCGTTTTTTTTATAGCCAACGAACTGGCAGTTTTTTACAGAAACGTTGCGTAACTCTTTTCCTTTTGATTCAATCAATAACCCCACTTCATCATTGATGCCTGCCATAAAAGCAGAGCCATGGCAGTCAAGAGATGTATTGCTTTGGGTAATGGAAATGCTCCCCTGGTACGCACAATTTGCGGGCAAGTCCTTGCGGCCTGAGATTTCACCGATAGAGGAAATATCGCATTGATTTCCTGCCCATCCACTTGCCGAAAAACCCATGAGAAGCAGAGCGGTCAGAATTTTTATCATAATTAAAACTCCTTTGCTATTCAACAATCAAAGTCCAAGCACGACCTTCGCCCCAATCGCAATCTGATACATGATCTGCGTAATGTCCTTCCAGAACTGGCGTTTCTTCTCGTCCACCTTGGGCAGCACCAGAATCTGGTCGCCTGCCTTGATATCGGCATTAGCAAAAATACGGCCCATGTCCACTTGCTCGAATGCGCCATTGCGGTGCGCGATCACCACGCGGGCGTTGTCCGCCACCTGGGTGAAGCCGCCCGCGCGGTTGATGTAGTCGCCCAGGCTCAGCCCGCCGTCGAACGCGACGGCGTTGGGGAACAGCACTTCGCCACTGACCAGCACCAGCCCGTCCTTGCGCGGGATGCGGATCACGTCGCCGTTTTCCAGCAGCATGTTGTCGCGTTGGCTGGCCTGGGCGATCTGCACCTGGCCAGAGGGCTCGATTTGCTTGGCGCGTTCGACCCATTTCAGCGTCAGGTCGGCTTCTTCCTTGCGCAGGTTGGCTTCTCCTTCGCTGCCGCTGCGGGCGGTGAGCAGGGCCGATTCCAGACTGCGCAGGCTGGTGGCCAGCATTTCCTTCTGGCGCTGTTTCACGCTCTGGCGGAACAGTTGGATGCTTTCGGGCTCGGCATCGGGCAGGGTCTGGATGCTTTGCATCAGCGCCCCCAGGCGCGTGCCGTAGGGCAGCACGTATTCCTGCGGATTCATGTGCTCGCCTTCCACGCGCACGGTAATCGTGCCGGGTTTTTTGTCGGATGTGAGTTCCAGTTGGTCGCCGTTCTGCAGTTGCACGTTTTGCGCGTCTTCCAGCGGGTAGTACTCGGTGTTCTTGACGGTGCCAGTGTTGCGCGTGATTCGCACGTGCGTGGCCTGGGCCAGGGGTTTGGCCAGTTGCATGAGTTGGGCCGCGGTTTCCGCGCCCTTGGCAAATTCGAAGCGCTTGGCGTTGTTCACCATGCCAGAGACGCTCACCCGGTTGGCAACAGGCGGCACGAAGATCACGTCGCCATCGCTCAACTGCAGCAGCGGCAATTGGCCATTGAGCAGAAAGTCGTACAGGTTGAAGGTGGCACGCACGCTGGCGCCGCGCTTGACCTGCACGGCCAGAAAGCTGCCGCGCTCGGGGTCTATGCCGCCGGCCTGGTCCAGGTAGTTGAGCAGGCTGTCCATGCTGGTGCCGTTGTACAGGCCGGGGCGCATGACGTTGCCACCCACGAAGATGCGCACGGGCTGTGCGTCGGCCAGGCTGGCGTAGCTATATACGTTGGAGCGGAACACGCCGCGCACGGCGGCCTCCACGCGCTGTTGCAGTTCGCTGTTGCGCACGCCCACGATACTGACGGGGCCTACTTGGGGCACGAAGATGTTGCCCTGCGGGTCCACCACGGCCTGGTTGTCGAAGGTGTAGCCGCCCCACAGGCGCACGTGTACGCGGTCGCCCACGGCAACAAGGTAGTCCGGGTTGAACTGCGTGGCGCCGCCGCGCGCAAACTGGCCGGTGAACAGGTTGGCGCCGAAAACGTCGCTGTTGAGGTTGGCCGTGTAGTCGGCCGTTTGCGGGGGCTGGGGCAGGCGCGGAGCCTGCTGGGCGGCGGATGCGTCAGCGGCAGGCGCGGACGCTGCCGCAGCGGCGGGGGCCGCCGGGCTGGATCGCCCCAGTGCCTGGTTGATTTGCAGGGGGTCTGTGATGGGTTGGGCATGCCCGGGCGCGCTTGCCAGCAGGGCCGTTGCCAAGGCCGCCGCCAGCGCATGGCGGATGCGCGGCTGGGGGGCAAGAAGATGTTGCATGGGGTGGGTCAATCCTTGTGGTCGCGCACGATGGCCACCAGCAGTTGCACGATGCCGGCCAGCAGCAAGGCAACGAGGGTGAATGCGACAATGTTGTAGATGCGGCGCGGCTGCAGCGGGTATTCGGGCAGGTTTGCGCTTTGCAGTACCGAGATTTTCTTGAGCATGCGCGTGGCCTCTACCCTGCCCTTCTCCAGGGCGACAAGCGCGCTCTTGTAGGCATCTTGCATGAATTGGGCCTCAAGCTCCAGGCGCTGGAATTCCTCCACCGTGCGGTTCAGTTCCTGGCCCTTGGTGCCTGTCAGGCGGTCCTGCTCGGCACGCATCTGCTTTTGCACGGCATTGATCTGCAAGTCCAGTTCGACGACGCCCGGCGCGGTGGGTGCCAGGTAGCCCAGCAGCGCCGTCTTGCGGGCATTCAGCTCGGTGAGCTGTGCCTCGAGCTTGTTGATGACCCCTGCCAGGTTCTCGGCCGTGGCCTGGGGCGATACGAGCCCCTTCGCGTTCTGGAAGGCCAGCACCTTCTGGCGTGCCTGCAGGGCCAGTTGGCCGCGCTCTTGCACCTGCTTTTCCAGAAAGTCCACCTGCTCCTGTGCCAGCTGGTGGCCCATGCGGTTCATGAATTGTTCGCCATCGTGCACCAGGGCCTGGGCGATGCGCTGGGCCATCTCCGGGCTGAATGCCTGGGCCTCCACGATGAGCGTGCCGGCGTATTCGTCGTATTCCACGCTGACGCGCGAGAGGTAGTAGCGATGGAAGAACTCCAGCGAGGCGTCGTGCCAGAACATGCGCGAGAGGATGTCATGGTCATTGCTGCTGAAGTGCCCGCGCAGGTCGAGTTGTTGATCCAACTGCTGCAGCATGTCCACCGACAACAGCCGGGTGCGCAGAAGCATCTGGTCGCCCCGGCTGGCGCTGCCGCTACCTGTCAGCAGAGAGCTAAAGTCGAGCGCCTGCCCTGACGCCATGTCGGTGTGCTGAATGAGTATCTGGGCCTCGGATACATAGCGGTCGGAGGCGATGATCCCCCAATACAGTGCTGCCAGCAGCGAGGCGGCCAGCGCCACTACCAAAGCCCGCATGCGCAAGAGTTTTTTGAGCCTGCTGCTTTCGTGGTTGTTGTTCTGGAGGGGATCTGTCATGCGGGGAGACTGTTCTTGTAGTGTTGGAGCGCATCGTCGATGCAGTCGAACCAATGGGCCTGGCCTTCATGCAGCCAGATGCCGGCGCTGCAAAACTGACGCAGCGTGCTGTCGCTGTGCGAGACCATGATCAGCCCCGACCGGTCAGCAATGCTCTTGAATGCTTTTGATGCCTTCTTGCGGAAGGCTGCGTCGCCAGCGGAGGTGGCCTCGTCAGAAATATATACGTCAAAGTCGAATGCCAGCGACAGGCCGAACTGCAGGCGCGACTTCATGCCCGAAGAGTAGGTGCGTACCGGCTCGTCAAAGGCAGTGCCCAGTTCGGCGAAGTCTTCGACGTAGGCAATTCTTTCGGCCATGTCGGATTCATCGCCGTGCAGCCGACAAACGAACTTGGCATTCTGCCGCCCGGTAAGCGAGCCCTGCAGGCCGCCATAGCCCATGGGCCAGGACACCCGGCAGTTGCGCTGTACCTTGCCGCGCGTGGGCGTGTCGATGCCGCCGATAACGCGCAGCAGCGTGGATTTGCCCGCGCCATTGCGCCCGACCAGGCCCACGCTGACCTTGGGCGGTATGGTGAAGCTGGCCCCATTGAGCACCCAGCGGCCCGGGCCATGGGGGGTGTGGTAGCGCTTGTGTACGTCGTCGACGACGATCATTGGGCCCTGAGCCTTTCCGCAAAGCGCACGTGAAGGGCCAGGCCCAGAAAAATGGAACCCACGGCGAAAACGTAGAGGTAGCCAAAATTGGCTTCAGGGGCTTCGTGGTAGATGGGGAAGAAGCTGGCGCGCAGCAATTCGAGGCCATGGGCGAAGGGATTGAGGAACACCCATCCGCGGTACTGCACGGGCACGACGGCCAATGGGAATATGACTCCCGACAGGAAGTACAAGGGCCTGAACAGAAAAGAGGCGACATTGTTCACCTCTTGCACCAGTTGACCTGCAGCGGAGAGGATAAGCCCCAGGCCCAGGCCGCACAGCATGAGCCCCACGTAGGCCGCAAGAGCCCCCAGCGGGTCAGACGGGGCGCTGGCATGGCCGAGCAAGCCCGCCAGCAGCAGTAGCACGGCAGCGACGGTCAGGCCCAGCAGAACCTCCAGGCCAAAGCGCACGAACACGGTATCCACGGGCCGCACCTGCCGGTAGGCAAACAGTGCCGCATTGGCGTCGATGGCTCCCATGGACCGCTGGAAGACGTTTTGCGCGGTGAAGAAGCTCACCATGCCGACCAGCAGCCAGAAGGTGGCGTCCGCACCGGCGATGGTCCTGGCCCGCAGAACCGTGAAGATGAACAGCATGAACAGCACATGAAGCACGGGTTCGAGCACGATCCATGCCCAGGCCCCGCGCGAGGCGCTGAGCCGTGCAACCGCTTCGCGCAGGAACAAGGCATTGCAGACGGAACGGGTGATGGCGAAGGAAGTACGCGGTGACGCTGACATGGTGCAAGGGATCACGGGCCACTATATATGAGGAGTTTAAGGCGTGCCCTTATCCAGCTATCGTCGCGGCAAGCGAACGCGCGTGCCATCCCATGAATATGGGAGACATTTGGGAGTTCGACCGCGCTGGTTTGTGCTCAGGGGCGTGTTCAGCGTCGCCCAAATAACGCCACCACCGCATCACCCGTTGCCTTTGCAGCGCCCCGATGCGCTGCGGCGAATCGCAGCGCATCGTCCTGCATTTCAAGCAAGCGAGCGGAATCACTGGCCACCGCGCAAGCCGCCGCCATGCCTTCGGCCATGCCGTCCACCCGCTGCGCAGCGCCCGCCGCGCAGGCGAGATCCGCCGCGTCGGCAAAGTTGTAGGTGTGCGGCCCCAGCACCACAGGGCAGCCGCAGGCCGCCGCCTCGATGAGGTTTTGCCCGCCCAGGGGCGCAAAGCTGCCGCCCAGCAAGGCCGTGTCGGCCAGGCCGTAGTACAGCGCCATTTCGCCCAACGAATCGCCCAGCCACACGTCGGCGGCATCCGGGCCTGCCGCCCAAGTGCTGCGGCGCGAGACGGTGAGGCCCGCGTCCAGCAGCAACTGATGCACCTCGTCGAAGCGCTGGGGGTGGCGGGGCACGATGAGCCATTGTGCTTCTGTATTGATAGCTTCTTGCGCTTGCTCTGATTGGGCTGGAGCCTGTTTTTGCTTCAAGAATTCTTGCAGCCACATCGCCTCCTCGCCCTCGCGACTGCTGGCGAACAGGAGCACGGGCTTGAGCGACAGCCCGCGCCATGCCCGCCCCTGGGCGAGCTGGGCCGCGTCGGGCACCACGTCGAACTTGAGGTTGCCGAACACGCCGCGCACGGGGGCGCCCAGGGCGCGCAGGCGGGTGGCGTCGTCTTCGGTCTGCGCCCAGGCCGCCGCCAGGCCCGCGTAGGCGGGGCGGGACAAGCGGGACAGCCTCTGGGCCTTGCGCAGGGATTTCTCGCTCAACCGCGCATTCGCCAGCACCAGCGGCACGCCGTGCTGGCGGCAGCCCGCCACGAGGTTGGGCCAGACTTCGGTTTCCATCAGGATGCCGATGGCGGGCCGGAACTTGCGCAAAAACCGCGCCACCGCGCCCGGCGTGTCCCAGGGCAGCCACACCTGCACGTCGCCGGGCAGCAGCAGCTTTTCACCCTCGGCCCGGCCCGTGGCGGTACCGTGGGTGAGCAAGAGGCGCATGCCCGGCAACCGCTCGCGCAGCGCGGCCAGCAGGATGGCGGCGGCGCGCGTTTCGCCTAAAGAGACGGCGTGGATCCAGACAAAGCGGCCCTGCGGGTCGGTGCCGCTGTGCAGCATCAGGCTGTCGATGGGCGGCGCGTAGCGGCCAAAGCGCTCGCCCACGGCGTGGGCATAGCCCGGCTCGGCCCGGGCGCGGCGGCGCAGCTTGCGGCGCAGCAGGGGCTGGGCGCACCAGGTCAGGATCGAATACAGGGCGCGGGCTATCGACATCTAGTGCGCGGCGGCGCCCACCTGCGCATCGGGTTTGACGCGGCGCAGCAGCGCCAGCATGGCGGATTGGATGCGCGCCAGCGCCTCGGGCGTGTGGCCCTCGAAGCGCAGCACCAACACCGGCGTGGTGTTGCTGGCGCGGATCAGGCCGAAGCCGTCAGGCCAGTCCACGCGCAGGCCGTCGATGGCGCTGATGGCGGCAGGGGCCTGGAAGGCGTCGGCGGCCAGGGCTTGCAGCTCGGCGGTCAGGCGGTGCGGCTCGCCCTCGGCGCAGGCCACGTTCAGCTCGGGGGTGGAGTGGCTGGTGGGCAGGGCGTTGAGCACGGCGCCGGGGTCGGCATGGCGGCTCAAAATCTCCAGCAGGCGGCAGCCCGCGTAAGTGCCGTCGTCGAAGCCGAACCAGCGTTCCTTGAAGAAGATGTGCCCGCTCATCTCGCCGCCCAGGGGTGAATCCACCTCTTTCATGCGCGCCTTGATGAGCGAGTGGCCGGTTTTGTACATCAGCGGCACGCCGCCCGCCTGGGCGATGGCGGGGGCCAGGCGCTGGCTGCATTTCACGTCGAACAAAATGGTGCCGCCCGGCACGCGGGTGAGCACGTCCTGTGCGAACAGCATCATCTGCCGGTCAGGATAGATGTTCTGCCCGTCCTTGGTCACGATGCCCAGGCGGTCGCCGTCGCCGTCGAAGGCCAGGCCCAGCTCGGCGTCACTCGCTTGCAGGGCAGCGATCAGGTCGCGCAGGTTCTCGGGTTTGCTCGGGTCGGGGTGGTGGTGGGGGAAGCTGCCGTCCACCTCGGAGAACAGCTCGACCACCTCGCAGCCCAGCGCGCGGAAGATGCCGGGGGCCGACGCGCCCGCGATGCCGTTGCCGCTGTCCACCACGATCTTCATCGGCCGCGCCAGCTTCACGTCGCCAACGATGCGCTGGGTGTACGCGGGCAGCACGTCCGCGTCGCGCACCGAGCCGCCGGGGCGCAGTTGCCAGCTTTCCTGCTCCATGGTGCGGCGCAGGCCCTGGATCTCGTCCCCGTAGATGGCGCGGCCACCCAGCACCATCTTGAAGCCGTTGTAGTCCTTGGGGTTGTGGCTGCCCGTGACCTGGATGCCGCTTTGGCACAGCGTGCTGGCCACGAAGTACAGCAGCGGCGTGGTGACCATGCCCACGTCGATGACCTCGATGCCCGCATCCACCAGCCCCTGGATCAGCGCCGCCGACAGCGCCGGGCCGGACAGGCGCCCGTCGCGCCCCACGGCCACCGTGGTCTGCCCTTCGGCACGGGCGGCGGTGCCAAAGGCGCGGCCCAGGCCCCGGGCCACGTCTTCGTTCAAGGTGGACGGCACGATGCCGCGAATGTCATAAGCCTTGAAGATCGAGGGCGTTGGCTGCACTGAAAGCTCCTGTGGAAAGCTGGTCATTGTAGGCGGGCTGCCTTTTTGCCTGGATTTGTCATACACTGCATGACACGATTCCACCAAGGAGCCCACCATGCGGGTCAACGCGCGTTTTGAAGGCGATGCCGAGCAGCAGCTCAACTACCTGGCCGAGGCCACCGGCCTGGGCGTCAGCGAGGTGCTGCGCGCCAGCGTGCAGAGCTATTACGACCAGGTGCGGGCGCGGCGCGGCGGCCTGACGCACTTTGCGGCCTTTGTCGGCCAGGGGCGCAGTGGCCGCGCCGACGTGGCCAGCAGCTACAAGGCCCGGCTGGCCGAAGGCTGGGGCGCCAAGCACCAGGGGCAAAGCCCGACCCGGCCCCTGGCAGTGCATGAACCCGCGCCGCCACCCTACCCCGCCAAAAAGGGGGGATGAATGATCATCGCGGACGCCGGTTTCTTCTACGCCCTGGCCGACGCCGACGACGCCTGGCACCGCCGCGCCCTGCGCGCCCTGCCCACGCAGGCCGAGGGCTGGATCACCACCTGGCCCGTGCTGACCGAGGCCACGCACCTGCTCACGCGCTGGATAGGCACTGCCGCCGCCCAGGCCCTGCTGCGCGACGTGGCGGCGGGCGGCATCGCCGTGTGGCAATGGGATGCGCCGCAGACCGAGCGGCTGGCCAACCTGATGGAGCGCTACGCCAGCCTGCCCATGGACCTGGCCGACGGCTCGCTGGTGCTGCTGGCCGAGCACCTGGGCCATGGCCGCATCCTGACCACGGACGAGCGGGACTTTGGGGCGTACCGCTTCAAGAGCCGCGAGCCGTTCCAGAACCTGCTGGCGGATGGTTGAGCTGGGGAAGCCTCAGACTATTCGCCAATCAGGATGGCGGGCGCGCAGCCAGTTCTCGGCATGCCCCAGCAGCTTTTCAGCCGCCGCCACACACGCTTGCAGCGTGGCAGTCGAAATGGGATCGCCCTCGTAGTCATTCAGGTTGCGCTGGCGGCGCAGGGCGTCCAGCACGATCAGGTCGGCCTTGTGTACGCCCATCGTCTGATCCAGCGTCTGGATCGCCGTCTGGTGGTGCCCCGGCTGGCTGGTGGAGGTGCGCCAGCCATTCGCCCACAGGCCCAGCATGGCGCACTGCATGATGCATTTGTACGCGGCATCAAAACGGTTGTTCGCGCTGATCTGCTCCACGCGCGCATCGGCGAGGTTTTGCCGTGCAGCCTGCAACAGTTTGGCGATGCCCGCAGGGTCAGGCGGCTGCGCCTGCAAGCGGCCAATGGCCTGCAAGTTGCTCAAGCTCATGGTCATCCCCCTTGATCCATAGTTTGGGTTTGCGCAGCACGTCGCGCACGAAGGCATCGCCCGCCTGCGCCTTGGCCGCCAGTTCCTGAGGCGCCCACACCACTGGGTTCACCTCGCGACCCAACTGCTCGTGCAGGGGGTACAGCGCCTGCACCACCGTGACGAAATCCGCCGTGCCCACCAGCAGCACGTCCACGTCGCTGTGCTCGGTGTGCGTGCCGCTCGCCATGGAACCATAGACGAAGGCCAGGTCGATCTGCCGGGCCAGCGGCTCCAACGCGGTGCGCAACGCGGGCACCGCGCCGTGCGTCTTGCGGAATATCGCGGCCAGATCGGCATAGAGCGGGTGCTGCAGATTCGCGCTGTAGTGCGACTGGTTGCCGTGGTCGCTGCGCAGCAGCAGGCCCGCCTGCGTGAGCTTGTCCACCTCGCGCGCCAGCGTACCCGCATGGCTGCCTGCAAGGCGGGCCAGTTCGCGCAAATGCAAGCTGCGCCCTGGCTGCAACAGCAGCGCCGCCAGCACTTGTTGGCGGCTGGCCGGAAACAGCAGACTGATGGCCTGTGTAATGTTGCTCATAAGGCGATGATTGTCGCCATTAAGGCAACAATTCGCAAGCTTGGCGGTTATCCATCCAATGACGATGTCCGAAAACGGCCAGCGCCCTCGCCCCGCCCTCCTATGATGAGCGGCATGTCCACCGCAGAAGACGACGCCCGCTACCTCGCGCTGACGACCCGCGATGCGCGCTTTGACGGGCGCTTCTTCACCGGCGTGACCAGCACCGGCATCTACTGCCGCCCCGTCTGCGCCGTGCGCACGCCCCGGCGCGAGAACTGCCGCTTCTTCGCCCTGGCCGCGCAGGCCGAAGGCGCGGGCTTTCGCCCCTGCCTGCGCTGCCGCCCCGAGGTGGCCCCGCAGGCGCTGGCGTGGTCCACGCAGGACGCGAGCGGCATCCTGGTGCAGCAGGCCGTGCGCCTGCTGGACGTGCCGGACAGCGCGCCCACCGTGGCCCAGCTCGCCCAGCGCCTGGGCGTGAGCGACCGGCACCTGCGCCGCATCTTCGAGGGCGCTTTGGGCGTGTCGCCCCTGCAATACCTGCAGACGCGGCGGCTGCTGACGGCCAAGCAGTTGCTGACCGACACGCCCATGCCCGTCACGCAGGTGGCGCTGGCCAGCGGCTTTGCCAGCGTGCGCAGGTTCAACGCTGCCTTCGCGCAGCACTACCGGCTCAACCCCACGCAGCTGCGCCGCCAGGGCGGCAGCGCGGAAGGCCGCGGCCTCATTCGCCTGGCGTGGCGACCGCCGCTCGACGCGCCGGCACTGCTGGCCTTCTTCGAGCGGCGGCGCTTCGACGGCGTGGAATGGGTGGACCCGGCCCAGGGCCTGCTGCGCCGCACGGTGCGCCTCTCCACGGCCACGGGCTGGATCAGCGCCCGCTTCGACGCCGCCCGCCACCAGGTGCTGCTGCAGGCCAGCGACAGCCTGTACCCCGTGCTGCCGCAGGTGATCCGCCGGGTGCGCGCGTTGCTCGACCTGGACGCCGACCCCGCCGCCATCAACGCCGTGCTGCACCCGCATTTCCCGCAGGGCGACGGCCTGCGCGTGCCTGGCGCGTTCGACGGTTTCGAGCTGGCCGTGCGCGCCGTGCTGGGCCAGCAGATCACCGTGGCCGCCGCCCGCACGCTGGGCCAGCGGCTGGTGCAGCGGCTGGGCGAGCCCATCGCCACGCCCTGGCCCGATACGCTCAACCGCCTGTTCCCCCCGCCCGCCGTGCTGGCCGCCGTTCATGGCGAAACCCTGGGCCAGATGGGCATCGTGCGCCAGCGCCAGGCCGCCATCGTGGCCCTGGCCCGCGCGGTGGACGGCGGCACGCTGGCCCTGCACGCGGGCGCGGACGTACACGCCACCACCGCCGCGCTGCGCCAGATACCCGGCATCGGCGACTGGACGGCGCAGTACATCGCCATGCGCGTGCTGCGCTGGCCCGACGCCTTCCCGGCGGGCGACGTGGCGTTGCACAAGGCGCTGGGCGTGCAGGGCCACAAGAACCCCGCCCGCGCCGCCGCCGAGGCATCGCAAGCGTGGCGCCCCTGGCGCAGCTACGCCGTGCTGCGCGCCTGGGCAGCCCCGAAACTATCAAAACAATAGCTGCTTGTGCTTTCTGGATAAGCGCTAGATGCCAATTTGACCAACAATATTCAACGCCCATGCAATTCCACCCACTCACGGTGCAGGCACGCACCACCACCCCGCTCGGCCCGGTGCGGCTGGCGGCATCGCCCGGCGGCCTGTGCGGCCTGTGGTTCGAGGGCCAGCGCCACGCGCCCGCCCGCCACTGGCCCGACGCGCCCAGCCACCCCGTGCTGCAAGAAGCCGCCCGCCAACTGAACCAGTACCTGCGCGGCGAGCGCGAGGGGTTCGACCTGCCGCTGGACCTGTCCGGCGGCACGCCCTTTCAGCAGTCCGTGTGGCAGGCGCTGCGGGCCGTGCCGCGCGGCGCCCCCACCAGCTATGGCGCGCTGGCCCGCACGCTGAACAACCCGTCGGCGGTGCGCGCCGTGGGCGCGGCCGTGGGCCGCAACCCGGTCAGCGTGGTGGTGCCCTGCCACCGCGTGCTGGGCGCGGACGGCAGCCTGACCGGCTATGCGGGCGGGCTGGAGCGCAAGACCGCGCTGCTGGCGCTGGAGGCCGCATGAAGCCCGCACCCGCCACCCTGCCCGCCCGCGCCTGGATCGGCGAATTCATCCTGCTCGCGGCCCTGTGGGGCGCGTCATTTCTGTTCATGCGCCTGGGCGCGTCCGAGTTCGGCCCGCTGCCCACGGCGGGCCTGCGTGTGGCGCTGGCCACCGCCTTCCTGTGGCCGATCATGCTGCGCCAGGGGCACTGGCCCGCGCTGCGCCAGCACTGGCGGCCCGTGCTGGCGTCGGGGCTCATCAACTCGGCCATTCCGTTCGCGCTGTTCGCGTGGGCGGTGCTGCACGTCACCACGGGGCTGGCGTCCATCCTCAACGCCACGGTGCCGCTGTTCGGCGCGCTGGCGGCCTGGGGCTGGCTGGGCGACCGCATTACCCGTCTTCGCGGGCTGGGGCTGGCGCTGGGCTTCGTCGGCGTGGCGTTGCTGGCCTGGCGCGCGCCCGCAGGCATCGGCATCAAGAGCGACAGCGCCGCATGGGCCATTGCGGCCTGCCTGCTGGCGTCCTGCTTTTACGGTGTGGCGGCCAGCTATGCGCGGCGCTACCTCACGGGCATACCGCCGCTGGCAACGGCCACGGGCAGCCAGCTCGGCGCCGCGCTGGGGCTGGCCCTGCCCACGCTGTGGCTGTGGCCCGCCAACACGCCCGGGCCGCGCGCCTGGGCCGCCATCGCGGCCATCGCGGTGCTGTGTACGGGCATCGCGTACATCCTGTACTTTCGCCTCATCGCGCACGCGGGGCCCAGCCGGGCGCTGGCGGTGACCTTTCTGGCGCCGGTGTTCGCGGTGTTCTACGGCACGCTGTTCCTGGGCGAGCGCGTCACGCCCTGGATGATCGGCTGCGCGCTGGTGATTTTGTGCGGCACCGCCCTGTCCACCGGGCTCGTCAGGGCGCGCGGCACGGGTAGTTGACATTTGGCAATACAGTAAGAAACGTAACAAGCCCTAAACTCCGGGCATGGTTTTGACGCCGGGTTTTCCCGCCCCTCATCATGGCCCCTGAAGCGGCGCTGGCAGTGGGCCTGCTGGTCCTGATCGTCCCGGTGCTGGCGATGCTGCGGCCCGCGCAGATGCTGCACCCTTCGCGGTCCACGCAACTGCTCGTGGGCCTGACGGGCGGGCTGGTTTCCGTCCTCGTCCTGGCGGTGATGCAGTTCGGCGAGGCCCGGTACGGCGTGTTCGCCTACCCCACGGCCACGGCTTTCGTTGGCCTGTATTTCGGGCCGCTGGCGGCGGCCACCACGGCAGCCCTGGCCCTGGCGGCCATGGTGTTGAGCGAACCGCAATCGTGGCTCGTCACTGCCGCCGTGCTGGCGACCGCCGCCTCGGTTGCCGCGCCATGGCGGCGGGTGGATGCCTTGCCACGGCCATGGGCCCCCTGGCTTGCCATGGCGGGCGCGACCGTCACGCTGCCCCTGGCCGTCGCGCTGTGCCTGTTGGCCGTGGTGGGCGCGCCGCCCGCCATGGACTCGGCGAAAGACTGGCTGGCGTGGGTGCCCTGGCACCACAGCGCGGGCTTTCTCATCCTGGCCCTGGGGCGGCAGTTGCTGGTGGGGCGGGCGCAGACGAAAGTGGCGCTGGAGCGCGCGCGCCACACGCTGCAAGAGCGCGACCAGGAACTTCACCTGACCCTGGACGCCCTGGGCGCGGGCCGCTGGGAATGGGACATCGAGAGCCGCCGCTGGCGCTGCTCGGGCCAGTTCTACGAGACCTTCGGCATCACGCCCGCCGACATGGAGAGCCCCGAGCTGTGGCAGCGCTGGTACGCCCGCCGCCACCCGGTGGACGCCGAGCGCAACGCGGCCCGGCTGTCGCGCAACATGGAGGGCGAAGAAGGCAGCTACGAGGCCGAGTTCCGCGTGCTGGACACCACGGGCCGCTGGCGCTGGGTGATGACGCGCGGCATGGTGGGGCGGCGCGACGCGCAGGGCCGCCCGGCCAGCATGGTCGGCATGGACGTGGACATCACCGCCCACCGCGAGGCCGAGGACGCGCTGCGCGCCTCCGAAGCCAAGTACACCACTTTCTACCAGGTGCTGCCCGACCCGGCCGCCATCGTGCGCCCGGACGGCCGCTTCATCGACGCCAACCCGGCCTTCTGCGAGGTGCTGGGCTTCCGGCGCGGCGAGGTGATAGGACGCACCTCGGCCGAAATAGGGCTGTGGACGCGCCCCGAGGAGCGCGAGCGCGTGACCCAGACCTACCAGCGCGACGGCAAGGTGGACCGCATACCCGTCACCATGCAAAGACGCGGCGGCCTGTCGGTGCCGGGGCTGATCTCCGCGCGGTCCGTGGTCATCGACGGCGAGCGCTGCTTTGCCTTCGTCTTCCACGACATGACCGAGATCCAGCGCGCCAGCCAGGAGCTGCGCGCGCTCAACGGCCTGCTGGAGCAGGCGGGTCGGCTGGCGCGGCTGGGCGCCTGGGAGGACACGCTGGGCCAGGGCTTCGTCTATTGGACGGACGTGTGCTACGCCATCCACGGCATGCAGCCCGGCGCGCCGCTGCCGCAGGGCTACATCGACCGCTTCGTCGCCCCGCCCTACCGCGACGCGCTGCGCGCCAAGCTGCGCCAGTGCATCCACGAGCGCGTCGAATGGAGCATCGAGATGGAACTGATGCTGCCCGACGGGCGGCTGGCGTGGGTGCGCGCGCTCGGCGAGCCGCTGGCCGGCGAGGACGGCCGCGTCACGCGCATGCGCGGCGTGATCCAGGACATCGACGAGGCCAAGCGCGCCGAACAGCGCCTGCGCCAGTCCGAGGAGCGCTTCTCGCGCATCTTCCAGCTCGTGCCCTACCCCATGGGCCTGTCGCACCGCAGCGACGGGCGCTACCTGGAAATCAACCCCGCCTGGGAAGACCTGCTTGGCATTGCGCGCGACGACGCCATAGGCCGCACCGCCGTCGGGCTGGGCATCGTCTCGCCGCAAGACCGCCAGCGCATGATCGACGCGGTGGACTCCAGCGGCCAACTCACCGGCTACGAACTCAGGCTGCGCGCCCGCTCGGGGGCGACGCTCACCGTCATGCAGTCCATGCGCGCCATCGAGTTCGACGGCGAGCCCTGCTGGCTGTTCTCGGTACACGACATCACCGACCGCAAGCGCAGCGAGGAACGGGTGCGCGAGCGCGAGGAGCTGCTGTCGCTGACCATCTCCGCCGCCGCGCTGGGCCTGTGGGACTGGAACCTGCAGACCGGCACCGTCACCGGCGACAGCCGCTGGCGCGCCCTGCGCGGCATCGCGTCCGAAGACGACCCGCGCGCCGCCGCGTACTGGAGCAGCGGCATGGCGCACGACGACATCGGCCGCATCACCGCCGAGCTGGCGCGCCATACAGCGAACCCCGGCACGCCCTTCGACGCCACCTGGCGCGTCAGCCAGAGCGGCGACGACGCCCGCTGGGTGCGCAACCTGGGCAAGATCGTGGGCTTCGACGCCGAGGGCCGCCCCGAGCGCATGCTGGGCGTGGCCCTGGACGTGACGCCCCAGCGCGAGCAAGAGGTGCTGCTGCAGCGGCTGGCGCTGTACGACGCGCTCACGGGCCTGCCCAACCGCGTCCACCTGGGCCGCAGGCTGCAAGAGAGCATGACGCAGGCGCGCGAGCACGGCACGCAGCTGGGCGTGGCCTACCTGGACCTGGACGGCTTCAAGCCCGTGAACGACCGGCTGGGCCACGGCACGGGCGACCGGCTGCTGGTGGTGGTGGCCGGGCGCCTCACGCGCGCGCTGCGCCCGCTGGACTGCGTGGCCCGCCTGGGGGGCGACGAGTTCGTGATCCTCATGCCCGCGCTGGAATCGGCCCCTGCCTGCGAGCGCCTGCTGCACCGCGTCATGGAGAGCATCTCCGCCCCGTACACGCTGGGCACCGAGCGCGTGGTGGTCACCGCCAGCATCGGCTACACCATGTTCCCGGCCAACGACTCCGACGCCGACACCCTGCTGCGCCATGCCGACCAGGCCATGTACGCCGCCAAGCAGGCCGGCCGCAACCGCTTCCACCAGTTCGACGCGGCGCAGGAGCGCGCGCTGCAGGCGGCCCGCGAACAAGGCCGCCTCCTGCGCGACGCGCTGGCCGACGCGCAGTTCGCGCTGTACCTGCAGCCCCGGGTGGACATGCGCAGCGGCGCCGTGGTGGGCGCCGAGGCGCTGAGCCGCTGGCAGCACCCGCAGCGCGGCGTGGTGCCGCCCGGCGAGTTCCTGCCCTTGCTGGAGGGCACCGACCTGGAGATCACCTTTGGCGAATGGGCGATCGAGACCGCCCTGGCCACCCTGGAGCGGCTGCAGGACAGCGCCCTGGCCATGCCCGTGTCCGTCAACGTGGGCGCCCAGCACCTGCAAGCGCCCGGTTTTGCGGACTGGATGGCCCGGTGCCTGGCCCGCCACCCCGGGGTGCCCGCGCACATGGTCGAGATCGAGATCACCGAAAGCGCCGCCCTGTACGACCTTGCCGCCGTGGCCCATGCGCTCACCGACCTGCGCGCGCTGGGCGTCACGGTGTCGCTGGACGACTTCGGCACCGGCTACTCGTCGCTCACCTACCTGCGCCGCCTGCCCATGGACACGCTCAAGATCGACCAGAGCTTCGTACACGGAATGATGGGCGATGCGGGCGACCTGGCCATCGTGCAGGGCGTGATCGGCCTGGCCCGCTCCTTCGGCTACCACGTGATCGCCGAGGGCGTGGAGACGGTCGAGCAGGGCCAGTTGCTGCTGCAGCTGGGCTGCACCCAGGCGCAGGGCTACTGCATCGCGCGGCCCATGCCGCTGGATGCGTTCATCGACTGGGTACGCGCGTGGCAGCCGCCCGCAGCCTGGCGGCAAAAAAATTAGGTCAAATCCGCCTCTAGCGCTTATGCAGCAAGCATAGTCAGCTATTGTTTTGATAGCCAATCGCGCAGGCGCTGCACGCCCGCATCCAGCCGCGCCACGTCCTGGGACGCGAAGCACCAGCGCAGCCAGCCCTGCGCCTCGGGCGCGAAGGCGTTGCCCGGCGCGAGGCCCAGGCCCGCCTCGGCCACCAGCCGCCGTGCCACGTCCAGCGAATCGCCAAAGCCGTGCAGGCGAAAGAAGGCGTACATGCCGCCGCGCGGGCTGGCCACCTCGACCTGCGCCAGCGCGGCCAGTTGGGGCAGCAGCGTATCGCGGCAGCGGCGCAGGTGCGCGACCAGCGGCGGGGTGATGTCGCCCGCATGCGCCAGCGCCGCCAGCCCGGCGCGCTGGGTGAACACGCTGGCGCAGGAGGTGTTGAACTCGATGAGCTTGCCCACGCCGTCCACCAGCGCGGGCGGCAGCACCAGCCAGCCCAGGCGCCAGCCGGTCATCAGGAAGCTCTTGGAAAAGCTCTGCGCCACCACCAGCCGGTCGTGCGGCGCGGCGATGTCCAGGAAGCTGGGCGCGCAGCCGTTCGGTGTGGATTCGTAATAGAGGCGCTCATACACCTCGTCGGACAGGATCCACGTACCCGTGCGGCGGCAATGCGCCAGGATGGCCTGCTGCTCTGCCCGCGTGAGCGTCCAGCCCGTGGGGTTGTTGGGCGCGTTCACGATCAAGAGGCGCGTGGCGGGCGTGATGGCGTCCAGCAGCGCCTGCAGGTCCAGCGTCCAGGCGCCCTGCCGCGCGCGCAGCGGCACGCAGTACACGCGCGCGCCCAGCACGGCGGGCTGCGCCGTGAGGTTGGGCCACACGGGCGTGACGGCCACGGCCTCGTCGCCCGCGTCCAGCAGGGCCTGCATGGCCACCATCAGCGCGTTGACGCCGCCCGAGGTGACGGCGATGCGCCCCGCATCGACGGGGCCGTGCAGCGCGCTGGCGTAGTCGGCGATCGCCTGGCGCAGCTCGGGCAGGCCCAGGTTGTGCGAATAGAAGGTCTCGCCGCGCTCTATGGATGCGATGGCGGCGCGGCGCACCGACTCGGGCGTGGTTTCGTCGCTCTCGCCGAACCAGAAGGCCAGCACGTCGGCACGGCCCATGCCCGCGTTGGCGACTTGGCGGATCTTGGAAGCTTCGAGGTTTTCAACGGCAAGGCGCATGGCGGTTCGGCGGCGGGGAGTGGACCAGTCGCCGAGCATAGCCCTGCCGGCTGCTCAATGCCCCAGCAAGTCCTTCACCTGCTGCAAGGCCGCCGGGTCTTCCATGGTGGTCAGGTCGCCCGGGTCGCGCCGCTCGGCCACGGCCTGCAGGGCGCGGCGCAGCAGCTTGCCGCTGCGCGTCTTGGGCAGCACCGTCACGAAGAACACGCGCGCGGGGCGGGCCAGGGCGCCCAGTTGGGCATCCACCTGCTGCATTACCTCGCCTTCGAGCTTCAGGCGCGCCGCGTCGTCGGCCACGCTGGCGGCGTCGCGCACCACGGCGAAGGCCATGGCGACCTGGCCCTTCAGGCTGTCGGCCACGCCCACCACGGCCACCTCGGCGATGGCGGGGTGGGACGCAATGCTTTCCTCGATCTCGCGCGTGCCCAGGCGGTGGCCCGCCACGTTGATCACGTCGTCGGTGCGGCCCAGGATGAAGTAGTAGCCATCCGCATCGCGGATGCCCCAGTCGAAGGTGCTGTAGATCAGGCGGCCCGGGATGCTCTTCCAGTACGTGTTGACGAAGCGCGCGTCGTCGCGCCACACGGTCTGCATGCAGCCGGGCGGCAGCGGGCCTTCGATGGCGACCACGCCCTTCTGGTGGGCGCCCGTCAGCTCCTCGCCCGTGGATTCGTCGATGAGCTTGACGTTGTAGCCATACACGGCCTTGCCGGGGCTGCCAAAGCGCGACGCCTGCCGCTCCACGCCGTTGCACAGCGTGAGGATGGGCCAGCCCGTCTCGGTCTGCCAGTAGTTGTCGATGATGGGCACGCGCAGCGCGTCGCTGATCCACTGCGCCGTGGGCTCGTCCAGCGGCTCGCCCGCGAGGTACAGCGCCTTCAGGCTTTTCACGCTGTGCTTTTGCAGGTAGGCCGGGTCTTGCTTTTTCAGCACGCGCACCGCCGTGGGGGCCGAGAACATGTGCGTGACCTGGTACTTTTCCACGATGCTCCACCACACGCCCGCGTCGGGCCGCGTGGGCAGGCCCTCGTAGAAGATGGTGGTCATGCCCGCGAGCAGCGGGCCATAGACGATGTAGCTGTGGCCCACCACCCAGCCGATGTCGCTCGTCGCAAAAAAGACCCCCACGCTCCGCCGCTCACGCGGGTCGCTGCCCCCCGAGGGGGCCGCGTTTTCACCTTGGGGCGGCCCGGCGGTGAAAACCCCCTCGCCCGGCTTGGCGTCGAAGATGTGCTTCATGCTCGCCGCCAGCGCCACGGCGTAGCCGCCGGTGTCGCGCTGCACGCCCTTCGGTCTGCCGGTGGTGCCGCTGGTGTACAGGGTGTAGCTGGGGTGCGTGGCGTCCACCCATTCGCAGGGCACCTGCGCGTTGAGGTGCCGGGCGCGCAGCGCCGCCCAGTCGTGGTCGCGCCCGGCGCGCAGGGCGGCGGGGGCCAGGCCCCGGTCCACCATCAGCACGGCCTGGGGTTTGTGTTTGGAGAGGTCAATGGCTTCATCGAGCAGCGGCTTGTACGGCACCACCTTGCCGCCGCGCGAGCCCGCGTCGGCGCTGACCACGGCCACGGGCTCGGCGTCCTCGATGCGCGCGGCGAGCGAGCCCGCCGCGAACCCGCCGAACACCACGCAGTGCAGCGCGCCGATGCGCACGCAGGCCAGCATGGCGAAGGCCGCCTCGGCGATCATGGGCATGTAGATGAGCACGCGGTCGCCCTTCTTCACGCCCAGGCTTTGCAGCGCGGCGGCCATGCGCTGCACCTCGGCGTGCAGCTCGGCGAAGGTGTAGGCGCGCTCGGTACCCGTCTCGGTGGAGATGGCCACCAGCGCGTTCTGGCTGGCGCGGTCCTTCAGGTGCCGGTCCACCGCGTTGTGGCACAGGTTGGTGGTGCCGCCCGCGAACCACCTGGCGAACGGCGGGTTGCCGTAGTCGCACACCTGCTGGGGCGGGGTCTGCCATTCGATCAGTTGCGCCTGCTCGGCCCAGAAGGCGTCGCGCTGGTCGATGGACTGGCGGTGGAAGTCGGCGTAGCTCGTCATGGCGCTTGTCTCCTCAGAAGGTGTGAATGAATCCGGCGTGTCTGAGCGGACCGCACAACTCAGATCTCCTGGCGCCGGAATGCGGCCCAGGAATTTATAAAATTTGATAGCAGTCCGCGCTTATGCAGTAAGCGATGGAGGCCAAAAAGATCAATATTATTTGATCAGTGCCAGCACATCCTTGAAGGCCGGGTTCTCGCAGCTGCCCAGCCATTCAAAGATCACCATCTCGGTCGTCACCAGTTCGGCGCCCGCGCCCGCCAGGCGGTCGAAGGCGGCGTCGCGGTTGCGCTCGGTGCGCGAGCCGCAGGCGTCGGTGACGACCCAGACCTCGAACTCGTCCTCCACCAGTTGCAGCGCGGTTTGCAGCAGGCAGACGTGGGCCTCGCAGCCCGCGATGACGATGGCGGGGCGCTCGTCCGCAGGTTGCTGCGGGGGCTTTTGCAGGTGCCTGGGCAGGCTGCGCGCATTGCCGCCCTGGGGCTTGGCGGGCGGGCGCAGCCATTCGCCCAGGCCCTCGTCTGCCGCGCTGAAGTGCATCTTGGCGAGGGTCTTGCGGCACAGGGCGCGCAGGGCGGCATCGTTCTGGCCCAGGCGCGAGGGGTTCTGCTCGGTGCCCCACACGGGCACGTCCAGCATGTTCGCCACCTGCGCCAGGCGGCGGGCGTTGGCGAGCACGGCGGGGCCGTCGTGGATGGCGGGCATCAGGCGTTCCTGGTAGTCCACCAGGACGAGTTGGGATTCGGTGGCGTCGAGCAGCATGGCGGTTGTTCTGCGGTTGGGGTCGGTAAAGCGGCATTGTCGGGCAGGCATACCGTCCGTGTTAACCTCTGCCCCCTATGTCCCGATGGCTCTGCACTCTACTCCTGGCCTGCGCCGCTGCCGCCCAGGCCGCGCCCCAGGCTCTGAACACCGACGACACCGACCCGCCCGCCTCCGACCGGGGCCGCCTGCTCACGCGCCTGGATGACGTGCGTCACAAGGTCACCGACAAGGTGGTGGACCAGGCCCACAACGTGGCCGACCGTGCGTCCGGCCTGGTGGTGGCCGCCATGGGGTTCCTGGGCGTGCCCTACAAGCGCGGCGGCAGCAGCGTCGAAACGGGCTTCGACTGCAGCGGCTTCGTGCGCACCATCTACGAACAGACCGTGGGTCTGCTGCTGCCCCGCCGTGCCGACCAGCAGGCCGCCGCCACGCAGGTCATCGACAAGAAGGAACTGCAGCCCGGCGACCTGGTGTTCTTCAACACCATGCGTCGCAACTTCAGCCACGTAGGCATCTACGTGGGCGACAACAAGTTCATCCACGCCCCGCGCAGCGGCGCCCAGGTGCGCGTGGAAGACATGGACGTGGGCTACTGGGCCCGCCGCTTCAACGGCGCGCGCCGCGTCGCTGGTGGTGAAGCGAATGCCGCCGCACCCGCATCAAGCAACACCAATTAGGGCTTGACCTGATACACCGTTTCGGTGCTTCGGATCGGCCCTCCCACCACATTCACCGGCCCCGCATGGGGGTCGCCGCGCAGAATGGCCTGGGCCTTCGCCATGTCGGCCTGGTAGCGCGCACGGGCTTGCGACTCGCATTCCTTGCGCTGCGGCGCATGCAGCGCGCGACACTCTTGCAAGCTGATCTTGAGACCGCCGCCTGCCTCGCGGATGGCCGTCTGGTAGCGCTGCTGCGGCGTGGTGTCGGGCACGGCACCCCGCGCCAGCGACGCCTCGCCGCCGCGATGCGGCGCCGCCAGGCCCGGCCCTGCCAGTGCGGCGCCCAAGACGGCCACCGACAGGCTGCGGAAGAAGAAACGGTTCGTGATGGACATGTCGTTTTCCTTTCTCCGGGTGAAGACGGGCTCCAGTGTGGGGCGCCGCGCTGCCTGGCGCGGTCGGCACGTGCCGCGCCCCCCTGTCGGACAGGGCCCACATGCGCCCGGCGCGGCTCCGACTACCATGCGGGGCGATCCTTTTGGTTTAAAAAAGCATCCATGTCCCAACTTTCTTCGCTCCAGATGGCGGCCGGCAACCCGGCCCTGGCGGCTGCCGTGCGGCGAGCCCGCAAGCTTTTGCACCGCCGCGCGCTGGTGGCGGCCGCCGCCAGCACCGTGCCCGTGCCGGGCCTGGACTGGGCGGTGGACGCCGCCCTGCTCTCGCGGCTGCTGCCGCAGATCAACGCCGAGTTCGGCCTCACGCCGCAGCAGATCGACCAGCTCGACCCGCACAAGCGCGAGCAGGTGCAAAAGGCCGTGGCCATGGTCGGCTCGGTGCTGATCGGCAAGCTGGTCACGCGCGAGCTGGTGCTGCGCGCCACCCAGAGTGTGGGCGTGCGCCTGACGACCAAGCAGGCCGCCAAGTACGTGCCCATTGCCGGGCAGGCCGTGGCAGCCACCCTGGGCTATGCCACGCTGCGCTACCTGGGCGAGCAGCACCTGCGCGACTGCGTGCGCGTGGTGCAGCAAGCCCAGTTGCAACTGCCCGCGCCCGCCCGGCGCTGACGGAATGGAAGGCGCGCAATGGCCGAACCCATACGCTACTGGCTCATGAAGTCCGAGCCCGCCGAATGCTCCATCGACGACGCCCTGGCCGCGCCCGGCCAGACCGTGCCCTGGACGGGCGTGCGCAACTACCAGGCGCGCAACTTCATGCGCGATGACATGCGGGTGGGCGACGGCGTGCTGTTCTACCACTCCAGCTGCCCCGCGCCCGGCATTGCGGGCATCGCGCGCGTGGCCTCGGGCGTGCGCCCGGACCCGACGCAGTTCGACCCCGCCTCGCCCTACCACGACCCCAAGTCGCCCCCCGACAACCCGCGCTGGCTGCTGCGGGACGTGCAGGCGCTGCGCAAGACGCGGCTCGTCAGCCTGGCGGAGCTGCGCAGCCGCCCTGAACTGGCGGGCATGCGCGTGCTGCAAAAAGGCAGCCGCCTGTCCATTACGCCGGTGGAGCCGGGCGAGTGGAAGCACATCATGGATGCGCTGTAGCGCCTGCCAACGCTCCGGTGCCACGAAAAGGCAGTACAGTCGCGTCCTGCTTTTTCTGAAAGGATCTCCTCATGCTCTCCCTCATCGGAACCATCATCGTCGGCTTCGTGGTCGGCCTGATCGCACGCGCCGTCAAACCGGGCGACGACCAACTCGGCTGGATCATGACCACCGTGCTGGGCATCGCAGGCTCGCTGCTGGCAAGCTACGTCGGCGTGGCCATGGGGTGGTACGCGCAAGGCGCACCGGCTGGCTGGATCGCATCGGTCGTCGGCGCCATCGTGCTGCTGGTGATCTATGGGCTGATCAAGAAGAAGGTGTAAGCGCCTTCGCCCCGCGCACAAAAAAGCCGCCCGGGCACACCGGGCGGCTTTTTTATGGTCAAAAACGGCGCAAACCCAGGGCGGCCTCAAATCTGAAGTGCAACACCCCTTCAAAATTGAGGCCCCATGACAAAGAACACCTACGAACAACTGAGCGAGATGGAGCGCCATGCGATAGCGCTGGGGCTACAGCAAAAGCAGAGCCTGCGAGCCATAGCGAGGGCATTGGGCCGCAGCCCCAGCACCATCAGCCGAGAATGCAAGCGCAACGCGGGTGGCAACGGCTACACCTCCAAGTACGCTCAGCAGCGCAGCGACAGGCGCAGGCACTTTGCCAAGCCGCGCCCCAAGCTGCACCGCGAAGGCCCCTTG
>NZ_JASGDA010000018.1:0-2862 GCF_047607405.1 Acidovorax sp. | reverse complement strand
GCGCAGCCCGCCCTGCTGGAACAGGCGCTGGCCCGCGCCGCCGCCGACTGCGTGGCGCTGGACGGCGCGCAGGCCGTGGTCATCGGCGGCGGCCCGCTGGGGCAGGCCGCCGCCGCGCTGGCGCAGAGCCTGCCCGTACCCGTCATTTCACCCCTGGCCTGCGCCGCGCGCTGGATGCACCAGCGCCTGCTGCCCGCCCAGTCCCCTCCCCGCATCCCGCTTCCCACCCTCTGACCCCCGAAAGGAACCACCATGACGATCCACCGCTTTCTCGGCCGCCTTGCCACGGGCCTGCTGGCCGCCTGCACCCTGGCGGGCGCCGCCAGCGCGCAAACCGCCAGCGCGCTCGACCAGATCACCAGCAGCAAGAAGGTGCGCATCGCCATCCCGACCGACTACCCGCCCTACGGCATGGTGGGCAAGGACCTGCACCCGCAGGGCCTGGACATCGACATGGCCAACTACGTGGCCAAAAAGCTGGGCGCCACGCCCGAGCTGGTTCCCGTCATCAGTGCCAACCGCGTGCCCTACCTGCAAACGGGCAAGGTGGACCTGATCATCTCCACGCTGGGCAAGACGCCCGAGCGCGAGGAGGTGGTGGACTTCTCGCACGCCTACTCGCCCTTCTTCCAGGCGCTGTTCGCGCCCAAGTCGATGTCCATCAAGAGCTGGGCCGACCTGGACGGCAAGAGCGTGTCCGTCACGCGCGGCGCCATGGCCGACGCCGAGCTGACGAAGGTCGCGCCCCCCGGCGCGCGCATCCTGCGCTTTGAAGACCACGTTGGCACCGTGTCGGCCTTCGTCAGCGGCCAGGTCCAGGCGATCGCCACCAGCGCCGGCGAGGGCGGCACCATCATGCGCCAGAACCCCAAGCTGGACTCCGAGTTCAAGCTCGTGCTCAAGGTCAGCCCCAACTACATCGGCATCCCCAAGGGCGACGTGGCGCTCAAGAACCGCATCAACGCCATCATCCTGGAGGCCAAGCAGAACGGCGAGCTGGACCGCCTGTCCAACAAGTGGCTGGGCCGCCCTGCGGGCGAGCTGCCGCTGTGATGCGGCCTGACGGCAAACCCACGCAACGCCGCCATGTCCATCCAACTGGATTTCGCCGCCGTGCTGTCGCAGTGGCCCATGCTGCTGTCGGGCGCGCTGTGGACGCTGGGCCTCACGGCCGTCGCCGTCTTCATCGGCATGCTGCTGGGCACGGCCTGCGCCTGGGCGCGCGCCAGCGGGCCGCTGGCGCTGCGCGCAGCCGTGGGCGCCTATGTGGAGCTGATCCGCAACACGCCCTTCATCGTGCAGCTGTTCTTCGTGTTCTTCGGCCTGCCGTCGCTGGGCGTCAAGCTCTCGCCCGACATCGCCTCGGTCATCGCCATGGTGCTGAACCTGGGGGCTTATTCCACGGAGATCATCCGCGCGGGCATCGAGAGCACGCCGCGCGGCCAGGTCGAGGCGGCGCAGAGCCTGGCGCTGGGGCGCGTGCAGATCTTCACCCGCGTGGTGCTGCCCCCGGCGCTGCGCCGCGTGTGGCCCGCCATGGTGAGCCAGATCATCATCGTCATGCTGGGCTCGTCCGTGTGCGGGCAGATATCGACCATGGAGCTGAGCTACGCGGCCAACCTGATCCAGGCGCGCAACTTCCGCACCTTCGAGGTCTATCTCGTCGCCACCGCCTTGTACCTGCTCCTGTCCATCGGCCTGCGCTGGGCGCTGACCTGGGCCGGTCCGCGCTTTCTCTTTGGCCGCTGAAGAAGAAAGGCACTGCACCATGACCGACTTCAGCACCTGGGACATTCTTCGCAACCTGCTGCTGGCCGCGCGCTGGACGGTGGCGCTCTCGCTCATCGCCTTCATCGGCGGCGGCCTGGTGGGCGCGCTGCTGCTGGTGGCGCGCCTGTCCGGCAACGGCTGGGCCGACCGCGCCATCGGCGCCTACGTACAGGTCTTCCAGGGCACGCCGCTGTTGATGCAGCTCTTTCTGAGCTACTTCGGCATCGGGCTGCTCGGGCTGAACGTGTCCGTGTGGTTCTCGGTGACGCTGGCGCTCACGCTGTATTCCAGCGCCTTCCTGGCCGAGATCTGGCGCGGCTGCGTGGCCGCCATCCCCAAGGGACAGTGGGAGGCCGCACAGAGCCTAGCGCTGTCGTTCGGCGAACAGCTGCGCCACGTGGTCTTCCCGCAGGCGCTGCGCATTGCCATACCGCCCACGGTGGGCTTTCTGGTGCAGGTGGTCAAGGGCACGGCGCTGGCCTCGGTGGTGGGCTTCGTGGAGCTGACCCGCGCGGGCAACATGATCTCCAACGCCACCTACCAGCCCTTCAAGGTCTTCGCCTGCGTGGCGCTGCTGTACTTCGCGCTGTGCTACCCGGTCAGTCTCTACGCCAAGTTCCTGGAAAGGAAAGTCCATGCTTCTCGCCGCTGACACCCCCCAAGCCGACGCGCCCGCGCAATCGCCGCGCGCGCCCATCGTCAACATCACCGCGCTGCGCAAGTCCTACGGCACCAACGAGGTGCTCAAGGGCATCGACCTGCAGGTCCTGCGCGGCGAGGTCATCGCCATCATCGGCAAGAGCGGCTCGGGCAAGAGCACGCTGCTGCGCTGCATCAACGGGCTGGAGACCTTCCAGGACGGCGCGCTCACCGTCGATGGCAAGCCCCTGCTGCACGACAGCCCCCTGGCCATGCGCGCGTTGCGCCAGCGCGTGGGCATGATCTTCCAGAGCTTCAACCTGTTTCCGCACCTCACGGTGGGGCGCAACGTGATGCTCGCGCCCACGCTGGTCAAGAAGACGCGCAAGGCCGTCGCCGAGGCCCAGGCGCGCCGCCTGCTCGCGCGCGTGGGCCTGGCCGAGAAGTTCGACG
>NZ_JASGDA010000017.1:0-6557 GCF_047607405.1 Acidovorax sp. | reverse complement strand
TGCTGGAGCGGCTGCGCCTGCCGTTCAGCGTTTGCGCCCCCGAAGTCGATGAGACGCCCGCCCCCGGCGAGGCCCCGCGCGCGCTGGCGCAGCGCCTGGCGCTGGCCAAGGCGCGCGCGGTGGCGCGGCAGCATCCGGACGCGGTGGTGATCGGCTCCGACCAGGTGGCCGACCTCGCGGGCGAGCCGCTGGGCAAGCCCGGAACGCACGAGCGCGCCACGGCGCAGCTGCGGCGCATGCGCGGCCAGACCGTCGTCTTCCAGACTGCCCTGGCCGTGGTCTGCCAGGCCACGGGCTTCGAGCAGGCGGACCTGGCGCCGGTGCAAGTGCAGTTCCGCGAGCTGTCCGACGCGGAGATCGAGCGCTACCTGCAAGCCGAAGCCCCCTACGACTGCGCGGGCAGCGCCAAGAGCGAGGGTCTGGGCATCGCCCTGCTCGACGCCATCCACAGCGACGACCCCACGGCCCTCGTCGGCCTGCCACTGATCCGCACCTGCCGCATGCTGCGCGCCGCCGGGCTGGTGCTGCCATGACCGGCACCCTGTTCCTGGTGCCCGCGCCGCTGGACTTCGGCTGCGACACGCAAGCCCCCCTGCAGGACGCGCTGCCCGACGGCACGCTGCGCACAGCGGCACGGCTCACGCACTGGATTTGCGAGAACGCCAAGAGCTGCCGCGCCTACCTGAAGCGCATCGACGCCCTGCACCCGCTGGCCGCGCCGCTGCAACAGCAGCAGATCGCCGAACTGCCGCGCGAGGTACATAAGAAGGGCGACCACGGCGCCGCGCACGCTTTCGACGCCCGCCCGCTGCTGGCGGCGGCGCTGAACGGGCACGACATCGGCCTCGTCAGCGAAGCGGGCATGCCCGCCGTGGCCGACCCGGGCTCGTCGGTGGTGCGCGCGGCGCACGAGCTGGGCATTGCGGTGGCACCGCTGGTGGGGCCGGTGTCGCTGCTGCTGGCGCTGGCGGCCAGCGGGCTCAACGGGCAGAACTTCGCCTTTGTCGGCTACCTGCCGCAGGACGCCGCCGAGCGCGCCCAGCGCATCAAGGACCTGGAAGCGCTGGCCCTCAAGACCGGGCAGACGCAGCTTTTCATCGAAACGCCCTACCGCAACCCCGCCCTGTGGCAGGCGCTGGTGCAGACGCTGCAGCCCCACACCCGCCTGGCGCTGGCCAGCGGCATCACGCTGGCGCAGGCGCGCTTTCAGAGCCGGTTGGTGCGCCAGTGGCGCCAGCAGCCCGCAGCGCCGGACAACCGCACGCCCGCCGTGTTTGCGCTGGGGCGCTGATACTATTGTTTTGATAGCTGTCAGCGCTTGCTGGATAAGCGCTGGAGGCCAATTTGGCCAAAAATCAGCGCAGTTGCCAGCCCGCCAGCGACAGCGACTTGACCGCCCCCATGCCCACCGCCGCGCCAAAGCGCTTGGCCAGCCGCTCGGCCACGTTGTCGCGGCGGGTGTAGTCGATGATGTCCTCGGCCTTGACCACCTCGCGCGCCACGTAGTCCAGGCTGCCCAAGTGGTCGGCCAGGCCCATTTCCACGGCCTGCTGGCCGGTCCAGAACAGGCCGCTGAAGGTGTCGGGCGTGGTCTTCAGGCGGTCGCCGCGCCCGGCCTTCACCACGGCGATGAACTGCTGGTGGATCTGGTCGAGCATTGTTTGCGCGTACTGGCGCTGTTTTTCCGTCTGCGGGCTGAACGGGTCGAGGAAGCCCTTGTTCTCGCCCGCCGTCAGCAGGCGGCGCTCCACGCCCAGCTTTTCCATGGTGCCGGTAAAGCCAAAGCCGTCCATCAGCACGCCGATGCTGCCCACGATGCTGGCCTTGTCCACGTAGATGCCGTCGGCGGCGGCGGCGATGTAGTAGGCGGCCGAGGCGCAGGTCTCCTCGACCACGGCGTAGATGGGCTTGTTGTGCTTGGCCTTCAGGCGCACGATTTCGTCGTTGATGATGCCCGCCTGCACCGGGCTGCCGCCGGGCGAGTTGATGAGCAGCACCAGGGCCTGCGAGCCTTCGTCTTCCAATGCGCTGCGCATGGCGGCCACGACGAACTCGGCGCTGGCCTCGGCGCCGCTGGCGATCTCGCCCTTGATGTCCACCACGGCCGTGTGCGGGGAGCTCTTGCTGGCGCTGGTCGATGCCTGCTGGAAGGCGGCCCAGCCGATGGCGGCAATCAGCGCCAGCCACGCCAGGCGGAAGAAGATCTTCCAGCGGCGCGCGCTGCGCTGCTCGCTGAGGACGGCGAAGGCCAGCTTTTCCAGCGTGGCGCGCTCCCAGCCGGGTTCATGCGGTAAATCGCTCACGGATACTCCTGATTTGATAGCTGCTTGCGCCCATGGGTCGGGCATCTGATCGTATTTTGGTTCCAATTCAGAACTCCACGGGCTGCAGGTGGTGGGCAGTATGCCAGCAGACCACGCCGTCAGCTTCCGACAGGGCGATCTTGACGAGCCCGCCGCGACACGGGCCGCCCGCGCACTGGCCGGTGGCGGGCAGGTAGGCCGCGCCGTGGGTGGCGCACAGCAGCCAGTGGCCGGTGTCGTCGAAGAAGCGGCCTTCCTGGTAGTCCATCTCCATCGGCACGTGCGTGCAGCGGTTCAGGTAGGCGTGGGCCGTGCCCTGGTAGCGGATGGCGAAGGCGCGGCAGGTCTGGCCCGCGTAGGTCACGTCGAAGGGGACGGCCACGCCGCCGTTGCTCAGGTCGGCGCTGTTGCACAGGGGGATGGCCTGGCCTTCGTCCATGTCACGCCTCGCGCAACAGCCAGTCGTGCAGTTCGCGCACGGAGTGGGCGACGAACAGGGGGTTGAACGCATGGAAGGCGCCGGGCTCGTGCGCGCCGTAGCTCACGCCCACGCTGGCGCAGCCTGCGTTGACGGCCATTTGCAGGTCGTGCGTGGTGTCGCCGATCATCAAGAGGCGCTCGGGCGGCACGTCGAACTCGGCCATCAGCTCGTGCAGCATCAGCGGGTGGGGCTTGCCCGCCGTCTGGTCTGCGGTGCGCGAGCCGTCGAACACGCCGCGCAACTGCACGGTGTGCAAGGCTTCGTCCAGGCCGCGGCGGCTCTTGCCGGTGGCGACGGCCAGCAGGTGGCCGCGCGCGCGCAGGTCGTCGAGCAAAGGCAGCACGCCATCGAACAGGCTGATGTCGTTCTGGTGCTGCACGTAGTGATAGCGGTAGCGGTTGCCGAGTTCGGGGTATTTCTCGGGCGGCACGTCGGGCGCGGCGTGGGCCAGGGCCTGCATCAGGCCCATGCCGATGACGTAGGCGGCCTCCTTGTCGCCCGGCACGGTGCCGCCCACGTCGCGCACGGCCTCTTGTATGCAGCGCACGATGATGGCGGTGGAGTCGAACAGGGTGCCGTCCCAGTCGAAGGCGATGAGGTCGAAGCGGCGGGTCATAAAAATGCGGTCAGTTCGGGCGGCAGTTCGGCGCGCAGCTCGGTGCGTTCGCCCGTGGCGGGGTGGGTGAACTGTAATCGCCAGGCGTGCAGGAACATGCGCTTGACGCCCAGCTTTTGCAGGCGCTTGTTCAGGTCGAAGTCGCCGTATTTGTCGTCGCCCACGATGGGGTGGCCTTGCGATGCGAGGTGGACGCGGATCTGGTGCGTGCGGCCTGTCTTGATGGTCACTTCGAGCAGGCTCATCGCGGGCAAGTCCGGCTTTTGCACGGCGTTGCGCAGCTTGACGAGGGTGATGGAGCGCATGCCGTCCGGGTCGTCGGCGGTGGTCACGCGCACGCGGCGTTCTCCATCGGCCTGCAGGTATTTGTGAAGGGGCTGGTCGATGACCTTCTTGTTGGCGGGCCAGGCGCCCGTGACGAGTGCCAGGTAGGTCTTGCCCGTCTCGCGTTCGCGGAACTGGTCTTGCAGGTGGGTGAGCGCCGACCTTTTCTTGGCGACCAGCAGGATGCCCGAGGTTTCGCGGTCGAGCCGGTGTACCAGTTCAAGGAACTTGGCCTGCGGGCGCGCCTGGCGCAGTTGTTCGATCACGCCAAAGCTGACGCCGCTGCCGCCGTGTACGGCCACGCCTGCGGGTTTATCGAGGGCGATCAGGTGGTCATCCTCCAGCAGGATGGGGAATTCGCGCGCAGGCGCGGGGCGCTCGGCCTTCTCGGCCACGTTGCCCGAGATGCGCACGGGCGGCACGCGCACCACGTCGCCCGGCTCCACCCGCGTGTCGGCGCTGGCGCGGCCCTTGTTGATGCGCACCTCGCCGCTGCGGATGATGCGATAGACGTGCGTCTTGGGCACGCCCTTCAATTCGCGTATCAAGAAGTTATCCAGGCGCTGGCCTGCGGAGTCCGCATCCACTTCCACCAGCCGGGCCGCAGGAGTGGTGAGCGGTTTGGCCTCTATAATGTGTTTCACCTGCGCGTTGCTTTGTAAGTGGTTGATTTGTCTGGAGTTTAGTCCACCCAACCCCTACAACCGCGCAGGAAGGTCGATGCCAGCAGGCGTCGTGCGGGCAGACAAGCAGGCCAAAGCCTGCGGTGGCCCGCACATCGCTCGGCGGGCTGACAGATTGAAACACCGAACCGGAATCCCCCAAGTCGGCAGATGCTCCCCACCCGGGCGCAGCCTGTCGGCGGATCGAAGCGAGCTATGTGGCTGTTGATGAACTGGATGCTGACCTTGTGGCGGTGGCTGATGCCCCCGGCTGCAGGCTCAAATCCGGCTCCAGCGCCCATCCAGCAAGCACAAGCAGCTACCAATACAGTAGCAAAACTGTGCTTCCTCTCCCACTCGCCCCCATCCATGCGCCCCTGCCTTTGCCTGCTGCGCTAGCGCGCCGCAGGCCGATGGCATTCACGGCAATTCCCTTCGTTTCAGACCGTCAGTCCAGGCATTCACGGCTCCTGTAGAGCCTGTTTTGTCGTTCACGCGACGCAAAGAGAAATAGAAGGACAGCAACCATGAAACGGATGCTCATCAACGCCACGCAGCCCGAAGAACGCCGCCTGGCCACCGTCGATGGACAAAAGCTCCTCGACTACGAGATCGAGATCGAAGGGCGCGAGCAGCGCAAGGGCAACATCTACAAGGCCGTCGTCACGCGCGTCGAGCCGTCGCTGGAAGCCTGCTTTGTCGATTACGGCGAAGACCGCCACGGCTTCCTGCCGTTCAAGGAAATCTCCAAGCAGTACTTCGCCCCCGGCGTCGCGCCCAGCCAGGCGCGCATCAACGAGGTCATCCGTGAAGGCCAGGAACTGCTGGTGCAGGTCGAAAAGGAAGAGCGTGGCAACAAGGGCGCGGCGCTGACCACCTTCATCAGCCTGGCGGGCCGCTACGTGGTGCTGATGCCCAACAACCCGCGCGGCGGCGGCGTGTCGCGCCGCATCGAGGGCGAAGACCGGGCCGAGCTGAAAGAGGCGATGGACCAGCTCGAATACCCCAATGGGATGAGCATCATCGCCCGCACCGCAGGCATCGGCCGCAGCGCGCCCGAACTGCAGTGGGACCTGAACTACCTGCTCAAGCTCTGGAACGCCATCGACGGCGCGGCCAAGGGCGGCAAGGGCGCGTTCCTGATCTACCAGGAATCGTCGCTGGTCATCCGCGCCATCCGCGACTACTTCAACAGCGACATCGGCGACATCCTCATCGACACCGACGACATCTACGAGCAGGCGCAGCAGTTCATGGCGCACGTCATGCCCGAGCATGCCGCCCGCGTGAAGCGCTACCGCGACGACGCGGCCCTGTTCAGCCGCTTCCAGATCGAGCACCAGATCGAATCGGCCTACGCCCGCACCGTGCAACTGCCCAGCGGCGGCGCCATCGTGATCGACCACACCGAGGCGCTGGTCAGCGTGGACGTGAACTCGGCCCGCGCCATCAAGGGCGGCGACATCGAGGAAACCGCCACGCGCACCAACCTCGAAGCCGCCGACGAAGTGGCCCGCCAGATGCGCCTGCGTGACCTGGGCGGCCTGATCGTCATCGACTTCATCGACATGGAGGAAAGCAAGAACCGCCGCGAGGTCGAAAACCGCCTGCGCGACGCGCTGCGCCAAGACCGCGCCCGCGTGCAGTTCGGCACCATCAGCAAGTTCGGCCTGATGGAGATGAGCCGCCAGCGCCTGAAGCCTGCCCTCTCCGAAGGCTCGTCCATCCCCTGCCCGCGCTGCGGCGGCTCGGGCCACATCCGCGACACGGAATCGTCGGCGCTGCAAATCCTGCGCATCATTCAGGAAGAGTCCATGAAGGACAACACCGCCGCCGTGCATTGCCAGGTGCCGGTGGAGGTCGCCAGCTTCCTGCTCAACGAAAAGCGCACCGAGATCGCCAAGATCGAGCTGAAACAGCGCGTCAGCGTGCTCATGGTGCCCAACAAGTCGCTGGACACGCCCAACTACCGGCTGGAGCGCCTGAAGCACGACGACCCGCGCCTGGACCACATCGACGCCAGCTACAAGCTCGCCGAAGAAGTGGAAGACCCCACCGCCGTCACGCGCCGCTCGCAGGAGCCCACCAACAAGCAGACCCCCGTCATCAAGGGCGTGCTGCCCGACGCGCCCGCCCCCGTGGCCGAGCCGCGCCCCGAAGGCGCGGCGGCC
>NZ_JASGDA010000016.1:0-27843 GCF_047607405.1 Acidovorax sp. | reverse complement strand
GCCGCCCCAGGATGACCCTGGGTTGGCGCAAGCCCATTGAGGTCTATGCCGAGCACTTGGCTCGATTGAGCCAGCAGCCAGACCCTGTGCATTGAATATTTGTTGCACTTGGACTTGAAACCGCCCTGGGCACAATGCGGCACACTGCTTACGAACTTGAAGCAAGCCGCCCCGCCATCCACCCTCTACGATCTGTATGCTGCCCGTGTCCAAGCCCAGCGGGAACAGCCCTTCAACCCCGGGTGGGACGGCGCCACGAATTTCGACACCAAATAACCAACACCAATGAGACAATACCAGCCCATGAAGGTTCGCGTGCTGGGCTGCTCCGGAGCCATCGCCAAGGACTGCCGGACCACCTCCTTCCTGATCGACGACAGCATCCTGGTCGATGCCGGCACCGGCGTGGGCGACCTCACGCTGGACGAGATGCGGCGCATCGACCACGTCTTCCTGACCCATTCGCACCTGGACCACATCGCCGCCCTGCCGCTGATGCTGGACGCCGTGGCCTCCCTGCGCAGCACGCCCCTGCAAATCCACGCGCTGCCCGCCACCATCGACGCGCTGCGCCAGCACGTCTTCAACAACGTCATCTGGCCCGACTTCGAGGCCATTCCCACGGTGGAGCAGCCCTTTCTGCGCCTGCACCCTCTGCAAGTGGGCGAGCAGCGCAGCATTGCCGGGCGCGTGGTAGAGGCGCTGCCCGCCGTCCACACCGTTCCAGCCGTGGGCTACGCCATCCAGGGCGACACGGGCTGGTGGGTGTTCAGCGGCGACACCGAACGCAACCCCGCGTTCTGGCAGCGCATCAACACCTTGCCCGTGGCCATGCTGGTCATCGAAACCGCCTTCAGCGACCGCGAAAGCGCCCTGGCCCGCCGCAGCCTGCACCTGTCGCCCCGCACCCTGCTGGCCGAACTGCAGGCATGCACGGCACGCGACTGCAGGGTGTACATCACCCACACCAAGCCCGCCGAAACGCAGGTCATCATGCAAGAAATCCACGAGCTGCTGGATGCGCGCGCCCACGCCCCCATCGACGTGTACTGGCTGCAGGCGGGGCAGGAATTCACGCTGTAGGCAAACGTCAATTCTTGGTGAAAAATGGCTCTGACGCTTATGCAGCCTAGATAAGAAGCTATGGTTTTTAAAGTTTCTTGCCCCCAGCACTGCGCGGTACGTGTTACCCGTGATGCAATTTGTGACAGCCTTGAACGGACAAAAATGTCGCATAAAGCCCCGCCATCGCATGGGGTGACACCCTGCTAACATTTGCCGCCCCGCAAACGCTGCTTTTGGGCTGGCACGGGAAATGCTCATACCCCTGCACACTTGGAGAATCGTTCTTCAGGTTGTTAATTGCAATTAACCCCAAGGAGTTTTCTCATGAAGCGTACTATGCAAAAGGGTTTCACCCTGATCGAACTGATGATCGTGGTGGCCATCATCGGTATTTTGGCCGCCGTGGCCCTGCCTGCCTACCAAGACTACACCAAGCGCGCCCGCGTTTCGGAAGGTCTGAGCCTGGCTTCCGGCGCCAAGACCTCCGTGACCGAATACTGGTCCAACAATGGCGCTTTCCCCACGACCAATGCCTCTGCTGGTGTTGCAACAGCCGCTTCCATCACCGGCAAGGCCGTCAACAGCGTGACCGTCGGCACCGGCGGTGCGATCACTGTGGCCTTCAACTCTACGCTGGTCCAATCCGGCAACATCTATCTGACGCCCTCCACCACCGGCGGCAGCGTGAAGTGGACCTGCACGACGAGCCTCAACCTGAAGTACGTTCCTTCCGAGTGCCGTACGACCCAATAATTCCGGCTTTGTTGACAAAAAGGGCACTTCGGTGCCCTTTTTTATTCCGCACAAAATACCATCCCTTCCCTTGAAAACCGCAAGGCCAAAGAATTCGTGATGCACAAGAAGTTCGTTGTCATGGCAGGCTGGAGCGCGCTTCTGGCATTGGTGTTGATCTGCTATTGGGCAGGGCTTCATGGCGGCTTTGTTTTTGACGATGACGTCAATATCCTCCAGAACAGCAGCCTGAGAATCACGAATGGCACGCTGGACGAGTTCTGGGCCGCAGCCGTTTCAGGGCATGCGGGCCCCCTGGGCCGTCCGGTCGCGCTGCTGACTTTTGCCCTGAATTATTATTGGGCAGGTACATTCGACGCCTTCCAGTTCAAGCTGGTCAACCTGGCTATTCACTTGGTCAACGCCATTTTGGTGGGGTGCTTTGCGCAATGGGTTTGCGAGGCATTGACAACAAAGGAAAAGGCGGCCATCACACCGGGCTTGCCCTGGGCGGGCCTCATGGTCGCAGCGCTGTGGGCCTTGCATCCCTTGAACCTCACGGCGGTGCTGTATGCCGTTCAGCGCATGACCAGCCTGTGTACGCTTTTCGGCATGGCGGGCGTCGTCATTTATGTTTGGTACAGGCGCTCTACCTACCAAAGCCTTGCCTTGAAACACCCCCTGCCGTGGGGGCTTGTCAGTGCCGTGGCAGTATTGGCTTGCCTGATCCTGTCCGCACTTTCCAAGGAATCGGGCGTTTTATTCGCCCCTCTGATTTTTTGGCTGGAATATTGTGTTTTTGGCTTCCGGTACAAAAACAACGCACTCCGCCTGGGGCGCATGCACATGCGCACCGCAGTCACCTGCGTGGTGATGCTCACCGCCGTGTACGTGGCCGTCTTCAAATTGCCCTCCATGGTGGGGCACGAAGCCTATGCCAATCGAGAGTTCACGCTGATGGAGCGCGGCCTGACCGAGGCCCGCATCCTGATCATCTACCTGCGCATGCTGCTGCTGCCGCAGGTGTCGCAGATGTCGCTGTACCACGACGATATCGTGCTGTCTCATTCGCTGCTATCGCCCCTATCGACGATTTTTGCGCTCATCGCCTTGCTGCTCATCACGGCTGCGGCGTGGCTGCTGCGAAAGAAAGTCCCCGTGCTGCTGTTCGGGTGGGGGTGGTTTCTGATTTCGCATGCGCTGGAATCGACCATATTCCCGCTCGAACTGATGTACGAGCACCGGAATTACTTCGCCATCATCGGCCCCCTGCTGGCGGTGCCCATGCTGGTGTTTCGGCTGGACGCCAAGCAATACGGAAAGCTGGCCGCATTCTGCCTGGTGGCCTATGTGGCGCTGCTGGGCTTCATCACCCACGTGCGGTCGCTGCAGTGGTCCAACACCATGGACTGGGCGGCGCTGGAGGCGGAAAACAGGCCAGGCTCCATGCGCGCGAGCTACGAGCTGGGGCGGCTGTATATCGTGCTGCTCCATACCTACGGAGACCCCAAATTTGGCCAATTGGCGGACGATGCCCTGGTGCGCGCGCAGAACAACGACAAGGGCGCCCTGTTGCCCTTGGCGGCCCGGATTCAACTGGCCTACATGCAGGGCGCGGCGCCGAAACCGGAACTGATCGAGCAGTTAAAAACCGGGTTCCGCACGGAGAAATACCGTAATGTAAATACATCCGTATTGCAATCATTGATGAACTGCCAGTTGCAGAAAAACTGCCATATGGCTGACAACGACATGATGGATATTCTGCAAGCTGCCTATGAAAATCCATTGACTCCAATAAGTGAGCGCGCAGAGGTATCGAAGCTGATGGGAAACTATCTCATCAGCGGCATGAACGATTTGGCGGGAGGGGTCGCGCTGATCCGACAATCCATCGATTTGCAAGACAAGGCGAGCAGCCGCATCATGTACGCGCAGGCGCTTGCAATGGGCGGGAAATTCAATGCCGCAATGTCTGAACTGGACGAGGCTGAGCGACTAGATACCCGGAGGGAGCAGGCGTTGTTCATCGAGCGAGAGCGGAAAAACATCAAAGAGGCGATGCAATAATTTGCCCCACCCATTCACCATGCACGCAGAACCAACGCAACAGCCGGGCAGCAGCCGTTTTATGAACCCACCCATTGGCACGAGGTTATCCATCGTCATCCCGGCAAAAAACGAAGCCGAAGCGGTTGGCAGCGTCGTGCAGAGGGTGAAGGCATTGCTGCCCGCAGGGGAGATCATCGTTGTCAACGACGGCTCCACCGACGACACCGAAGCCGTGGCATCCCAGGCAGGCGCCAGGGTGGTCAGCCACCCGTACTCCAAAGGCAACGGTGCGGCCATCAAGACCGGAGCGCGCGAAGCCACCGGCGATGTCATCGTGTTCATGGATGCGGATGGCCAGCACGACCCGGCGGATATTCTCCGTTTGCTCGAACGCATCGAGCAGGGCCACGACATGGTGGTCGGTGCCCGCCAGAAAGGGTCGCAGGCCAGCGTGGGGCGTGGCCTGGCAAATGCCTTGTACAACCGCCTCGCAAGCTGGATGACCGGCCACCCGGTGGAAGACCTGACTTCGGGCTTTCGCGCCGCACGCGCAGCCAAGTTCCGCAAGTTCCTCTACCTGCTGCCCAACGGCTTTTCATACCCCACCACCAGCACCATGGCGTTCTTTCGCGCCGGGTATTCGGTGGCTTATGTGCCCATTCACGCCGCCAAGCGCATCGGCAAGAGCCACATCCGCCTGCTGCGCGACGGCGCACGGTTCTTCCTCATCATCTTCAAGATCGGCACGCTGTTTTCGCCGTTGAAGATCTTTGCGCCGGTGGCGCTGGCCATGTTTGGATTGGCGTCTGCCTGGTATGGCTGGACCTGGTGGCACCAGGGCCGGTTCACCAACATGAGTGCGCTGCTCTATACCGGCAGCGTGATGGTGTTTCTGATGGGGTTGATTTCAGAGCAGATCACGGCGCTGATGTACACGGACGAGTCTTGAATGTCGAAGAAATTGAGAAATAGCATGCGTTTGTCGCCATGGCTGCTTGCCCTTATTATGCTTTTCGGAGCCTGGCTACGCGTGGATGTGACGCTGAAAACGCAGGTGGACCTCCCAATTCGGGCAGATGCCAGAGATTATTATAGTTATGCGTATAATTTGGTGAATCACGGAATTTACTCAAGAGATGCGGGATTCCTGAATTCGGAAAACAAACAATTATCGCCCGATGCCCTGAGATCTCCAGGATATCCATTGTTTCTTGCACTGTTTGTCAGCCATCTGCCGATAGGCAAGGCCGTTTTTGACATTACCTTGGCTCAGGCTGTGCTCGGAACGCTCCTCGTGCTGCTGACGTTTTTGGCGGCACGGCAGTGTCTGCCACCGAACTGGGCATTGATGCCCGCCTTTCTGGTTGCAATATCGCCGCAATTGGTCAATTGTGGCGTTTATGTACTCTCAGAGACGCTGTTTATATTTTTAATGATGGCGGGGCTTGTTTGCATTGCCATGGAGGCGCGCAAGTCGCAGGCGGGCTGGGTTCTGTTTGCGGGTGGTTTGGCGCTGGGCGCGGCTGCGCTTGTGCGCCCTACCTTGAATTATTTTGTACCCTTTTTGCTGGTGACATTTCTACCGGCCATTCCGAAGGCGCAACGGTGGAGTTGGGCGGTCAAGGTGGTGCTCGGCTTTGCGCTGATGACCATTCCCTGGACACTGCGAAATTGGATTGTGCTGGGTGGAGGCGATCAAACCTTACTCATCAGTGCGCTGGTTCACGGCCATTACCCGTGGAGCATGTACGAATGGAATCCGCTGTCCTTGGGTTATCCCTATCGCTACGATCCGCAAATTGCCGATATTTCTTCCAGCCTTGGGGCTGCACTGCGCGGGATATCCGAACGGGTTGCGGAGCACCCGGTTGATTATTTTGTGTGGTATTTTATTGGCAAGCCTCTGATGTTTTTCTCTTGGGGTGATGTTGCAGCCTGGAGGGAGTTTTTTACGTACCCCATGATTACCAGCCCCTATTTTTACAACCCTGTTTTCGTCGGAACCAAACTGGCCATGCAGGGATTGCATGCGGTGCTTGTTATTTTGGCAGTGGTTGCCGTGTCTGCTCTTGTGTTGAAACGCTGGATTGACGGCTTTCAAGAACAATACAACGTTGTCTATCACCTGTTTGTGGCAACGTTTTTGTACTTTTTGGCAGTACACGTGGTTGGATTTCCTATCGCCCGATATTGTGTGCCGCTGTTGCCTGTTATTTTCATCCTGGCAGCCTATATGGTTTATCAGATTGTGCAGAATATTCGAAAGAAGAATCTGTACAAAATACACAGCCATGGTCGCGGATAGAAATATCGCAAAATCTGCATGCTGCAAGCACTTGCGATCTCGGGATTGACGCCATGCCTGGCCCCTTAGCCCTTGCCACGATCCGCACCAACGCCGTCCAGGGCCTGCGGCGGGTTGAGCAGTCGGGTAACTTGCTGCTGGCAGCGCGGCCTGCTCGGGTGGCGCTTTTGCCGGGGTGGCTGCTTTGGCGGCGTTTTTGTTGGTCTGTACGCTGGCACGGCAAGGCAGCGGTGTTGGCTGGCGCGTATTACTGGTAATTGGCGTGGTAGCGATGCTATTGCAGCCACTTTCCGCGCTGGCGGTGGTGCAACTGATGGCGGTGGAGCGCACAGCACGCTCGCAGTTGCTGTAAACGCTTCGTCGTTTCGCATCTTTATAAGTTAATTTATGAGCGCCATCCAAAAAACACCAAGCATTGCCGTCATCATTCCCTGCTTCAACGAAGCGCTGGCCATCGGCCAGGTTCTTGACGATTTCAAAGCAGTCTTGCCTGAAGCCACGCTGTACGTGTTCGACAACAATTCCACGGATGACACCAGCCGGGTCGCCCAGACCCATGGTGCCATCGTTGTTCATGTGCCGCTACGCGGCAAAGGCAACGTCGTGCGCCGCATGTTCGCTGATGTCGAGGCCGACATATACGTAATGGCCGATGGCGATGCGACCTACCACGCGCCATCGGCACGCAAAATGATTGACTTGCTGATAGACAAGCATCTGGACATGATTGTGGCCGCGCGAGTAGAGACGGAAGAACCACGACAAGGTATCACCTACCGTCCGGGCCATAGGCTAGGCAACAAATTCCTGACCAGCGGCGTGCAAATTATTTTTGGTGGCTCATTCCGTGACATGCTGTCGGGCTATCGAGTCTTTTCGCGTCGCTATGTGAAATCGTTTCCGGCCCATTCGCATGGTTTTGAGATCGAGACCGAGTTGAACGTCCATGCGTTGGAGTTGCGCATGCCCTGCACTGAAATCGATACGCCTTACGGCGCGCGCCTTGAGGGTTCGATCAGCAAACTATCCACCTATCGGGATGGCTGGCACATTCTGAAAACAATTGGGCGACTCGTCCTCAGCGAAAAGCCTTTGCAGTTTTTTGGCTGGCTGGCCGCAGTGTTAATGCTGACATCCGTGGCGTTGGCCGCTCCTATTATTTATGAGTTTGAGCAAACTGGTTTGGTGCGACGGTTTCCCACGCTGGTGCTTGTCACCGCCATGATGGTGTGTGGTGTTTTGTCGGGCGCGTGTGGTCTTATTCTTCACGGCATCCGAAAAATGCGCCGCGAGCTGAAGCGCTTTGCCTATCTCAGAATCGAGGCGGCTGGTAATCATTCACGGTCATGAAGAGTATTCAGAGATTGCTGTGGTTCGGGGTCGCGGGAGTCACCGGCTTGGCGGTGGATATGGGCACGCTAATGATTTTGCACGAATCAATGGGTGCCTATGGTGCCCGCATCGCGTCCTTTCTCACGGCGGCAACAGCGACCTGGCTCATCAACCGCCGCCTAACGTTCACTGGTCGTTCGGCTGGCGTGGGGATATGGGGCGAGTACGTGCGTTACCTGGGGTTGATGCTTGGTGGTGGTGTAGTTAATTTGACCGTGTACTCGCTGCTTGCCTGGAAATTCTCGCAAACTCCACTGTGGCTCAATATTTATGTTTGCGCTGGAAGTCTTGCCGGGATGGCGATTAATTATCTGGGAACTAACCAATGGCTCTATCGTCACAAGGGATCGCAAGAGAGCGATTCAATATTCAGTAGATAATGGTAAAACCATGACGCCCCGTATCTCCATCGCCATGTCGGCTGAAAACGAAGAAGGAGCCGTCTGCCTCGTCGTCGCGCAACTGCACCGCATGCTGCCGGATGCCGAAAGGACGTGGTGGCACCAAGGGCGCCTCACCAACATGAGCGCACTGCTTTATACAGGCAGCGTGATGGTGTTCTTGATGGGGTTGATCTCTCAGCAGATCTCGGCACTGATGTATAGAGGCCACGAGTGAATACGCTCCCAGTTGCGAAACCCAAGTTACTCGTGTTGGCTTCTACCTACCCGCGCTGGCCAGGCGACCATGAGCCGGGCTTCGTGCATGAGCTTGCCAAACGCCTTGTGGGCCAGTTCCACGTCATCGTGCTGTGCCCGCACGCCAAGGGCGCAGCGCCCGCGGAAATGATGGACGGCGTGGAGGTGATTCGTTACCGCTACGCCCCCGCGGGGCTGGAAACACTGGTCAACAACGGCGGCATCGTGACCAACTTGCGCAATAGCCGCTGGAAGTTGCTGCTGGTACCCGGTTTCGTGCTGCTGCAAGCCTGGCACGCGTGGCGCTTGTGCCGTCAGCGCCGGATCGACGTGGTACATGCGCATTGGCTCATTCCGCAGGGATTGATCGCTGCGCTGCTGGGCAGGTCATTCGTCGTGACCTCGCACGGGGCCGATCTGTACGCATTGCGCAGCAAGCCCTTGCAGGCGCTCAAGCGCTTCGTGTTGGGCAAGGCTCAAGCCGCTACCGTGGTGAGCAGCGCCATGCGTGACGCGGTTGGCCAGCTGGGCGCCAATGTGGACAGGGTTTCCGTGGTGCCCATGGGCGTGGACATGGCCGGGCGCTTCATGCCCAATGGCGCTGTGCAGCGTTCACGCAGCGAATTGCTTTTCGTGGGCCGCCTGGTAGAGAAGAAGGGATTGCGCTACCTGCTGGACGCACTGCCCGCAGTGTTACAAGAGCGCCCCGATGTAACGCTGACCATCGCCGGTTTCGGCCCGGATGAGGCGCCGCTCAAGGCGCAGGCGCGACTGGCGGGTCTGGAGGATTCGGTACGCTTCCTCGGCGCGGTGGCACAGAAGGACTTGCCTGACTTGTACCAACGCGCTGCGTTATTTGTGGCGCCTTTCATCAAGGCGGAGTCTGGCGATCAGGAAGGGTTGCCCGTTGCCCTGATGGAAGCCGTGGCCTGTGGTTGCCCAGCTCTCGCGGGTGATGTGGCAGGCTTGCAGGACATCTTTGGAACGCAGGCGGACGCATGCATCGTCAATCCTCGGGACGCCGATGCACTCGCCCACGCCATTCTTCGCCAACTGCGAGACCCGAAACAGGCCGTGGAACGAAGTCTGTCGATGAGGGCTGCCATGCGGGAGCGCCTGGGCTGGGATCATGTCGCTCCACGTTACGCAGAGCTGCTCCGAAGTGGTCGCCAGGAATATTGATGAAAATTGGCTGTAACCCTTATACAACAAGCATCAGATGCTATTTTTAATGTAGCACATCGGCAGGCTGCACCAATCCTGCGAGCATCGGCTCGATCTCTCCGATCAGGGCACTCCAATCGTGGATGGCGACCGCAGGGGCGGCAGGTGCGCTCAATTGGTTGGTGACAGCGACAGCAAGCCCTTGTGCATCGCCGGACTGAAACATGATCTGCGGCGTAGCGGCGAACAGCGTTGACATTTCACCGATATCCGTCACAGCCACGCACAAACCGCAGGCCAGCATCTCATACGCCTTTTGCGGAAAGCAGTAGCGGCCAAAGGGCGTGTCCAGAATGGAGATGATGCCCACGTCCAGCGCACTAAACAGCTCAGCCACCTGCGCGTGCGACAGGTGGCCCAGATAATGCACGCGCTCGCCTTGTGGCGGCGGCAACTCGGGACGGTAGGGGCCCGCGAGCACCAGATGCAAATCTGGGTGCTCGGCGGCCAGGTGGGGCCAGGCTTGGTAGATGGGCTCTACACCTTTGTCACGGTACAGGCCGCCCGCCGTGCCGATCAGCCGGGCATGGGGCGGCAAGCCCAGGCGCTCGCGCGCCGCAGCCTTGTCGGCGGGGTGGAACACTTGCAAATCGACGCTGCTGGGCATGGATACGACCGTGCCCCGAGCGCGGTAATCGTGCAGCACCAACTGGCGCAACGGCTCACTGGTGGTCAGCACCAGCCCCGCATTGCGCGTGGCCCAGCGCAGCGCAGGCACGAAACCTGGAATGCGTGCCTGGCCAAACCCTTCGAAGTTGTCGTACAGATCAACGGCATAGGGCACGCCAAGCCTGCGGGCCAGCCAAGCGGCAAGTGCAACGTGGGGGATGTCGGATGCGCCGATCAGCACGTCCGGACGGAAGTCGCGCAGCCGTCTCAATAATTGCCAGGGATACGCAGGCAGGGACAGCTTGAAGCACCCGGCGGGTTGCGACTCCCACGCCAATGCGCCCGGGGCGGCATCGTCGTGCTGCCACTGCTGGCGGGCGCTGGCGTCGTCGTGGTAGTCAAGGCAGTAGCCGCGCACTTCATGCCCCAGGCGGGCAAGCTGGGCGGGTATCTCGTACAAGCGCGCGTAGCGATCGAGGATGACATCCTTGCCCATGTAACGGCGTTTGCAGAGGAAGGCGATGCGCATGCTCAAGCCAAACGCTCCAACAACTTCTGCGCTGCCGCCAGCGCCGCACCCACCACCTGGTCCATGTTGTAGTAACGGTACTCGGCCAGGCGACCGACGAAGGTCACGCCCGGCTCGACATCGGCCAGTTCCTGGTAGCGCTTGAACAGTGCTTCGTTCTCGTCGCTGGGGATGGGGTAATACGGGTCGCCCTCGGCCTGCGGGTACTCGCGCACGATGGACGTGCCTGCATGCTGCTGCCCGGTCAGGTGCTTGAACTCGGTGATGCGGGTGTAGGCGTGGTCGTTGGGGTAGTTGACCGTGCCCGTCGGCTGGTACTGTGCGGTGCCCGCCAGATGCTCGTGTTCGAAGCGCAGCGAGCGATAAGGCAGCGGGCCGTGGCAATGGCCGAAGTAGGCGTCGATGGGGCCGGTATAGACCACATGGCCCCAGCCGCCGCGCTGGCGCACATCGGCAAAGTCCACGCCCAGCTCCACGGTGATGTTGGGGTGGGCGAGCATGCGCTCGAACATCTTTGTGTAGCCATGCAACGGCATGGCCTGGAAGGTGTCGGTGAAGTAGCGGTCGTCGGTATTGGTGCGCACCGGGATGCGTGCGGCCACCCCGGCCTTGAGTTGCGAGGGCTCCACGCCCCACTGTTTGCGCGTGTAGTTGAGGAAGAACTTCTCGTACAGATCGCGACCCACGGAGTTGAGCACCACGTCCTCGCTGCTGCGCACCGGCTCGCGTGGTTCGCGCACGCGCTCGAAGAAGGCAGTTGCGCCCGCTTCGTCCAGATCGAGGCCGTACAACTGATTAAGCGTGTCGCGGTTGATGGGGAAGGGGTAGCGCTTGCCATCGACCACGCCCAACACGCGGTGCTCGTAAGGCCGCCATTCGGTAAAGCGCGACAGGTACTGCCACACCCGCTCGCTGTTGGTGTGAAAGATGTGCGGGCCATAGCGGTGTACCAGCACGCCGTGCGCGTCCGGCTCGTCAAAGGCATTGCCGGCAATGTGCGGGCGTTTGTCGATGATGTGGACGTGGTGGCCTGCGTCGGCCAGTTCGCGGGCGGCGGTGCAGCCGGCAAAGCCGCAGCCGGTGATGAGGATAGGGGCGGTCATGAAAATCAGGCAGGTGAAGACAGAAATTGTTGCGGGGTCACGATTCGATCATCCATGTCCTTGGACGCCAACAGCAGCTTGTCGCCAGTAACGAGCTGCATGTCGCTGCGCGCAGCCAACAGGTCCCACAGGTGCTGGTCGCCAGGGTCTGGTGCTGCGGGGCCAGGAGCGGGGTTGATGACGATGCCGTGCTGCGCAAGCTCCACCAGCAGGGTCTCCACGTCGGCAGGCGCCAGCCCGTGCGCCTTGCGCAGCTTGGCCCGGCTCAGTACGTCCAGGTATTCCGCCAGCAAAGCGTCCGAGATCACGAACGGGAACACGCCCTGGAGCATGCCGCGCACGATCTGGGCGGGTGGCGTGTCCTTGCCCGGCGTGACAAGCGCAGCCACCACCACATTGGTGTCAATGACGGCTGGGCTTCTCATTGCGATGCGCCCGCACTTCTTGGGTTGCCAGCTCTTGGGCCTCTTCCGGGCGCAGGCTGCTGTGCTGACCCGCGCGCGCAAAGATGTCCAGCGCGTCCTCGCGGGTCTTGATGCCATAGAACTCCAGGCTCTCGTCGATCAACACGCCGATGGCCTTGCCGCGCCGGGCTGCGGCTTCCTTCAATGCACGGTAGCGAGGTTCGCTCAGGGTGATGGTCAAACGGCTCATGGTGGCACCTTGGTGATTTGATGTTTTGGTGACTGCGTATTTTATGGGAGCCGCTGTAACAGTGCATCAATCAATGCGCCAGAGCGTGTGGCGTTTGCCTTTGATACCAAGCAAACCGTCGATGAACCCCGCGAAGAAAGCATGGGTCTGGGCCAACTTGCGAGGCTCTTTCAACAATGCAGCAAACAGACGCACGAAGGAGCCGGGAATGGTTTGGGTGAATAACCGCAAACCATAGTGCCTGCGAGCAATGAGCAAACGATTGCGAGTGTCGTAATAGCGTTTCCAAGGTGGAAGGGCCAGACAGGTAATCGTGCGACCCAATACACGCACCTTGTAAGGGCGCGACTTGGGGTGTTCTATGCGGCTTCTGCCTGCGATGATGGTGTGCGCCCCGGCACGCTGCGCACGCACGCAATACTCCACATCGTCGGCGGCGATGAAATAGCCAGCATCCGGCAGTCCGATGCGTGCCACCAAGTCACGATGAATGAGGAAACCCAGAAAGGGCAGGGACTGAACGATGGCTTTTTGGGGAACTGTGGCGGGGTTGGATATTTCACCCAACGAGGGGTCAAGTATCGTGGTCAGCCACGACGTTTCGTCGCCACAAATCGCCAGTGAGCCATAAACATGACGGGGATCGGTTGCCACCTGCATCAGTTGCTCCAGCGCATGCGGATGTGGCTCGGCGTCGTCGTCCATCATCCAAACCCATTCCGCCCCTTGATTGATGGCGTGCTTCAGACCTGCGGCGAACCCACCTGCGCCGCCGGTATTTTCTGGCATGGCAAGCAGCTCCACATTTGGCTTTTCCAGCCAACCTTCATCTATCAACATTTCGCGCGTGCCATCGGTGGAAGCATTGTCCACGATAAGCAGACGGGCGGGCTGCAAGGTCTGTGCCGCATGGGCCGCGAGTGCCTTGCGCAACAGAGGCTTGCGATTGTAAGTAACAACCACGGTATATCCTGTGCGCGTGAAGACATCACCTCTCATGAAATTCTCCGAATGGAATCGAATCCAGCAATCCATCCTCTTGTCAGTCGGGCAAGATGGTTAACTATTCTTTTTGGATAGAAAATCCATTCAATAATCAATGGATGAATGAATGGGAGTGAATGAAATATCTTGTCGGGCGGGCGCGATGCACCATCCAGTTGCAAGGCCAATTCTGCAAATCCCTTCCAATAGAATGGAGAGAAATAAAATCCCCCGTGAACCGCAGACCATAATCCACGGGCAGCGGCGCGCGCTTCAACCCCCCCCCCCCTCTCCAATCGATTGTCTTGCTTTAGGGTGGCAACAGTTCTTGCAATAGATAAGGCCCGATTAATATAATAATCATTGGTTGGGTAGGGTTTTGAGAGCCGCCAGCGTGAATGCTGATACCAAACACCAACCGCATCGTTGCTGACAATCCACCGTGGATTTTGCATATGTGAGATGCGACGCATCCAGTCTTCATCCTCGGTGGTGGACCATTCTTCATTCCATCGCAAGTGGCGAACCAAGTCAGTCTTATATACACTTGCAAATGTCAGCGCCGGGCAATTCGGGCCTAACACAGCACACACATAGCTGCTTGTGCCATCGGGATAGATCGTCTGGAATGTTTCGCCCGTCTCGTCTTGTATATCGCCGGCATATGTGCTTATATCGGCCGAGTATTTGATGAATTCTAAATATTGTTTTTTTGCAATATTAGGGATGAGAAAATCATCGTCATCCAGGAATCTGAGCAGTTCTCCGGTTGCATTGGCAATTCCTAGATTTCTTGCATGGCTAACATTTGCTCGCTTGGTGCGAATGACTTCAACGGTAAGATTGTCCAATAAGCAAATATCATCGGGTAGAATGAATTTATCCGAATCAGGGCCGTTGACAACTACGATCACATTTATGAAAAGTGAGTCATCATCAACGCAAGTGCTTCTGATGGCGCGCAGCAAGAGCTCTTGACGTTTTCCCGTGGTGGGAATCACAATAGACACGGCGTGCTTCGCCATTAAAATCCTCAAGCGTTTCTCAAAATTAACCAAGCGGATGCATGTCTCAATGATCGCCGCAAGCAATTATGGTACAGCGCAATGAATACCACACGAAATCATTGCGAATCCAAGCCTCCTGCGACTTTCTCCTCCGATGCGATAACCAAATGTTGTGGACGTATTTGCAATACCCGGTCGCAACTTGCCAAACTAGCCTCCCGATGTGCAATCACCACCACGGTTTTCTGCCCAGACAGGGCACGAATGGATTCATTCACCGCTGCTTCGGTCTCGCCATCCAGCGCACTGGTAGCTTCGTCCATCAGCAGCACCGGCGGATTGCGGTACAGGGCGCGGGCAATGCCCACGCGCTGGCGCTGGCCGCCGGAGAGTCGAATGCCCCGGTCGCCGACACGGGTGGCATAGCCTTGGGGCAAACCGCTGATCACGAAATCATGGAGTTGCGCGGCGCGGGCAGCGCTTTCTATGGCTTGCATGTCGATCAGTTCCTTCGGCACGCCAAAAGCAATGTTTTCCGCCACGCTCGCATCGCTCAGGTAGATGTGCTGGGGCACGTAGCCAATGGCGCTTTGCCAGGCGTGCAGGTTGTCGGCAGTGATGGGCGTTCCGTCCACGCTCAGGGCGCCGGCTTGCGGCTGCAGCAGCCCCAGAAGAATATCCATCAAGGTGCTTTTGCCGCTGCCACTGGCACCGGCGATGCCCAGGCTGGTGTTGGCGGAAATGACGAGTTCCAGGCCGTCAAGCACGGGTTTACCGGGCGTGGATGGGTAGGCATAGCGGACACCGCTCAGGCGTATTTCGCGCTGTGGTCGCATGCTGGGCATCGGCGGCTGCGTGGACGCCGCATCCTCCGCCGCTTGTGGCAATGCCAGGTCGCCGTGAATGGTGTCGAGGGTTGCACTCGAATACTGAAGCCGCGCAAAGCCGCGGTACATGATCTGCGCAGCGGGCAGCAGGCGATAAGCAGCGAAGCCATACAGGCCCAGCGCAGGCAGCACATGCGCCACGTCATTGCTGCGCATGAGGAGGAACAGCGCGATGAGGATTAGACCCGAGTAGCCTACAGCCTCGACGAGGTAGAGCGGCGATGCGGTAATGGTTTCAGCCGTCGCCATGTGGCGAGAGAACTCGCGCGAGTTGCGGGTATGGGCGTCCAGCCAGACCTTGGCAGTATGCGTGACTTTTACGTCCTTGATGCCGCCCAACGCCTCTGCACAGCTTTGATACCGACCCGCGTCCGCCTGCTGACGCTGTTGCCCAATACGCACCAGGCGGCGGCGCACGACGAGAAAAATGGCGCTGTAAAGCATGGCTACACCCGCGACGATGGCAACGGCCATCCACGGGTCGTAGGCAAAGATCAGCACGATCATCGCGAACACGACGGTGCCGTGCGCGATGAGCAACGACAGGGGCTGGAGCAGATTGAAGGTGATCTGATCGGCTTCGGACAGCACGTTTTTCGACAGTTCTGACGGGTTTCTCCTCAGAAAGAATTCATACGGCTGGTGCAAATAACACGAAAGCAGCCGCGTGCTGAGCGAATGGCGAAGCATGTAGATGAAGCGGTTGACGGCATGCAGGGTGACCGTTTTGAATAGTGACGACACCACCACGACCGTCATGGACACAAGACCCAGCGCAACGATGAAGCTTCGTGTGTTCGTGAAACCGAAGTACTGGTAGATGGCGCGCAGCCACGCGTTCTCCTGGATCACGTCCATGCGGCCCAATACGGACAAAAAGGGCACGATCGAGATGACGCCGACCGTTTCAGCCATGGCCATCAATATCACCAGCCCGATCATTAGCACGGTTTTGCGTTGCTCACCGGGTGTGAACAACGCCCAGACTTTCCGAAGGGTTGCGTGCATGAAATCACCGCCTGGGTGTGTGCGTAATCATCGCGCTTGCAGCCCACTGGGGCATTTATGCGGCAACAACGTTCGACGCGGGCGCGAGCCGCCCACGCGTATCGACAATGAGTCGTGCGTTCTGCAGCAGTGCGTAGTCAAAGCCGTCATGATCCGTGGCGAGGATCAGGCAGTCATAGCCCGTCAGCGTGTCGGCGTTCAGCACCACCGACTTCAAGTCAAAGTGATAGTCCCGCTTGCGCGGAAACACCGGCACATGCGGGTCGCTGTAATCAATGTGCGCGCCCTTGGCCTGCAGCAGGTCCATGATTTCCACGGCGGGTGATTCGCGCGTGTCGTCGATGTTCTTCTTGTAGGCCAGGCCCAGAACAAGAATCCTGCTGCCCTTGATGGCCTTGCCCCGGTCGTTCAGCGCGTCCGCCACCTTGCCCACCACCCAGTGCGGCATGTGGTGGTTGATTTCGCCCGCCAGTTCGATGAACCGGGTGTTCACGCCGTATTCGCGCGCCTTCCAGGTCAGGTAGAACGGGTCGATGGGGATGCAGTGCCCGCCCAGGCCGGGGCCGGGCCTGTAAGGCACGAAGCCGAAGGGCTTGGTGGCGGCGGCGTCGATCACTTCGTGGATGTTGATGCCCATCTTGTCGGCCACGATCTTCATCTCGTTGACCAGGCCGATGTTGACGCTGCGGTGGATGTTCTCCAGCAGCTTGGTCATCTCGGCCGCGCGGGTGCTGCTGACGGGTACCAGGGTCTGGATGGCGTGCTGGTACAGGGCCGTGCCCAGCGCCAGGCAGCGCGGCGTGTGGCCGCCGATGACCTTGGGGATGTCCTTGGTGCCGTAGTCGGGGTTGCCGGGGTCCTCGCGCTCGGGGGAGAAGACCAGGGCGCAGTTCTCGCCCGGCTCCAGGCCCCGCGCGCGTAGGCGGGGCGCCAGCACCTCGTCGGTGGTGCCGGGCCAGGTGGTGCTTTCCAGGCTGACGAGCTGGCCGGGGCGCATGTGGGGCAGCGCGGCTTCGATGGTGTTGACGATGAAGCTCAGGTCGGGCTCGCGGTGGGCATTCAGGGGCGTGGGCACGCAGATGATGAGGGCGTCCACCTCGGCGGTGCGCGCGAAGTCGGTGGTGGCCTCGAAGCCTTGCGCGTGCGCCTGCTGGATGCGGTCGGGCGTCAACCGCTCGATGTAGCTGCCGCCCGCGTTGAGCTGCTGGATTTTGGCGGCGTCGATGTCAAAGCCCGTGACGGGTACACCCACCTCGGCAAAGCGCAGGGCCAGCGGCAGGCCCACGTAGCCCAGGCCGTAGATGCCCACGCGGGCCTTGCGCTGCGCGATCTTGTCTTGCAATGAGGCCAGCAAGGGGCTGGCGGGGAGTTCGGTGGGCATTTCTATCCAGGGTTGGTGTGGGCGCTGGCCTCAAATGTATGCGGGCCTGGCTACGCCACGAAGCTGCCCGATTTTCCGCCATGTTTTTCCAGCACCCGCACGCCCTCGATCTGCATGCGCTTGTCCACGGCCTTGCACATGTCATAGACGGTCAGCAGGGCCACCTGCACGGCGGTCAGGGCTTCCATTTCCACGCCGGTCGGCCCCACGGTTTCGACGGTGGCTGTGCATTGCACGGCGTGTTCTGCGGGCTGCAATGCAAAGTCCACCGCCACCCGGGTCAGGGCCAGGGGGTGGCACAGGGGGATCAGCTCGCTGGTCTTCTTGGCGGCCATGATGCCCGCGATGCGGGCCACGCCCAGAACGTCGCCTTTCTTGGCGGTGCCGCTTTCAATGATGGCCAGGGTGGCTGGCTGCAGGGTGATGCGGCCCGTGGCGACTGCCGTGCGGTGCGTGGCGGGCTTGGCGCCCACGTCCACCATGTGGGCCTGGCCTTGGGCGTCGAAGTGGGTCAGGGGGGGCGTCACAGCAGCTCGGGCAGGTCGGCGTAAATGTCGCGCAGGGTGGGTTGCGCGTCCAGGCAGGCCAGGGGGAGCGCGTCGCTTGCGTTCACAAAGCGCCAGTGCTGCCAGCGGCCATCGCTGCCGCGCTGGTACAGGTCGGCCTGGGCGCGGTCCTGGCGCAGCATCAGGTACTCGTGCAGGCCGGGCAGCAGGCGGTAGGCCAGCAGTTTTTCACGGCTGTCGATGTGCTCGGTGCTGGGGGAGAGCACTTCGACCAGCAGGCAGGGGTTGCGGCGGTAGTAGGGCGATTCGCGGTCGGCTGGGTCGCAGATGAGCGCCACATCGGGGTAATAGAACCAGCTGTCGCCTTCGTGGTCGATGCGCACCTTCATGTCCGAGCTGAAAACCTGGCAGCCCTTGCGCCGGGCATGGGGCAGCAGCCAGGCGGCCAGCGACATGGCGATCAGACCATGCCGGTCGCTGGCCCCGCCCATGGCAACGATCTGGCCCGCCAGGTATTCGTGCTTGGCGTCGGTGTGCTGCTCGCCTTCAAGGTAGTCCTCGACGCTGCAGTGCTCCTGGGGTTGGGTGGCGGTATTCATGGGCGTTCTCCCGTCTTGCGAAACATTCGGCAGGCAGGGGCATCATACGGGGATGTCATTCTGTTCGACCCTATGCCAGATTTCAAGCGTTTTTGGCCTCTAGCGCTTATCCTTAAAGCGCTGGTAGCTTCACTATTGATAGCAAACTCCGCCCTGGCCCAGCCTGCGCTGCCATCGCTGGGCGACGGCGCCGACCTGACCACCAGCGCGGAGCGCCGCCTGGGCGACCGCATCATCCGCGAGCTGTACCGCGACCCGGACTACATCGACGACGCCGTCGTGCATGAATACGTGCAGGGCCTGTTCCTGGCGCTGGTCAAGGCCGCCAAGGAGCGCGGCGAGCTGTCGCCCGAGCTGGACGAGCGCTTCGCCTGGGAGATTCTGCTGGGCCGCGACCGCTCGGTGAACGCCTTCGCGCTGCCGGGCGGCTACTTCGGCGTCCACCTGGGCCTGATCGGCGTGGTGGCCACGCGGGACGAGCTGGCCTCGGTGCTGGCGCACGAGCTGAGCCACGTCACCCAGCGCCACATAGCGCGCCTGATGGCCAGCCAGGCCAAGCAGACGCCGCTGCTGCTGGGCGCGATGGTTCTGGGGGCGTTGGCGGCCAGCAAGAACCCGGGCGCCACGCAGGCGCTGGTGGTGGGCGGGCAGGCGCTGGCGATACAGAACCAGCTCAACTTCTCGCGCGACATGGAGCGCGAGGCAGACCGCATCGGCTACGGGCTGATGGCCCCTGCGGGCTTTGCGCCGCAGGGCTTCGTGAGCATGTTCGACAAGCTCCAGCAGGCCAACCGGCTCAACGACAACGGCTCGTGGCCCTACCTGCGCAGCCACCCGCTGACCACCGAGCGCATGGCGGACATGCATGCGCGCACCCCCCCGGGCGCCGCGCCTGCGGCGGCGCCCGCGCCCACGCTGGAGCACGCCCTGGTGGCCGCGCGGGCCCGCGTGCTGTCCAACCCCGGCGTGGACACGCTGCGCCAGTGGGTGGCAGAGCCGCAGGGCAGCAGCTTCGCGGCCCAGCCCGCGCACCGGCGCGCGGCCAGCCTGTATGCGGCCGCGCTGGGCAGCAGCCAGTTGCGCGATGCCGACGGCGCGCGCGCGGCGGTGGGCAAGCTGCAGGAGCTGGTGCGCGACGACCCGGCCGCCCGGCGGCTGGCGCGGCTGCTGGCGGCAGAGATCGCGCTGGCAGCGGGCAACGCGCAGGCCGCGCTGAACACCTTGGATCGGGAGCAGCCCCCCACCCGCAGGCCCGAGCTGGTGCTGCGCGCGCAGGCCCTGCAGCGCGCCGGGCGCGGCGGCGAGGGCGCAAGCGCCCTGCAAAGCTGGGTGGCCCTGCACCCCCAGGACGCCACCGCGTGGCAGCTGCTGGCGTCGGCCTGGCAGGCCCAGGGCCAGCCGCTGCGCGCCGTGCGGGCCGAGGCCGAGGCCCAGGCCGCGCGCTACGACTACGCGGCGGCGGTGGACCGCTTCAAGGCGGGCCAGGACCTGGCGCGGCGCGGCGGGCCCGAGGTGGACCACATCGAGGCGTCCATCATCGACACGCGGCTGCGCGCCGTGCAGTCACTTCTGAAAGAACAGGCCGCCGAGCGCTGACGCGATCAGCACGGCTCGTTCAGTCCAGCGCCAGCACCCACCACAGGCCCAGGCCCGTCAGCAGGCTGCCGAGCGCGCCGGGTGCGCCAGGCGCGGCGTCGGACTTGGGCCGCCGCGCATCCACCACCTGGGCCGCCCGGGCATGCCCGGCCTGCAGCTGCTCGGTGAATTCGGCCAGCGGGCCCTTGGCGACCACCGTGGTCACGGCGCCCGCCGGGGCGCGCAGCACGGGCAGCATCTGGGTGAACAGCTTTTCGGCCCACTTGGTGCGCCAGTTCTCGCGCGCGCTGTGGCTCACCCACTTGCTGATGCGGTGCGTCATGCGGGGCGCGCAGGCCACCAGCACCCACTGCGTGCGGGCAGCGGCGTCCCGGGCGAACAGGGGCGCCAGCACTTGCTGCGCATGCGCCGCGTCGTCCACATAGACGATGACTCGGTCTGGCATCAATGCTCCGCAGGCGCGGCGGCGGCGCGGCGCGCCAGGATGAACTTGCCCGCCGCCAGCACCAGCAGGGCGCCGGCCACGCAGGCGCCGTACTTGATGGCGGGCAGCACCTCGCCGCTCGCCGCGTCCAGCGGCAGCTTGAACATCCACTGCCACTTGTCGGGGTTGACGAAGGCCGGGTCCGTCACCAGCATGCCGCCCGCGATCCAGCCCAGCAGCATGCCGCCCGCCGTGATGATGATGGGAAAGCGCTCCATGAGCTTGATGACGAGCTGGCTGCCCCAGACGATGATGGGGATGGAGATCAGCAGGCCCAGCACGACCAGCAGGAACGAGTGCTCGCCCGAGTTCTGCGCCGCGCCCGCGATGGCGATCACGTTGTCCACGCTCATCACCAGGTCGGCGACGATGATGGTCTTGATGGCGGCCAGCAGCCGGTCGCTGCCCTGCACGTCGCCATGGCCTTCCTCGTCGGGGGCCAGCAGCTTCACGCCGATCCACACCAGCAGCAGCGCGCCCGCGAACTTGAGGAAGGGCAGCGACAGCAGCGTCATCGCAAAGGCGATCAGGATCACGCGCAGCACGATGGCGCCCGCCGTGCCCCAGATGATGCCCTTGGTGCGCTGGGCGGGCGGCAGCTTGCGGCAGGCCAGGGCGATGACGACGGCGTTGTCGCCGCCCAGCAGGATGTCGATGATGATGATCTGGCCGAGTGCGATCCAGAATTCGGGCGAAGCTAGAAAGTCCATGTTTCCTCTTGTCGGTTCATGCGGGTGACAGGGTATCGGCGGGCAGGGAAACGATCAAGGCTGCTGGCGCGACACCCGAGGACATGCGAAGGAAAGCCTTGATCGAAGCCCTGCCGGGCCCATCAAAGGTCTTGCTCGGTCTGGCGCGCCCTGGGCTTGCCGGGACCCGGACCGCCGGAAGCGGCGCTGCGCTTCGTACTGACGACGGTTCCGATGGCCTGCCGGGGCGGCGGGCCGGGAGCTACTCCCCCTCGAATCGGTCATTGGAACATTGCCAGCGCCCGAGCGCAAGTACGGCGCCATAGGGTTATTGCGCAGGGCTATGATCGCTGCCCCCCTTCCTGCCCCGCCCATGGCCGCCATCCACATCACCGACATCGAAGCCGCCATCAACCACTGGCGCGCCCGCGCGCCCTCGCCCGACGGCATCACGCTGGCGCCCGAGACGCGCGCGCTGGCCGAGGTCTATGCGGTGATGGTCTATCGGCACGAGGACGCCGTGGACGAAGACGGCCTGCCGCCAGCCGCGCGGGCCGCCTGGCTGGCCTGGTACGCCACCACGGCGGACACGCCCTGCATCGCCATCTGCTCCACCAGCCAGGGCGACGACTGGTGCAAGGGCTGCGGGCGCAGCTTCGACGAGGTGCAGCACTGGCCCGCGTTCACACCCGCCGAAAAACGCGCGGTGTGGCGCCGCATCACGCTGGAGCATGCGGCCTGGCGCTTCAACCGCTATGCCGAGCGGGCGGCGGAAAATGCTACAAATTCAGGAGCTGATAGCGCTTGATGGATGCGCGCTGGAGGCCGATTCGGCTCTTATTTCCAGCGGATGGGCTCCACGTGTACGCTGCCCAGGTGGCTGCTGAGGGTGATGGCGCCTTCCTGCACCGTGGCCTGTAGTTGCATGCTGCGCTCGGCCAGTTGCGCCAGGGCCTGCGATGCCTCGGCGGGCACGCGCCAGACCTGCAGCTTGTCCAGCCGCGTGAGCTTGGTTTGAATGCCCTTCCACCACACTTCCGCCGCGTGGTGAAAGCAATACACCACCACCGCGTCCGCCTGGCTGCAGGCTTTGGACAGGGGCTTGTCCTCGGGCTGGCCCACCTCGATCCACACGCGCTTGCGGCCCGTGAAGTCGGTCAGCGAGGCGTCCGGGTCGTCCGGGTCCGACAGCCCCGCGCCAAAGGCCAGCGTGCCGTCGCCGTGGCACAGGTCGTTCAGCTGGTGCGCCTGCAGGGCCAGGGCCGCCAGGCGGATCATCATGCGCTCGTCCGTCTCGCTGGGGTGGCGCGCCAGGGTCAGGGCGTGGTCGGCGTAGTAGCCATGGTCGATGTCGGCGATGGCGAGGTTCGCCTTGAAGATGGTGGATTTGAGGGCCATTGCTCTTGATTTAATAGCTATCAGCGCTTGCTGGACAAGCGCTGGAGGCCAAAAAGGCTATAAGTTTCAGGCGCGCCGCGCCAGCTCCGCCGCCTTGCCCGTGTAGCTGCCGGGCGTCATGGCGAGCAGGCGGTCCTTCTCGGCCTGGGGGATTTCCAGCGACTGGATCAGGCCGTGCAGCGCCTGGGCCGTCACGGTCTTGCCGCGCGTGACTTCCTTGAGCTTTTCATACGCGCCCTGCACGCCAAAGCGGCGCATGACGGTCTGGATGGGCTCGGCCAGCACTTCCCAGCTCGCGTCCAGGTCGGCGGCCAGGGCTTCGTCGTTCAGCTCCAGCTTGTTCAGGCCCGTGAGCAGCGAGGCATACGCCAGCGCCGCATAGCCCAGCGCCACGCCCATGTTGCGCAGCACGGTGCTGTCGGTCAGGTCGCGCTGCCAGCGGCTGACGGGCAGCTTCTCGCTCAGGTGGCGCAGCAGGGCGTTCGCCAGGCCCAGGTTGCCCTCGGCGTTCTCGAAGTCGATGGGGTTGACCTTGTGCGGCATGGTGGACGAGCCGATCTCGCCCGCCTTCAGCCGCTGCTTGAAGTAGCCCAGGCTCACGTAGCCCCAGATGTCGCGCGACAGGTCGATGAGGATGGTGTTGGCGCGCGCCACGGCGTCGAACAGCTCGGCCATGTAGTCGTGCGGCTCGATCTGGATGGAATACGGCTGGAAGGTCAGGCCCAGGCCCAGGGGCTCGGGCGTCTCCACCACGCGCTTAGAGAACGCTTCCCAGTCGAAGCCGGGCCAGGCCGACAGGTGGGCGTTGTAGTTGCCCACGGCACCGTTCATCTTGCCCATGATCTTGACGGCGGCGATGCGCTCCATCGCGCCGTGCAGGCGCACCAGCACGTTCGCCATCTCCTTGCCCACGGTGGTGGGGCTGGCCGTCTGGCCATGCGTGCGCGACAGCATGGGCACGTCGGCATGGGCGTGCGCCATCTCGCGCAGCTTGAGCGCGATGCGGTCCAGCCCGGGCAGGACCACCTGGTCGCGGCCCGAGCGCAGCTGCAGCGCGTGGCTGGTGTTGTTGATGTCCTCGCTGGTGCAGGCGAAATGCACGAACTCGGCGGCTTTCGTCAGCTCGGGCCGGGCCTCGAACTTGCTCTTGATCCAGTATTCGACGGCCTTCACGTCGTGGTTGGTGGTCTTCTCGATCTGCTTGATGGCGGCGGAATCGGCCTCGGAGAAGTTCTTCACCAGGCCCAGCAAGTAAGCGCGCGCTCCGGTGGTGAGCGGCTTGAATTCGTCAAAACCCGCGTCGGACAGGGCGATGAACCAGGCCACCTCCACCTGCACGCGGCGGTGCATGTAGCCGTGTTCGCTCATGATCGGGCGCAGGGCGGCGAGTTTGCTGGCGTAGCGGCCGTCGAGCGGCGAAAGGGCGGTGATGGAAGACAGGCTCATGGGTGGCGATTGTAGGTGTTGGCCGTGCGCCACGCGCCGCGCCATGCCGCCGATAGAATCGTTCAGACACATCACCTTCGCCCTGGAAACACACCATGAAATTGATCGGCTCCACCACCAGCCCCTACGTCCGCAAGGTGCGCGTCGTGATGGCCGAGAAGAAGCTCGACTACCAGTTCGTGCAAGAGGATGTCTGGTCCCAGGGCACCGGCATCGCCGCATCCAACCCCCTGGGCAAGGTGCCCTGCCTGGTGATGGAAGGCGGCGAGGCCGTGTTCGACTCGCGCGTGATCGTGGAGTACCTGGACACGCTCTCGCCCGTGGGCAAGCTCATCCCGCCGCAGGGCCGCGAGCGCGCCGAGGTCAAGACCTGGGAGGCGCTGGCCGACGGCCTGGCCGACGCCGCCATCCTGGCGCGCATGGAGGCCACCTGGGCGCTGCGCCAGGACAGCGAGCGCAGCCAGGCGTGGATCGACCGCCAGTTGGGCAAGGTGCAGGCCAGCCTCAAGTCCATGAGCCAAGGGCTGGGCGACAAGCCGTTTTGCAGCGGCATCCACCTGAGCCTGTCGGACATCGCCGTGGGCTGCGCCCTGGGCTGGCTGGAGTTCCGTTTTCCCGAGATCGCCTGGCGCGGCGAGTACCCCAACCTGGGCAAACTGCTGGACAAGCTGATGCTGCGCCCGAGCTTTGCCGACACCAAGCCGCACTGACGCACGGCCCGCCTTCAACGCAAAAAGCACGCCCTCTTTTCAGAGGGCGTGCTTTTTGGCGGGGAATAAAAAGGTTGCGAAGCGTCCCGAAACGAATTTAGAGAGGGAGGGAGGAGAAGCGCTCCAGGAGGTCAGTCGGAGCCCGGGGGCCCGAAAGGCTTCGCAACACGAAAACTGTGTGCAGCGCCATGGCGCCGCACGGGGGATAGAGTAAGGCCAGCCCGCCAAAGTTCCAGCCCCTGGGGCGTTTCTTTTGACAAGGAAACGTAAAGAATCTTTGCGCGCAGCGGGCTGCACCGGCGTCACGCCAGTGGCAGCAGCCGCTCCAGCGGCAGCTTGACGCGCACGTCCTTGAACGCCACCGGGCCCGCGATCTTCCAGGGCGGCATGCCGGTGTCGCGCGGGATGGGCTCACCCGTGGGCATGCCGTCGCGGTTGGCCACCACGGCCACGCGCGGCGTGGTGGCCGTCGCGCCGCGGCGCACGACCACGCCCACCTCGTGGCTCGCCAGGCGCACGAACGCCCCGGGCGGATAGACGCCCAGCGCCTTGACCAGCGCCGAGCCCGCCTCGTCCACCTGGTGCTCCTCGTCGTAGTAGCTGGCCTGCATGGCGGCCGTGACGGGCATGGGCCAGCGCGCAGCGCGGGGGGCGATGCGGGCGCCGAAGATGTCGGCGCGCTGGATCAGCCGGGCCATCTGCTGCGCGGGCGTCTTCTTGGCCAGCGGCCCCGGCGCGCGGTGGTGGTGGCAGCGCACGGCCTCCAGCCACTCTGGGTCGGCCACGCCCAGGTCGCGCAGCAGGGCCTCGGAGTGCGCCGCGTGGTTCTCGACGGCGGCGATCTGCGCGGCCGTGAGCGGCTCTTTCTGCAAGGCCAGCTGGTCCTGCAGCCCGGTCATGGCGATGTTCATGCTGAGCGCCGCTTGCCCGAGCTGCTGCACCGGCTGCGCGGGCCACTGCAGCATCTCGCGCGCCACCACCATGGTGATGCAGCTCACCAGCAGGGCGTGGGTGGCGCTGTACATGCGCGTCTCCTGCGCCGACAGATAGACCAGGGCCAGCAACGCCGCGTCGGGCGAGTGCTCAGAGTGCCGGGCCAGTTCGCCGTGCAGCGCCTGAAAGCGCCCGCCAAAGTCGCCGCCCGCCTGCGGCGCGCGCAGCAGCTGGGTGGCGCGCAGCTGCAGCCCGGGCCAGTCGGGCAGGGCGCGGCCCGTGCGGGCGCGGCGGGCGGACTCCTGCGCCGCCGTCATCTGCACCGCCGCGATATCGCCCAGGCTGGTGTCGGCCATCAGCATGCGCTGCAGCTGGGCCAGGTAGGCGCGGTGGCTGTCGCCCGATTCGTCCGTGTCCACGCACAGCGCCCGGCCCCGCGCCACCAGGCTGGCCAGGTCGGCCCGGTTGCGGATGACGTAGCCCTTTTGCGCCAGCAGCGCGCCATCCGCCCCCCGCAGCACGAAGGGCAGCGGCTGGCCGAGGGGGATGGTGTCGATGTTCAGGCGGACGAGGTTCATGGACGGCACTTACATTGTCTAACAATTGCGCGCCGCCGGCACACCCTCATGAAGCGGGGGTTTGCCCGCTCTTCTTGCCCGCCAGGCGCCTGAGCCTCTGCGCCAGGTCGTCGATGTAGGTGAACACCGCAGGCACCACCAGCAAGCTCAGCACCGTGGACGTGATCAGCCCGCCGATCACCGCCACCGCCATGGGCGAGCGAAAGCTCATGTCCGCCCCGCCCCAGGCCGCCGCGATGGGCAGCATGCCCGCGCCCATGGCCAGCGTGGTCATGATGATGGGCCGGGCGCGCTTGTGGCAGGCGTCCAGCAGCGCGTCCAGGCGGCTCATGCCGTGCTCGCGCCGCGCCACGATGGCGTATTCGACGAGCAGGATGGAGTTCTTGGTGGCGATGCCCATGAGCATGATGAGGCCGATGAGCGAGGGCATCGAGAAGCTCTTGCCCGCGATCAGCAGCGCCACGAAGGCCCCGCCCAGCGACAGCGGCAGCGCCGCGAGGATGGTGACGGGCTGCAGGAAGTCCTTGAACAGCAGCACCAGCACGATGTAGATGCACAGCACGCCCGTCAGCATGGCCAGGCCGAAGCTGGCGAACAGCTCGCCCATCATCTCGGCGTCGCCCACGTCGATCTTGCGCACGCTGGGCGGCAGCGCTGCAACGGCGGGCAGGGCGTCGATGGCCTCGGCCACTTCGCCCAGGCCGCGCTCGCCCAGCTCGATCTCGAACTGCACGTTGCGCGCCCGGTCGTAGCGGCTGATGACCGCCGGGCCGCCCGCCACCTCCAGCGTGGCGACCTCGCCCAGCCGCACCGGGCCGCGCGTGCCGGGCACGGCCAGGCGCTCCAGCACCGACAGGTCGGTGCGCGCCGCGTCCGCCAGGCGCACGACGATGGGCACCTGCCGCTGCGCGAGGTTGAGCTTGGGCAGGTACTGCTCGTAGTCGCCCAGCGTGGCCACGCGCAGGGTCTCGGCAATGTCGCTGCTGGTCACGCCCAGGTCGGCAGCGCGGGCGAAGTCGGGGCGCACCGCGATCTCGGGCCGCACCAGGCTGGCGTTCGACCCCACGTTGCCGATGCCGGGGATGGTGCGCAGGCCGCGCTCCACCTCGCGCGCGGCGGCGGCCAGGGCCTGCGGGTCTTCGCTGGCCAGGGCCAGTATGTACTTGTCGTTCGAGCCGCCCAGGCCCACCTTCACGCGCACGCCGGGCAGGTCGGCCAGGGCCGCGCGCAGGCGGGTTTCGATCTGCTGCTTGAGCGGGCGCTGGCCGCGCGGCGCCATGCGCAGCGTGAGCGTGGCGCGGCGCGCCTCGGCCGCGCCGCCGATCGGAAGTGCG
>NZ_JASGDA010000015.1:0-12353 GCF_047607405.1 Acidovorax sp. | reverse complement strand
TGCTGGTGGGCGCGGGCGGCGCGGCGGCGGGCGTGCTGGGGCCGCTGCTGCACGCGGGCGCGGCCCACGTCACCGTGGCCAACCGCACGCTGGCCAGGGCGCAGGCGCTGGTGCAGTCGCATGCCGCCCTGGCGTTGCTACAAAAAGCAGAGCTGCTTGCGCTTGCCCCACAAGCGCTGGAGGCTGATTTTGATGTCATCATCAACGCCACGGCCAGCAGCCTGGCAGGCGATGCCGTGCCCGTACACGCGCGCGTGCTGCGCCCCGGCTGCCTGGCCTACGACATGATGTACGGCCCCGCCGCGCAGGGCTTTCTGGACTGGGCGCGCGCCCACGGCGCCGTGCCGCGCGACGGGCTGGGCATGCTGGTGGAGCAGGCGGCGGAGGCTTTCCACATCTGGCGCGGCGTGCGCCCGCCGTCCGCCCAGGTCTTGCAAGAACTGCGATGAAAGGCGTGCTGCGCTGGCTGGGGCTGGTACTGTGCGCCTTCGTGGCGCTGCAGCTGTTCTTCGTGCTGCGCATCGCCGCCATGGCGGTGCTGGCGCCCGAGTCCACCACCTTCCAGCGCTCCGAGGCGTGGGCGCAGCTGTCCGCCACCGGCCAGGTGCGCTGGCGCCAGCAGTGGATGCCTTACGGCGAGATCGCCGACACGCTCAAGCGGGCGGTGATCGCGTCCGAGGATGACGGCTTTGCCAACCACGACGGCGTGGACTGGAACGCCATCGAACAAGCCTGGGAGCGCAACGCCAAGGCCGAGGCGCGGGCGCAGAAGACGCCGTCCCGCCCCCCCAAGATTCGCGGCGGCTCCACCATCACCCAGCAGCTGGCCAAGAACCTGCTGCTGTCAGGCGAACGCACGCTGCTGCGCAAGGGCCAGGAGCTGGTGCTGACGATGGCGCTGGAGCTGCTGTTGAGCAAGCAGCGCATCCTGGAGATCTACCTCAACAGCGTGGAATGGGGCAACGGCGTGTTCGGCGCCGAGGCCGCCGCACAGCACTACTTTCGCAAAAGCGCCGCCCGCCTGACCGCCGCCGAGGCCGCCCGCCTGGCGGTGATGCTGCCCGCGCCCAAGCGCTTTGAAAAGACGCCCGGCTCGGCCTACCTGGCGGGGCGCACGCAGACGATCCTGGCGCGCATGGGCAGCGCGGAGCTGCCGTAGCAGCTTGCACGCCGTAGCCTCCTGGCTACAATTTGGCCATGTACATCGTCATCGAAACGGAGCATTTCGTGCAGTGGGTGGACAGCCTGCGCGACATGCCTACGCGCATCCGGTTGCGCCGCCGCCTGGGCAAGGCTGCGCGCGGCAACCTGGGCGACGTGAAGCCGGTGGGCGACGGCATCTGGGAGATGCGCGAATTCTTCGGCCCTGGCTGGCGCATGTACTACGTGATGCGGGGCACCACCCTCATCCTGATGCTCGGGGGCGGCGACAAGTCCACCCAGGAGCGAGACATTGAACGAGCCAAGGCGCTGGCTCTGGAGTTGCAAGATGAGCAAGACCATCAAGACCCGCCCGTTTGACATGGCGAACTATCTGGGCAGCGAGGAGGAGATCGCCGAGTATCTGCGGCAGGTGCTGGAGGACGGAGACCCCGCAGAACTGGCCGCCGCCTTGGGCGACATCGCCCGCGCACGCGGCATGACCCAGTTGGCGCGCGACACCGGCCTGTCGCGCGAGAGCCTCTACAAGAGCCTGTCCGGCGAGCGCGCGCCCAGCTCGGAGACGCTGTTCAAGGTCATCCGCGCCATGGGGTTCAAGCTGTCGCTGGAGCCTGCCGCGCACTCCTGACTCCTGCGGCGGCTGTCCTGCGGCGGCCCCCGTATCATCCCGCCCCATGCTTGCCAAGTTGATGAGTCTCCTGCTGCTGGGAGTCGTGCGCTTTCTGACCGGGTCGCAGGCCCGCTGGTACGGCTGCCCGCCCAAGGCCGAGCAGCGCATCTATTTCGCCAACCACCAGAGCCATGCCGACATGGTGCTGATCTGGGCGGCGCTGCCCGAGGAACTGCGCTCCATCACCCGCCCCATCGCGGCCAAGGACTACTGGACCAAGACGCCGTTCCGGCAGTGGATCACCACGGCGGTGTTCAACGCCGTCTATGTGGACCGCCAGGCCGGGTCCAACCCCGAGGCGCAGCCCGCGTCCGATCCGCTGGCGCCGCTGGTGCAGGCGCTTGAAAGCGGCGACTCCATCGTGATCTTCCCCGAGGGCACGCGCGGCCATGGCGACGAGCCGCAACCGTTCAAGTCCGGCCTGTACAAGCTGGCGCAGATGTTCCCGCACGTGGTGCTGGTGCCCGCGTGGATCAACAACGTGCAGCGCGTGATGCCCAAGGGCGAGGTGGTGCCGGTGCCCATCCTGTGCTCGGTGACGTTTGGCGCGCCCATTGCGCTCGAACCTGGCGAGGAGCGCCGCCCCTTCCTGGACCGCGCGCGCCAGGCCGTCATCGCCCTGCGGGAGGTGTGACTTTGAACAGCTTCCTGCGCAGCCTCACGGCCACCCAGCAGATCGGCGCGCTGTTCCTGGTGGTGTTCGGCATCCTGTCCATGGTCACCGCCTGGGCCTTCGTGCGCAACCTGCGCGAGCACGCCAGCGACGACCCCGAGGCCGAGGCGCGCCAGCAGCAGGCGCGGCGCTTCTGGAGTTTGCTCAAGACATCCTGGGGCATGGCCACGGTGTTCTGGGTGGGCTGGGTGCTGGGCGACACGGTGGCCACGGTGCTGTTCGCCATCGTGGGCTTCTTCGCGCTGCGCGAGTTCATCACGCTCTCGCCCACGCGGCGCGGCGACCACCGCAGCCTGGTGCTGGCCTTCTTCGTGGTGCTGCCGATGCAGTTCACGCTGGTCGGCACGCGGCACTTCGACCTGTTCACGGTGTTCATCCCTGTGTATGTGTTCCTGGCGCTGCCCGTGGTGAGCGCGCTGGCCAACGACCCGCAGCGCTTTCTGGAGCGCAACGCCAAGCTGCAGTGGGGCATCATGGTCTGCGTCTATGGCATGAGCCACGTGCCCGCGCTGCTGCTGCTGGACTTTCCGGGCTACCGCGACAAGGGCGCCTTCCTGGTGTTCTTTCTGGTCTTCGTGGTGCAGACCTGCATGGTGGTGCAGCACCTGCTGGGACGGCGCTTCCCGCACAAGCCGGTGGCGCCGCAGGTCAGCCAGAGCTTTCAGTGGCTGAGTTGGCTGGCGGGCGTGGCCAGCGGCGGGCTGGCGGGCGGGCTGCTCACCTTCATCACGCCGTTCAAGCCCGGCCAGGCGCTGGGCATGGCGCTCTTGGCCAGCTTTGCGGGCAGCCTGGGCCACCTGGTGATGAAGGCGCTCAAGCGCGACCGGGGCATCACGAGCTGGGGCATGCAGGGCCAGTCCGTCACCGGCGCGGGCGGCCTGCTGGACCGCGTGGACGCGCTGTGCTTTGCGGCGCCGGTGTTCTTCCACTCGGTGCGGTGGTACTTCGGTTTATGAGCCAAATCGGCCTCTAGCGCTTATCCAACAAGCACCAGCAGCTATCAATTCAAGAGCAAATGCGCATTCTCGGCATCGACCCCGGCCTGCAAACCACCGGCTTCGGCGTGGTGGACGTGGACGGCCACCACCTGAGCTACGTCGCCAGCGGCACCATCCGCACCACGTCGCTCGCTTTGGGCGACCTGCCGGGGCGGCTGAAGGTGCTGTTCGACGGCATCACCGAGGTGGCGGCGCGCTACCAGCCCGACGTGGCCTCGGTCGAGATCGTGTTCGTCAACGTCAACCCGCAGTCCACCCTGCTGCTGGGCCAGGCGCGCGGCGCGGCCATCACGGCCCTGGTGGCCTGCAACCTGCCCGTGGCCGAATACACCGCGCTGCAAATGAAGAAGGCCGTGGTCGGCCATGGCCGCGCCGCCAAAGCCCAGGTGCAGGAGATGGTGCGCCGCCTGCTGCACCTGCCCGGCCTGCCCGGCACCGACGCGGCCGACGGCCTGGGCCTGGCCATCACCCACGCCCACGCGGGCGCGGCCATGGGCAGGATGGCCCAGGTGGCGCCGCTGAACCGGCGCCAGCATGCGATGTACAAGGGCGGGCGGAGCTACTGAGCGCCCCTTCCGCCCCGATGCACCCGTGGCGAGCCGTCAGCCGCCGCTGATCACGTTCAGCTCGGTGCGGCGGTTGGTCTCGCTGCGGCAGCCAGGGGCCGTCTGCGGGGTATGCACCAGCGGGCGGGTCTCGCCGTAGCCCGTGGGGCCGACCAGCTGCGCTGCGGGCACGCCCTTGGAGATCAGGTAGTCATACACCATCTTGGCGCGGCGCTCGGACAACGCCTGGTTGCTCGCCATCGAGCCGCACAGGTCGGTGTGGCCTTCGATGGACACGCGCATTTGCGGGGCCTGCAGCAGAACGGCAACGTCGGCGTCCAGAATCGCCAGCGCATCCTCGCGGCCCGCCGCCTTGTCGAAGTCGAAGTTCACGCTGCGGATCGGCAGCACCACCGGCGCGGGCGCTGCCACCGGCACGGGCGCGGGCACGGCCTGGGCCCACTGCTGGCACTGGCGGCGGCGCCAGACCTGCTCGCGCACCTGGCGCTGCGGGTCGAACACCAGCTTGTACTGGCAGACGACGTAGTGGCCGGAGCGGTCCAGCACGAACTTGAAGTTGTAGTCCCACTCGCGGCCGCGCGATCCGTCGGACTCTGCCAGCGGCTTGCCGAACTTGGCCAGGGCCTGCTCTTGCGGCATGCCGGGAACCACGTCGCGGAAGTGGTTCACACCCTGCACGGCGCCGTCGCGCACGAACAGCTCCCGGTAGTCGGGGATCTCCATGTTCACGTCGGTGAACACCAGCTCGTTCGGGTTGCTCACCGGATCGATCGGGTTGGAATGGCCCGCCAGCGCCGGGGTCGCGGCGCACAGGCTGGCAGCGGCCAGCACCAGGGCAATCAGGGAGGGGGGCTTGATGGTCATGATGGTCATCTCTCTTCTTCCGTTGGATGGTGAATCAGCGCTCACGCAGCGCCTCGCGCGCCTTGTTCAGTGGCTTGGTCAGGTAGTCCCACACGCTCTTGCGGCCGGTGCGGATGTCGGCGGTGGTCACCATGCCGGGAGTGATCGGCAGGCTGCGCCCAGCCTTGTCCACCAGCGCATCGGCCTTGGTGCGCACCAGCACGGGGTAATACACGATCTCGGGCTTGACCTCGTCGCGCAGCGTGTCGGGCGCAATGGTCTCCACCACGCCCTCCAGTCCGCCGAAGATCGAATAGTCGTAGGCCGTCACCTTCACCAGCGCGCTCTGGCCGGGGTGGATGTAGGCAATGTCGCGCGGCGAGATGCGCGTCTCGACCAGCAGCTGGTCGTTCAGCGGCACCAGGGTCATCACCGAGCCATTGGGCGGCACCACGCCGCCGATGGTCGTCACGTTCAGGTTCTTGACAATGCCGCGCACCGGCGCGACAAGCGTGGCGCGCTCCAGCGTGTCGGCCCGCCCGCGCACCACCGATTGCAGCGATTTCACGTCGGCATCGGCCTTGGCCAGGTCTTCCCGGGTCTTGACCATGTAGCCCGCGCGCGCCTCGGCGATTTTCAGCGTCAGATCGGCAGCCTGGCGCTGCAGGCGGATCAGCTCGACGTTGCTGGCGGCGCCGGTGCTCATCAGCGACTCGGTGATGCCCAGCTCGCGCTTGACCAGCGCCAGCGCCGCGTTCAGGCCGCCCACGGTCTCGCTCAGGCTGGTGCGGTGCGACTTGAACAGCGCCAGCTCCGACGCCTTCAACTGCGGCCATTTGTCCAGTTCGGGCGGAAAGTCGATGCTTGACCGGCCCTCCACCTCGGCATGAAGCCGGGCGCTGGCGGCCAGCGCGGCACGGTAGCGTGCGGCCGTCTCCTCCACGTTCGATTCGCTGCGCGTCGGGTCGAGCTGTGCCAGCACCTCGCCCTTTTCCACGACCTGGCCCTCGCGCACGTTGAGCTTGGACAGAATGCCGCCTTCGAGCGACTGGATCACCTGCTCGCGCGTGCTCGGAATCACCTTGCCCGTGCCGCTGGACACCTCGTCGATCTCGAAGAACCACGCCCAGCCGAAGAACAGTGCCAGGAACAGCGCTGCCACCCACACCACCCGCGCCGAGCGCGTGGCGCGGGTTTCGTTCAAGTCGCTCAAATCGGGCAGCGGCGCGCGCGGACCGACAGCACCGGTCGGCATGCCCGGCCTGGCGCCCGCCGGGGCCAGCGCCTGGGATGCGAACAATGCCGGTGCAATGGCGTTGCTCATGCCTGCACTCCTTTGTCCAGTTCCGTGTCCTTGCGCACGCCCGGCTGCCTGCGCAGCACAAAGCGCGCAGGTTCAGCGGCGGCAGAAGCAGCAGCAGCGGGCTTGGCAGGCATCGGCCCGCCGCGCAGTTTTGCCAGCACCTCGTCGCGCGGGCCATCCATCACGATGGCGCCGCCATCGACCACGATCACACGCTGCACCACGTCGAGCACCGCCCTGCGGTGCGTGGCAATCACCAGCGTGTGCCCTGGCGGCAGCGCGCGCAGGCTGGCGATCACATCGCGCTCGGCGGTATCGTCCAGCGCCGTGGTGGGCTCGTCCAGCAGCAGCACGCGCGGTGCGCGCAGCAGCGTGCGCGCCAGCAGCAGGCCCTGGCGCTGCCCGCCGGACAGGCCCAGCCCGCCCTCCTGCACCAGGTGATCCAGCCCCAGCGGCAGCCGCCGCACGTAGGCCCAGGCACCGGCGGCCTTCAGCGCCGCCAGAATCTGCTCGTCGCTCGCATGCGGCGCGCCCAGCGTCAGGTTCTCGCGCAGCGTGCCGTAGAACAGGCGGGCGCTTTGCGTCAGCAGGCCCACGTCGCGGCGCACGTCCGCCGGGTCGATGTGGCCCAGCTCCACGCCGTCGAGCAGCACCGACCCGTCGCGCGGCTCCATCAGGCCCGACAGCCCCTGCAGCAGCGTCGATTTGCCCGCGCCGTTGCGCCCCAGCACGGCGATGCGCTCGCCCGCCTTGATGGTCAGCACCTTGACCGACAGCGCCGCCGTCTGCCCGTCGTGGCTGAACACCGCGCCCATCAGCGTGTAGTCGCCCTGCAGCGCCGGGCGGTGTACGCGCGTGGAATCGCGCGGGTTGTCCACGGGCAGGCGCATCAGCTGGTCCAGCGATTGCGCGGCGATCTTCGCCTGCTGCCAGCGGTTGAGCACCGTGGTGACCGACGACAGCGGCGCAAGCATGCGGCTGACCAGAATGCTCGCGGCCACCAGCACGCCGGTGCTCATCTCGCCCGCCATCACGGTCGGCACGCCAAAGAAGATCACCACGGCAAAGGCCGCGCCCTGCACCGTCTGCATCCAGTTGTTCAGCCGACCCAGCAGGTCGCGCAGCGCCAGGCCCGAATCGGCGCTGACGGCGTTGTAGTGGTTCCACTGGTTCTGAAAGCGCTCCTCGGCCTGCAGCAGCTTGATGTCCTCGATGCCCTGCACCGTCTCCACCAGCATCGCGTTGCGCAGCGCCCCTTCGCGCATGCCCGACTGGGCCAGGTTGCGCAACTGGCGCTGGGCCAGCAGGCTGGGGATCAGCAGCAGCGCGAACGCCGCCAGCGGCACCGCCACCAGCCAGCCCGCGATGAGCCAGAACACCACGCAGAACAGCAGGAAGAACGGCAAATCCGCCACCGCCGCGATGGTGGTGGACGTGAGCATGTCGCGCACCGGCTCCAGCTCGCGGATCTGCGAGACGAACGTGCCCGTGGATTTGGGCCGGACGCTGTTCCTGACGCGCAGCGCATGGCCGAACACGCGGTCGCTGATGCGCAGGTCGGCCCGCTTGCCCAGCAGGTCGGTGATGCGCGTGCGCGCATTGCGCATGGCCCAGGCGAACACCAGCGACAGCAGCACGCCGCCAAACAGCACGTACAGCGTGGGCATGGACTGCGCGGGCACCACGCGGTCATAGACCTGCATCGAAAAGATCACCCCCGCCAGCGCCATCAGGTTGGTGATGAACGAGGCCATCAGAATGTGTGCATAAGGCCGCACGTCCACCAGCACCAGGCTGCGCAGCCAGTTCTCCTCCACCGGGCGGATGTAGTCGTCCACCCGCGCGTCGGCGGCTGATTCCAGAGGGCGCAGCACGGCCATCAGCTGCACGTGCGGCTGCAGATCGGCGGCGCGGCGCACGGTGCCTGCACCGCCGTCGCCGCTCATCATCAGCGTCAGCCCGGCTGGGCCTGTGGCGGTGATGACGGCCACCTGCACATGATCGCCGTCGCCATCCAGCTGCACCACCACCGGCAGCCGCCACCGCGTCAGCGCGGCCAGATCGGGCCGCACGCGCTGCCAGCCCAGCCCGGCCATGCGCGCCATCTCGCGCGCCTGGGCCTCGGTCGGCTCGCTGCTGTTCCATTGCGCGGCCACGCGGATGTGCTCGGGCGAGGCGTTCAGCTGGTAATGCGTCGCCACGGCCAGCACGGCATCGCGCCAGCCGTTCAGCAAAGCGGCGCGTCCACCGTCCCCCTGGGGATTCTGGTTCGGCGCCAGCGCTGCCCGCGCCTCTGGCGTGGCCTGCTCAACCGTCATTTCGCGGCCCCGGCGGTCGCTCCGCCTGCGGCGTCATCCAGCCCGAACGCGCTGCGCAGCCGGTCGCTGTAGTAGAGGCATTGCACCGCCACGCGGTACTGCGTGTGCTCGCCCTGGGCCTGGTCGGCGCGTGCGCTGTGGAACTCCTGCTCGGCGTTGAGCAGGTCGAGCAGCGAGCGCGTGCCCATCTGCAGGTACTGCTGGCGGTAGAGGTCGCGCGTCTCGCGGATGCTGGCAACGCGCGACGCCAGCGCCGGGGCGCGCGACGCCCAGCCTTCGACCTGCGCCTGGGCGTCGGCAAAGCCCTGGCGCATCTCCAGCCGGGCCTGGGCGGCGGCGTCTTCATACGCCTGCAACTGGTAGGCGGCGGCGCGCTCGCGCGCCTCCAGCCCGCCGCCCTCGTACAGCGGCATGTCCGCGCTGAAACCTATCTGCGCGCTGGTGCGCTCGCCGTACAGGCGCGAACCCTTGGTCAGCGCCTGGCCCACGCTGCCGTCCAGCGATATCGTGGGCTTGCGCTGCGCGCTGGCCACGTCCAGGTCGGCCTGGGCCTGCGCGCGCCGGGCGTCGGCCAGGCGCACGGCGGGGCTGTCCAGGTCGGCGCCGCCCTGGCATGCGCCCGCGCCGGACGCATCGACCAGCACGGCGGGCACCGGGCCCGCGATCTCCACCGGCGCGGTGCGGCCGGTCAGGTGCATCAGCGCCAGGGCGGCGCGCTGCGCCTCGGCCTTGGTGCCCAGCCATTGCGATTGCGCCGCCTGCACGCGCGAGCGCGCCTGCTCCACGTCCGAGCGCGTGGTCGCGCCCTTGTCGGCGCGCTCGCCCACCAGCTTGGCGATGGCCTTCACGCCGTCGAGCTGTTCCTGCGCGATCTGCACCTGCGCCTGCTGCAAATGCGCATCCACCCACGCCTGCGCGGTGGACAGGGCAATGTCATCGGTTGCCACCTGCACCTGCGCCGCGCCCGCCTGCGCCACCGATTCGGCCTTGCGCACCGCGCCATCCACCTTGCCGAAGTCGTAGAGCATCTGCGACACCGTCAGCTTGGCGGTGAACACGTGGCGCGACCCGTAGCCGCTGGCCTGGTGCAGGTTGTTCTGGTTCTCGATGCCGCCCTTGACCTGCGGCTTGTAGCCCGCCTTGGCCGCCTCCACGCCCTCGCTGGCCGACAGCAGGCTCTGCCGGGCGCCACGCACCCCCGGGTGCGACTGCACCGCCGCGCGCACCGCGCCGGGCAGGTCCAGCGGCTCGGCTGCCGCCGATGCCGCCGCACCCAACGCCGCAGCAGCCAGACCTGCCAGCACCGTGCGGCGCAGCGTGAAGGGGGCCATGAAAACGAACATGAAAACCTTTGTCTTTTGAAAATAGGAGCTACCAGCGCTTATCCATAGATGATTTCAAGGTGTTTTACAGCTGAAATCATTCATGAACAGGGGCTGGCAGCTATGGTTTTTGCATCAACGCACAGGGTGATTGCATCCGAACCCGCTCCGGGCGCGTGCCCGGAGGGGCAATTCGAATGCAACCACCTCAAACTCAGACTGGGGCCAAGGTGGCGTAACTGACCGTGATGTCATCGTCAATCTTCACCGCCGTGCCGTCTGCTGTATAGGTATATAGCAAGTAAGCGCCGCTGTCCGTGACGGTCCAGTCGTCAGCGCTGCCGCCCAGTTGCACACTGTCATCGTCGGTGCCGTCGATGGTCAGCGTGATGCTGGTGTCTTCGGACGATCCGGTAATGTCGAACACGTCAGCAGCCGTCAGGCTGGTGATGCTGACAGCGTCGCTGGTCAAGTCCAGCACCTCGATGTTGGTCAGCGTGGCCGCCAGGTCCTCGCCGCTGATGCTGGCAACACCGCTCAAGGCCACCGTGTCGCTGCCGTCGTCGCCGTCCAGCGTACCGGCGGTGCCGTCCCAGGTGAAGCTGTCGTCACCGCTGGTGGACACATACAGGGTCAGCAGGCCGGTCGCGCTGTCGCCGTCGGCATCGGCCAGGGTGACGCTCACCGTCTCGGTATAGCCTTCTTCGATATCGCTGCTCGGCGTGTAGGTGTAGTCGCCGGTGTCCAGGTCCACCACCAGGGTGCCGTCGTGCTCGTCGGTAATGGTCAGCACGTGCTCGGTCGAGTCGTAGGTGTAGCCCGAGCCCGACTCCACCGTGTTGCCACTGGCGTCGGTCACGGTCAACGTGGAGGCCGAGCTGTCGTAGGCATAGGTGATGTCATCCATTGCGAGGACGGACACGGTGCCGCCATCGGCGCCGAAGCCCGTCTCTTCGGCGAGGTCGCCGTTCACCAGGTTGCTGGTGACCCCCGACGAAACCACCAGCCCCGTCAGCACATCGCTCAGGTCGTCCACGTCCTCGACGATGATCACTTCAGTGTCCGTTTGGGCAACACCGTCATAGGCAATCGGCTCGATGTACTCGGCGGTTGCATCTGAGGATATGCCCAGCCCATACGCGGTGATGCCGTACTGCTCCAGGAAGGCATGCCAGATGGCCTCCTCGGCGGTCGAGATGCCCGCATCGGTAGTGCCATTAACACTGGCGTTACTCAGCTGGCTGGTATTGCCGTCGCCCCGGGTCGGCTCACCATCGGACAGGAAGTACAGCACATTCTGGACGTCGTCGCCTTCGAGCGCGCCCGACTCGGTCCATGCATCCATGGCCTCGGCCAGCGCGGCATCGTAGTTGGTGGAGCCGCTGGTGGCGATGTCGTCGATCAACGTCAGCGCCTCTTCAGCGGTGATCCAGCCGGAGGTCAAGTTGCTCGCGGTGGTGCCGAACAGAACGATGTTCACCATCACCTCGCCGGCCTCGTCGTAGGCCTCGATCAGCGCGGTGATCGCCTCCTTGGCCGCACTCAGACGAGTGCCGTCGCCAGCGGCGGTGTTCATGCTGCCCGAGATGTCCAGCACGATCATCAGGTTGGCGGCGGTCTCGTTGTTGACCGAGGCAGTGGCGACGCTGTTGACCGCCACCGGCGCATCGTCCACCACGTCCACCGTCAGGGTGCCGGTGCCGGTTGTACCGCTGGTGTCGTCGCTGACGCTGACGGTGAAGGCCAGCGACGCCGTGTCCTCACTGGTGGTGTTGCTGTGGTCGATGGCCGAGAGCAGCTTGGTGGTGTACGCGACCGTGTAGGTGCCATCGACGTTGTCGGTGAAGCTGTCAACGGAAATCGTCATCACCGTGGTGGTGCCGTCGTCCACCGTGCCGGTCAGGGTCTGGGTGGTCGAATCCCACGTCCAGGCCACCGCCTCCCCGCCGCTGGTCACGTCGTCGGGGCCGGACAGCACGATGTCCGACACGTCGATGTCGTTGCCGCTGGTGATGGTGAACGTGCCCGTGTCCGCGACCTGGGCGGCGGACCCATTGGCCGCATCGACGATGCCGTTGGTCAGCGCCTCCTCATAGACCTTGCTCGATGTGCTCGAAATGACCGGTGTATCCGCTTCGACCGCGATGGTCAGCGTCGCTTCGTCGGTCGTGGTGCCGTCGCTGATGGTGTAGGTCACCTCTGGCACGTCGCCGCTGTAGTTGTCCGCCGGGGTGAAGGTGTAGCTGCCGTCCTCGTTGATGACCAGCGTGCCCACGCCGTCGATTTCCGCCGTGTCGCCCGCTTCGTAGGTGGTGCCGTTCACCACGAATTGCGTCACTGTCAGCGTGTCGCCGTCCACGTCGGTGTCGGTCACGTCGCCTTCGGCCACTGCCGTGAGCACGTTGCCGGTGATGGCCGTGTCTTCGCTGGTGGTCACGCTGTCGTCGTTGGCGACGGGTGCGTCGTTGACCGCTTCGACCGCGATGGTCAGCGTCGCTT
>NZ_JASGDA010000014.1:0-37366 GCF_047607405.1 Acidovorax sp. | reverse complement strand
TGTAGGGCTTGCGGCGCACGGCTTCGGTCAGGTAGCCGCCTTCCTCGTAGCCCACGTAGCCGGGCGGCGCGCCGATCAGGCGGGCCACGGAGTGCTTCTCCATGAACTCGCTCATGTCGATGCGCACGAGGTGGTCCTCGCTGTCGAACAAAAAGCCCGCCAGCGCCTTGCACAGCTCGGTCTTGCCCACGCCCGTGGGGCCGAGGAACAGGAACGAGCCCGTGGGGCGGTTCGGGTCGCTCAACCCCGAGCGCGAGCGGCGGATGGCGTTGGCCACGGCGCTAATGGCTTCGTCCTGCCCCACCACGCGCTCGTGCAGCTTGGCTTCCATCTGCAAGAGCTTGTCCTTCTCGCCCTGCATCATCTTGCTGACCGGGATGCCCGTGGCGCGGCTCACCACTTCGGCGATTTCTTCCGCGCCGACCTGGGTGCGCAGCAGGCGGTTGGGCTGGGCTGCGCCGTCCTTGCCTTCTTCCTTGGCCTGGGCTTCCTTCAACTGGCGCTCCAGCTCGGGCAGCTTGCCGTATTGCAGCTCGGCCACCTTGTTGAAGTCGCCCTTGCGCTTCAATTCCTCGATCTGCAGCTTGGTCTTTTCAAGCTGTTCGCGCACCTGCTGGCTGCCCTGGGCCTGGGCTTTTTCGGCCGTCCACACGTCTTCCAGGTCGGCAATCTCTTTTTGCAGGCGGGTGATTTCGTCCTCCAGCAGCGACAGGCGCTTTTGCGAGGCTTCGTCCTTCTCTTTCTTCACGGCCTCGCGCTCGATCTGCAACTGGATCAGGCGGCGGTCGAGCTTGTCGATGGCCTCGGGCTTGGAGTCGATCTCGATCTTGATCTTGGCCGCCGCCTCGTCGATGAGGTCGATGGCCTTGTCGGGCAAAAAGCGGTCGGTGATGTAGCGGTGGCTCAGCTCGGCCGCCGCCACGATGGCCGGGTCGGTAATGTCCACGCCGTGGTGCAGCTCGTAGCGCTCCTGCAAGCCGCGCAGGATGGCGATGGTGGCTTCCACCGTCGGCTCGCCCACCAGGATTTTCTGGAAGCGCCGCTCCAGCGCCGCGTCCTTCTCGATGTACTTGCGGTACTCGTCCAGCGTGGTCGCGCCCACGCAGTGCAGCTCGCCGCGCGCGAGCGCTGGCTTGAGCATGTTGCCCGCGTCCATCGCGCCCTCGGCCTTGCCCGCGCCCACCATGGTGTGCAGCTCGTCGATGAAGACGATGGTCTGCCCCTCGTCCTTCGCCAGCTCGTTCAGCACGGCCTTCAGCCGCTCCTCGAACTCGCCCCGGTACTTGGCGCCCGCCAGCAGCGCGGCCATGTCGAGCGACAGCACGCGCTTGTTCTTCAGCGACTCGGGCACCTCGCCCGCCACGATGCGCTGGGCCAGCCCTTCCACGATGGCGGTCTTGCCCACGCCGGGCTCGCCGATGAGCACGGGGTTGTTCTTGCTGCGCCGCTGCAGCACCTGGATGGCGCGGCGGATCTCGTCGTCGCGGCCGATCACCGGGTCGAGCTTGCCCGCGCGGGCGCGCTCGGTCAGGTCCAGGCAGTACTTGGCCAGCGCGCCGCGCTGGCCCTCGGCCTCGGCGCTGTCCACCTTCTGGCCGCCGCGCACGGCGTCGATGGCGGCCTCCAGGCTCTTGCGGGTCAGGCCGTTGTCCTTGGCGATCTGGGCGGCGTCGCCCTTGCTGTCGATGAGGGCCAGCAAAAACAGCTCGCTGGCGATGAACGGGTCGCCGCGCTTGATGGCCTCCTTCTCCGTCGCCTGCAGCACGCGGGAAAGCTCGGGCCCGCCCTGCACCTGGTCGTGCCCCTGCACCTGCGGCAGGCGCTGAATGGCCGCCTCCGCCGCTGCCGTGAGGCCCAGCACGTTGGCCCCCGCGCGCTGCAGCAGCGCCTTGGGCCCGTCGTCCTGCCGCAGCATGGCCAGCAGCACGTGTACGGGTTCGATGTAGGCGTGGTCATGCCCCAGGGCGATGCTTTGGGCGTCGCCCAGGGCTTCCTGGAACTTGGTGGTGAATTTGTCGTAACGCATGAAGAAAACCTCCGAACTGCCGGAAACATGAGGTTCGGGGGCCCGATTTCAAGCGCATTCGCCGCCTGGCCGCCGCCCATCGGCCCGACGGGCGGCAAAGGAAGCGCGATCAGCGGTATTTGCCCGCCAAGGCTCTCCCAGATCCCTCCTCGATCCAGTAACAAACTGCCTACAGGAATCCTCAAATGACACACACCCAAACCTCACCCCGCCTCCCGAATGGTCTGCGCGTCGGCGCGCGCGGGTTCACCTTGATCGAAGTCATGATCACGGTGGCCATCATCGGCATCCTGGCCGCCATCGCCCTGCCCTCCTACAGCGACTACGTGCGGCGCGGCCGCATTCCCGAGGCCACGTCCAACCTCCAGACCACCTACGCCAAGATGGAGCAGTGGTTCCAGGACAACAAGGCGTACTACGTCTCCAGCAGCTCCACCGCCGCCTGCGGCGTGGCGATGCCCGGCACCAGCACGACCGGCACCACCGGCACTCTGAGCTACTTCACCTTCACCTGCACGCCCAGCTCGTCAACCGCCTACAAGGTCACCGCCACGGGCATCACCGGCGGCCCCATGGCCGGGTTCACCTACACCATCGACCAGGACGGCACGCGCACCAGCACCATCACGGGCGTCTCGGGCTGGACCGGCACGTCCAGCACCTGCTGGATCACCAACAAGGGGGGAGTCTGCTGATGGCCAAGGCCGCAAGGCGCCAGGCCCTTGGCAGGGCGCGCGGCGCAACCCTCATCGAGCTGATGATCGGCGTCGGCGTACTGGCGGTGGTCGCCATGCTGGCCGCCCCGGCCGTGAGCGACTGGATTCGCAACGCCCGCGTGCGCAGCCTGGCCGAAACACTGCGCGCCGACCTGCAAATGGCCAGGGCCGAGGCCATACGCCGCAACGTCGGCACGCGGCTGCAGTTCGTGAGCACGCAGACCAGCGACTGCGCCCTCAGCACCGCCAGCCCGCTGTGGGTGACCAGCCTCTACCTGGCCAAGACGCCCGTCGGCGCATGCGGCAGCAGCCTGGACACCGGCACGGCCCCGTATCTCATCGGCAAGAGCGTGTCCACGACCAGTGCCGACCTGGCCGTCAGCGCCAGCCGGGCCGTGATCGGCTTCGACTCGCTGGGCCGCATGGCCGCAACGACCAACCCCGACACCACCGCCGCCCAGGCCACCATCGAGTTCAGCAGCGCCAGCGGCACCTGCCTGGCGGCGGGCGGCAGGGTGCGCTGCATGAAGGTCATCGTCTCCCCCAGCGGCGACACCCGCATCTGCGACCCCACGCGCAGCAGCACCACAGACCCCACCGACCCCCTGGTTTGCCCTTCATCCTGAGGCACACGCCATGCCACACCTCCTCGCCCCCCTGCGCACGCAAAGCACGGTTCGCCGCCCGAAAGGCCAGCGCGGCTTCAGCATCATCGAAGTGCTGGTGGCCCTGCTGATCTTCGCCGTGGGGCTGCTCGGCGTTGCCGGGCTTTATGCCAGCACGTCGCGCGCCGCCACGGGCGCCGAGTTCCGCACCACCGCCGCCATGCTCGCCAACGACCTCATCGCCCGCATGTGGATGAGCGACCGCACCGCCGCCACGCTGCAGGCCAACTTTGGCAGCGAAAGCGAGGGCACCAGCTACACGGCCTGGAAGACCGAGGTGCTCAACTCCGGCCTGCCCGGCCTCAGCGACAGCGACCTGGCGCCCTCCGTCACCTTCAGCACCGTGGCGGGCGGCGGCAGTTCGGACAGCACCAGCCTGGCCACCATCACCATCTACTGGAAAGGCCCCGGTGACGACAGCCGACACCAGTACGTGGCCATGGCCCAGATGAACTAGGGCGCGCAACCACCATGTACGCACCACCCCACCCGCACCGCCTGCGCGCCCAGCGCGGCGCTTCCATCATCGAGATCATGATCGGCCTCGTGCTGGGAATGTTCGCCGTGCTCGTCATCCTGCAGCTGCTCACGTCCGGCACCACCCAGCAGCGCCTGACCGGCACCAGCGCCGACGCCCAGACCAACGCCGCCACGGCCCTGCACATGCTGACGCGCGAAGCCACCGAGGCCGGCCTGGGCATCGGCTCCTACACCGAGCTGGGCTGCAGCCTGACCTACACCACCACCAGCGACACCGCCAGCGTCACCCTCACATCCCTGGGCCCTGTCACCGTCAACCCCGCCGCCGCACTGGTGCCTGCGGGCGACGACTACACCGACACCCTGCTCGTCATCAGCGGCAGCTCGGCCGGCCCGAGCGAGGGCGACGCCCTCACCGCCACCAGCACCGCCACCACCTACACCGTCACCACGCCCGCCAGCTTTGCCGTGGGCGACTACGTGGTGGCCGCTGCAACCACGCGGCCAACGGCCTGCGCCCTCACCCTGGGCCAGGTGACCGCCATCGATGACTACGTCCTGACCGTCTCCAACGGCACCGCCGGGCTGTGGACATCGTCCTCCGACTCGGCCGCCGTCTATAACCTGGGCAGCACGCCGACCATCCACGCCTATGCCATTCGCAACGGCAACCTGACCATGTGCGACTACATGGCCTACAACTGCGGCAGCACCACGTACACCAGCACGCTCGACAGCAGCGTGTGGGTGCCCGTGGCCAGCCACATCGTGAGCCTGCGCGCCCAGTACGCCCGCGACGCCTCCACCATCGACGGCGTGCTGGACACCTACGACCAGACCAGCCCCGCCAGCGAAGACTATTGCAGCTGGCAGCGCGTGCTCGGCCTGCGCATGGCCATCACCGCCCAGAGCCAGCAATACCAGAAGGACGCGCTGTACGACAAAACGGCGTCCGCCACCACGGTCACCTGGCCCGGCAGCACCGCCGGCACCACGAGCGACGGCGTCACCAACACCGCAGCGCCCATCAGCCTGGGCTCCGTCACGGATTGGCAGCACTACCGCTACAAGAGAGCAGAGGCCACGGTTCCCCTGCGCAACATCGTTTGGAACGACGGAAAGTCAGGATGCTGACACCTTGCCCCACCCATTCCCTCGCCCCCGTTGACCACGGGTGCCGCGCCCGCCAGGGCGGGTTCGCCATGATCATCGCCCTGGTGGCGCTGGTCATCCTCACGCTGCTCTCCATCGGGCTGATGCGCACGGTGGGCAGCTCCGCCAGCATCGCGGGCAACCTGGCTTTCGAGCAGGCGGCCGCCACGTCGGCCGACCAGGCCGTCGAGACCGCCATCGCCTGGCTGGAGAACAACACCGCCAGCCTGACGGCGGATGTACAAGCCTCCGGCTACGCCGCCAGCCGCCTGGACCCGGACGCATCCAGCACCGACTACCCCACCTGGGCCGAGCTGTGGACCTACCTGGCCAAGACCTACACCCCCGGCAGCGTGGCCACGGACAGCGCGGGCAACTCCGCCCAGTACCTGATCCAGCGCATGTGCTCCAGCGCTGGCGCGGCCTCCAGCGCCAACGGCTGCAGCAGCCCGCCCATCAGCAGCGACGAAAGCACCCACAGCACGAACAGCAGCGCCTTCACCATGACGAAGAGCACCGAGATCTACTACCGCATCACCGTCAAGGTCAGCGGCCCGCGCAACACCGTCTCCTACATCCAGACCATGGTGGCCCTATGAAAAACACCCCATTCTCCCGCGCCTGGCCCAGTTCGCGCGGCTGGCGCGCTCCGCTGTGTGCGCTGATCCTGGCAATGGGCGCACCGGCCTTCTCCGCCCTCACCGACCTGGCCACGGCGCCGCTGGAGACCTCCACCTCCACCCTGGTCAAGCCCAACATCATGTACATCCTGGATGACTCCGGGTCCATGGCGCGCGACAACCTGCCCGACTGGGTGTGCGGCACCGCCAGCCTGCCCAGCATCACCAACACCTCCACCAGCTACACCAGCGGCTGCGTGTACAACGCCAACGTCACCCCCTGGCTGGCCCGCAACAGCAAGTTCAACGGCATCTACTACGACCCGTCGGTCACCTACACACCGCCGGTCAACTACGCAGGCACCAGCTACACCAGCTACAACACCGCCACGCTCTGGACCAAGGTGCCCGTCGATGGCTTCGGCATCATCAGCACCTCCACGATCGACCTGACCAGCAGCACCACCTGGCCAGCCACCTACTACACCTTCATTCCGGGCGAGTACTGCACCTCGGCCAACCTGCGCACCTGCAACACGCAGAGCGCGGCCACCACCGCCTACCCCTACCCGGCCTACCTGCGCTGGTGTACCAGCTCCGCCCTGAGCGACTGCCAGGCCCGGTACATCTACCCCACGGCCATCACGGTCAACGGCAGCTCGGTCCTGTACAACTACCCCCGCTACCCGGGCATGAGCTCGACCGCCACCATCGCCCTGAGCGGGTCGAGCAGCACCAGCGTGAGCGGCATCACGGTCAACGGCGTGCAGATCATGTCGGCCACGGCGTCGGCCAGTTCGACCCCCGCCACGCTGGCCGCCAGCATCGTCACCGCCATCAACAACTGCACCAGCAGCGCTACCGGCAACTGCACCGCGTCGGGCTACAGCGCCACCCGCAGCAGCGCCACCATCACCATCACTTCGCCTGCGGGTGCCGGTGCCATCACCTATACGCCGGTGGTCACCAAGTCGGGCAACATGACGGCCACCGTCACCGCCTTCAGCGGCGGCACGCCGGGCACCTGGGTGCAGACCACCATCAGCAGCAGCACCACCTCGTACCCCTACCCCGGCACCAGCGCCGTGGCCACCACGCGCACCGACTGCGCCAGCACCAGCGGCTGCACCTATGCGGAGGAGATGACCAACTTCGCCAACTGGTACGCCTACTACCACACCCGCATGCAGGCCACCAAGACGGCGACCAGCCTGGCCTTCCAGTCGCTGTCCACGAACTACCGCCTGGGCTACATGAGCCTGAACAACAACACCGGCAGCGACTTCCTGAACATCGCCGACATCACCACCGCCAGCGGCGGGCAGAAGTACCTTTGGTACAACAAGGTCTTCGCCACCAAGGCCGCCAATTCGACGCCGCTGAAGGCCGCCCTGACCAAGGCGGGGCAGTACTACGCGGGCAAATATTCCAGCTCCAGCTCGGGCGCCAGCACGAAGATCAGCACCAAGATCAATTCCGTGACGGCCACCGACCCCGTGCAGTACGCCTGCCAGCGCAACTACACGATGCTGTTCACCGACGGCTACTGGAACGAAGACACCACGCCCACCCAGGTGGACGGCAGCACCGCCATCGGCGACGTGGACGGCACGAGCAGCGGCGAATCGCGCCCCTACCTGGACGGCTCGTCCAACGCCAACACGCTGGCGGACGTGGCCGAGTACTACTACACCACCGACCTGCGCTCCTCCGCCCTGGGCACGGCCACCAACGCCAGCGGCACCGACGTGTCGAGCAACAGCTACGCCAACGGCAAGCAGAACATGGTGACCTCCACCATCGGCCTGGGCGCCTCGGGCTACATGCTGTTCAATGCCGACTACGCCAGCGCCACCAGCGGCGACTACTACGACGTGTACAACGGCACCACGGCCAGCACCGCCAACCAGACCAGCGGCGTCTGCATATGGCAAAGCTCGGGCAGCTGCACCTGGCCCACGCCGGCCAAGAACACGCAGACCGGCATCGACGACCTGTGGCATGCGGCCATCAACGGGCGCGGCTCTTACTACAGCGCCACCAACGCGGCGGAAATCAAGACCGGCCTGACCAACTTTCTGAGCAGCGTGGACGCCACGACGGCCAGCTCCGCAGCCGTGGCGCAAAGCACGCCGGTGCTGACCACCGGCTCGGACGCCTACACCTTCGCCACGCGGTACTGCTCGGGCAAGTGGTTCGGCGACCTGATCCGCTACGCAGTGGATGCCAGCACCGGGGCCACCTCGACCACGCCGGACTGGTCCGAGTCGGGCGCGGGCACCGACTGCGAAAGCACCTCGGGCAGCCTGACCACCACGGCGCTGCTGGACAAGACCACCTATACCGACCGCACCATCTTCACCTACGACGCCAGCAGCAAAGCGAAAGTGAGCTTCGACTGGGACAGCGGCCTGACGACGACGATGAAGAGCTACTTCAAGATCGCCGCCATCTCCGGCCTGTCGCAGCTGTGTACCTCGGGCACCAGCTGCCTGGCCAGCACCTCGCAGGTGGACAGCAGCACGGCCGGCACCACCACGGGCGCAGGCGGCATCAACCTGGTGAACTACCTGCGCGGCGACCGCCAGAACGAAGGCTCCACCAACACCAGCTACTACCGCGCCCGCACCCACGTGCTGGGCGACGTGGTCAATTCAACGCCCGTGTATGTGCAGACGCCATCGTTCAGCTACACCGACACGGGGTACGCCGCCTTCAAGACCGCCAACGCATCGCGCCAGGGCATGGTCTATGTGGGCAGCAACGACGGCATGCTCCATGCCTTCAACGCCAGCACCGGCGCGGAGGTGTGGGCCTACATTCCGTCCATGGTGCTGCCCAACCTGTACAAGCTGGCCGACAAGAACTACGCGTCCAACCACGCCTTCTTCGTGGACGGGCAGATCACCAAGGCCGACGTGTACTACGACAGCGCCTGGCACACCATCCTGGTGGGCGGCCTGGGCGGCGGCGGGCGCGGATACTTCGCGCTGGACGTGACCACGCCCAGCTCGCCCAAGGTGCTGTGGGAGTTCAGCAACAGCAGCACGACCACGCCCAGCCTGTATGACGTGAACCTGGGCTACACCTACGGCGCGCCGGTCGTCACCAAGCTGTCCGACGGCACCTGGGCGGTCATCGTCAGCTCGGGCTACAACAACGTGTCCGACGGCGACGGCAAGGGCCGCTTGTGGGTGCTCAACGCCCAGACCGGGGCCAAGCTGCACACCCTGAGCAACGGCATGGGCACCACCTCCAGCGGCGGGGTGGTGACGGGCTGCACCACGGCGCCCTGCCCCAGCGGCCTGGCGCAGATCACCGGCTGGGTGGACAGCAACACGAACAACAAGGCCACCCAGATCTATGGCGGCGATCTGTTCGGCAACCTGTGGCGCTTCGACATCAGCAGCCTCACGGCCAGCGGCGGCACCGCCACGGTGCAACTGCTCGCCACGCTGTACGACGCCTCCAGCAACCGCCAGCCCATCACCACCACGCCCGAACTGGGCCTGGTGAGCAAGCGGCGCTTCGTCTTCGTGGGCACGGGCGCCTACCTGGGGGTGACCGACGTGACCACCACGCAGCAGCAGACCATGTACGCCATCCGCGACCCGCTGACCGGCACCAGCACCACCACGGCCCTGTTCACCAACCCGCGCGCCAGCACCTGCGCCAGCAGCACGGCCACCGGCTGCTTCGCCCAGGTGACGTGGACCGACACCAGCAACGTGCGCTATTCCACGGCCACCAACGGCATCACCGCCAGCCTGAGCACCATGGACGGCTGGTATGCCGACCTGCCCGAAACCGGCGAGCGCGTGAACGTGGACCCGGTGCTCTATTCCGGCGAGCTGTACTTCGTCTCCAACTCGCCCAGCACCTCCGGCGCGTGCAGCACGGGCGGCAGCAGCTACATCAACTACGTGAACTACGCCACCGGCCTGAGCACCACCAGCGACGGCAGCACGGGCACGCTGCTGTCGAGCACCGGCATGGCCAGCGCCGCCGTGCTCTCGATCAACAGCTCCGGCCAGGTGGTCTGGACGACCAACGTGAACGGCACGCCCACATCGGGCGTGCGCAGCGGCTCATCGTCAGGCACAGCGCGCCGCGTCACCTGGCGCCGGCTGAAAAATGCGCAATGACGGTTTTCGCTACTGAAACAATAGCTTCCAGCGCTTTCCTGACAGGCGCTGGAGGCCAATTTCACCTGATATTTCGTCAGCCGTTCCTCGCCACGATACCCCAGCGCGCCAGCGCCGCGTCGTCGCTCACGCGCGCATCCACCCAGCGCGCACCCTCGGGGGTGGCCTCCTTCTTCCAGAACGGGGCCTGGGTCTTGAGGTAGTCCATCAGGAACTCGCAGGCCGCGAAGCTCTGGCCCCGGTGGGCGCTGGCGACGGCCACCAGCACGATCTGGTCCTGCGGCGCGAGCAGCCCCACGCGGTGGACGACGCGCGCGGCCAGGATGTCGAAGCGGCGCAGGGCCTCGTCCACCATGGCCTCGATGGCCTTTTCGGTCATGCCGGGGTAGTGCTCCAGCTCCATCGACGCGACGGCCTCGCCTGCGTTGCGGTCGCGCACCGTGCCCACGAAGGCGCAGACGGCGCCCACGCCGCCGTTGCCCCGGCGCAGGGCGGCAACTTCGGCGGCGAGGTCGAAGTCTTCCGTCTGGATGGCAACGCGGGGCGGCGTCATGGCGCCCGGTGCAGGCGCGGCGCGGCCAGCAGGGCGCGCTCCTCCTCCACCACCTTGTTCAACTGGGCCAGCGCGGGGGTCTGCAGCAGCCTTGCCAGCAGGGTCTGCAGGCGCGTGATGTCGCCCACGGTGGGCGCCACCTTGATCTGCGCGATGGCGGCCTGCACGTTGCCGCCCTGGACCAGGGCCAGCACCTTGTTCGGCCATTCGCTCTTGGGTCGTGCCATGGTTGGATAGTTGTCTGTACGATGCGCCGCACTGTACCCGCATCGCCCCCGGCCATGACCACGCAAGCCATCACCACCGACCTGTACAAGCTCTACCCCTCGCCGCGCAACGAACACCGCGACGTTTTCGCGCACCAGGTCTTCGTGCCCCACCCCTACGCCATCATCGACCTGGCCATCATGGAGCTGGCGGGCAGGACCACGCTGTTCGCCGCCTGCCGCCTGTCGGACATGAAGATGGGGCAGGTGGTGAGCTTCGAGCTGCCCGCCGACAGGGCGAAGTTCGAGCGGCTGTTCACGCCGGACTGAACGCGATGGACGACGACAACCAGATTCTCGTGCCGCCCTCCTTCATGGCGGTGTACAGCGATGCGCGCGACCGCCTGATGGAAAAGCCCGCCGTGGTGCGCGAGCGCTACGAGCTGTGCGAAGACCTGGCGGGCCACCTGGTGGAGCAGGCGCAGACGCTCTACCACGTGCAGGCTCCGTCGGAGGCGGAGATTCTGCGGCGCATCCACGCCGGGCTGTGCAGCGCCGAATCGGGCGTGTCCGCCGCCGAGGCCACCTGGATCACCACGCGCCTGGCAGAGCTGCTGAACTGGCCCTGCCCGGTGCTGGACTGACGGCGGGTTACTGCGCCACCAGTTCCGCCACGTCTGGATGCAGCGCGGCCAGCCCCTTGTCGAACGTGGCAAGCCGCCCGCCATGAGCGCGCGCCAGTGCGGCCAGGTAGGCGTCCGTCACTTGGCGGTGGCCGATGACGCCGTGCATGCCCACGTCCAGATAGCCCAGGGTGTCGGCCCAGAAGCAATGGCGCGGATGGCCGACGAAGCCGCGCAGCACGGCAAGGGCGTCTTCGGTCTGGGGCACAGCGCCGTGGTGCAGCAGCATCCGCAGCAGCGTGCCCTGGGTGATGGGACAGGTGGCGAACGGCCCGGCGTGCTGACGGAACCACTGCCGGGCGGCCTGATGGTGGATGTGCTGCGGGTAGGCCAGGGCCACGAGGATATTGCCGTCCAGCAGCACGGCGGGCCGCGGCGCGGTCATCAGGGCTGGTCTTGCAGGGCGTACACGTCGTCGTCGGTCATCACGCGGCCGACACCGGTGGTGATGACGGGCAGGCCGGTTTCACCGTCGATGCGGTACGCCGCTGCCTGCGACCCGCTGGCGCTGCTGGCGGCGGGGGCTTGCATTTGCAGCCCGCGCCGCATCAGATCGGCCACGATGTCGCCCAGACTGCGCTGGTTGTGGCGCGCCAGGCTGGTGGCGATGCGGTGCAAGTCGTCCGGAAGCTGGATGGTGGTGCGCATGCCTGCATCCTGATGCAGCAGCATCTTGATGTCAACCGGGGCAGAACTCAACCGCCCGTGACGGGCGGGAAGAACGCCACCTCGGCGCCGTCGGCCAGGGCGGCGCTTTCGTCGCTCAGGGCCTGGTCCAGCGCCATGCGCACGGCCTTGCCGCGCGCCAGGCTGGCGGCGTGCGCGCCGCCGCGCGCGATGAGTTCGTCGCGCAGCGCGCCCAGGGTGGGGGCGGCGGTTTGCAGCGTCTCGGCGCCGTGGCCGATGGCCTCGCGGATCGCGGCGAAGTAGCGCACGGTGACTTTCATGCAACCAAGTCCGCAAAGGGGATGAAGCGCACCGTGTCGCCGGGCGCGATGGTCTGGCCCGCCGGGTTGTCCACCACGCCGTCGCCCCAGGCGGCGGACGTGAGCACGCCCGAGCTTTGGTTGGCAAACAGCTCCAGCCCGCCCTCGGCATTGCGGCGCACGCGCAAAAATTCACGGCGTTTATCGGCTCTAGCCCAGGTGAAGAAAGCACGAGCAGCTATTGATTTGGGAGCAACATCGACCACGCCCTGCAGCCGCAGCACGAAGGGCCGCACCAGCACGGCGAAGGTCATGAAGCTGGACACCGGGTTGCCCGGCAGCCCCATGAAGTGCGCGGCGCCGATGCGCCCGTAAGCGAACGGCTTGCCGGGCTTCATGGCGATCTGCCACAGGTCGAGCGCGCCCAGGGCCTGGACGGCGGGCTTGACGTGGTCTTCTTCGCCCACGCTCACGCCGCCGCTGGTGACGATGAGGTCGTGGCCCTGCGCGGCCTCGCGCAAGGCGGCGATGGTGGCGTCGCGCCGGTCCGGCACGATGCCGAGGTCCGTCACCGCGCAGCCCAGGCGCTGCAGCATGGCGCGCAAGAAGAAACGGTTGCTGTTGTAGATGGCGCCGGGGCGCATCTGCTCGGGCGGCACCTCGCCGGGCATGGCGAGTTCGTCGCCTGTCGAAAACAGGGCCATGCGCGGGCGGCGCGCCACGGCCAGCTGGTGCAGGCCGATGCTGGCGGCCAGGCCCAGTTCGGCGGGTGTCAGGCGCGTACCCGCGCGCAGCACCACGGCGCCACGGGCGATGTCTTCGCCCGCGCGGCGTATCCACTGGCCCGGCGCGGGGACGGCGTTGATGCGCACGGCGCCATCGGCCAGGGCCTCGCAGTCCTCTTGCATGACGATGGCGTCGGCCCCCTCGGGCACGGGCGCGCCGGTGAAGATGCGCGCCGCCGTCCCCGGCTGCAGCGCGCTGCCGGTGCTGCCTGCGGCGATGCGCTGGGTGACCGCCAGCACCGCGCCGGGCGCGGCCACGTCGGCCCGGCGCAGGGCGTAGCCGTCCATGGCGCTGTTGTCCAGCGGGGGCACGTGCAGGGGCGAGATGCAGTCCTGCGCCAGCACGCGGCCATCGGCGTCGAGGGTGCGTACCGTGTCAATGCCCGGCAGCGGCGCGGCCTGCGCCAGCAGCCTGGCCAGCGCGTCGTCCAGGGGCATGAGGGGGGGGCGTGGCGGTGTCATGCGCGGCGGTACTCGAAGCGGTGCTGGTGGTGCAGCAGCCAGCCCGCGACCTGGGCGGGCGCGTTGAGGTCCAGCAGCGGCAGTGGCGTGGGCCGGGGCAGTTGCCCCGGCGCGTCGGTGGCGATGGCGACCACGAAGGCGTCCTGCGGGTAGAGCACGGCATGGGGCGGGCGCCAGACTTCGATGCGGGGCAGGTCGGCGTGCTTGAAGCCTTCCACCAGCACCCAGTCCACGCCCGGGTGCAGCTCGGCGATGAGGTCGTGTGCGCTGAGGTCGGCAGGCTGCTCGAACTCGCGCATCAGCGCCAGGCGCTGGCCGGACGCGGCCACCACCTCATACGCGCCCGCCTGGCGGTGGCGGTACGTGTCTTTGCCGGGGTGGTCCACGTCGAAGCCGTGGTGGGCGTGCTTGACCACCGAGACGCGCAGGCCGTGCGCGCGCAGCGCGGGGATGAGCCGCTCGATCAGCGTGGTCTTGCCGCTGCCGGAGAAGCCTGCGAAGCCGATGACTTTCATCAAAGTTGATAGCTACAAGCACATGCTGGATAAGCGCTGGAGGCCATTTTGGCTTATATCTTGCAGTGGCGTTCGATGTACGCCTTGACCTGCGCCACGTCGGCGGGCAGCACCTGCACGCGCTTCGGGAGCTGCTCGATGCCGTTGAATTTGGCGGGCCGCTCGGGCGCGTGGCCCAGGGCTTCGTGGATGGTCGCGGCGAACTTGATGGGCAGGGCCGTCTCCAGCACGATCATGGGTACACCAGCGTCGCCCCGGTGCTCGCGGGCGACCTTCACGCCGTCGGCGGTGTGGGTGTCGATGGTGACGCCGTGGCGCTGGAAGGTGTCGCGGATGGTGGCGATGCGGTCGGCATGGGTGCTCTTGCCGCTCTCGAAACCGTAGCGCGCGGCGGCGTCGGCAAAGCGCGGGTCGCCGCTCAGGTCGAACTGGCCTTGGCTTCCCAGCGCGTCGCCAAACAACGCCTTCACGCGGGCGCCGTCGCGGCCCAGCAGGTCGAAGACGAAGCGCTCGAAGTTGCTGGCCTTGCTGATGTCCATGCTGGGGCTGGACGTTTCGTGCGTGTCGGCGCTGCCGCGCACGCGGTACACGCCGGTGCGGAAGAACTCGTCGAGCACGTCGTTCTCATTGGTCGCCACCACCAGCTTGGCGATCGGCAGGCCCATCTGCCGCGCCACATGACCCGCGCAGACGTTGCCGAAGTTGCCGCTGGGCACGGTGAAGCTGACCTTTTGCGTGTTGGCGTCCGTCGCCTGGATGTAGCCCGCGAAGTAATAGACCACCTGCGCGAGCAGCCGCGCCCAGTTGATGCTGTTGACGGTGCCGATCTTGTACCTGCGCTTGAAGTCGAGGTCGTTGCTGACGGCCTTGACGATGTCCTGGCAGTCGTCGAACACGCCCTCAATGGCGATGTTGTGGATGTTCTCGTCCTGCAGGCTGAACATCTGCGCCTGCTGGAAGGGGCTCATGCGCCCGTGCGGGCTGGTCATGAAGACGCGGATGCCGCGCTTGCCGCGCATGGCGTATTCGGCCGCGCTGCCGGTGTCGCCGCTGGTGGCGCCCAGGATGTTGAGCTGCTCGCCGCGCCGCGCCAGTTCGTACTCGAACAGGTTGCCCAGCAGTTGCATCGCCATGTCCTTGAAGGCCAGCGTGGGGCCGTTGGACAGGGCTTCGATCCACAGGCCGTCCTCCAGATGGCGCAGCGGCACGATCTCGCCGGTGCCGAAGACCTCGGCGGTGTACGTCCTGGCGCACAGCGCGCGCAGATCGGCGGCGGGGATGTCGTCGATGTAGAGCGAGAGGATGCGGAAGGCCAGCTCGGCATAGCCCTGCTGGTGATAGACCTCGCGCAGCTCGGTGAGCTGCGCGTCCCTGATCTGCGGGTAGCGCTCGGGCAGGTACAGGCCGCCGTCGGGGGCCAGGCCTTCAAGCAGGATGTCGCAGAACTTGCGGGGGGTGGCGTCGCCACGGGTGGAGAGGTAGTTCATGGTGAGAGCTTCAGTCAGCCCAGGGGTTGATGAGTTGCAGGCCCGTGTCCTGGAAATGGCGGGTGTTGCGGGTGGCCAGGGGCAGGCGGTGCGCCGTGGCCGTGGCGGCGATCAGGAGATCCAGATCGGTTTGCGGGCGGCCCATGGCCTGGCACGAGGCACGCAGACGGCTCCAGATGCGCCATGTGGTCTCGTCGGTCGGCAGGATTTTTCCCTCGAACTCGCGGCAAAGCTGATCGAACCAGAGTTGCAGCTGGTTGCGGCGGGAGCCGAGCGGCATGCGCTCGATGCCGAACTGGATTTCGCCCACCGTCACAGCGCACAACAAGCACTCGCTCATCTGGTCACGCAGCCACCGTTGCACCGAGGGGCTGGGTTCAGCCTTGCTCAGTTCCGAAATGACGCAGGTGTCCAGCAAGCAGCCCATGGCGTCTCATTCGCCGAGGGGGTCGATCTGCTTGATGCTGGTGCGCTCATTCGCCAGTTCAGCAAAGCCTTCCACCTTGGGAATGCTCAACAGGAATTCGACGAAGCCGTCGTCCTTGCGCGGCGCGGCGCGCACCTTGCTGCCCACGGCCACGACCTGCACCACGGGCTTGCCGTGGCGCGTGACGGTCTGCGGCCCTTCGGTGAGGGCACGGTCGATGACTTCGCTGAAATGGTTCTTGGCTTGCTGAACTTGCCAGGTGGCACTGTTGGCATTCATGGCAGCCTCCGCAGGGATGAATCAGGCCAGAATTCTAGACTGAACACATGAATTCTGGACAGGATCATGCCGTATTCCTCATTCGCAAACAGGACGCCAATCGTTGCGCCGAAGCGCCTCGATGATGCGCTGGCCCTCGGTCTCGAAGGCTTGACGCAGTTGCGCGCGCTGGCGTTCGTCCGGCACCCAGGCCATGGGATGGTGGGAGCGGAATTCATAGCGCACCACGCCCTGGCAGCGGGCAAGGTGAAAGCTCTTGCCGCCGCCGCTGAGATAGTGCGATTGTTCGCCTGCCGCAGGCTCGTCCAGATAGGCCCAATAGGCGTGCTGCGGATCAGCCTGCACGTCGAGCAGGCGCCCGGGCGGCGCCTCCTGGCCCTTGCCTGCGCGCAGCAATGCCGCCTGCGCCTGCGGCGTGGATACGGTGCCGCGCTGGTATGACAGCACGATCTCCGTCGTCCACGGGCCGGATTCCTGCCCGTCCTCGCTCACGTACCGCCAGGGGCCATGGCCGCTACGCTGGCTGGCTGGCTCCAGCACATAGTCCACGTTCTTGAGGGTCAGCCGCTCGGGCGGCACCAGCCCAGAGGCCAGCGCGGGTGCCGCCGCCGCCAGGGCGCACAGGCCCGCCAGCGCCAACGGCGCGCCACGCATCATCATCGGCATCAGTTCAGCTCCTCTTTGCGGATGCGCGTGATCGGCGCCAGCACCGTGGGCAGGCCCTGGATTTGCGCCAGCGCCGCGTCCATGTCGCCCTCGCGCGTGTCGTGGGTCAGGATGATGAGGTCGGTCTGCGTGGAGCCCTCGCCGCCCACCTCGTCGGCCTCGCGCTGCAGCACGGCGTCGATGCTGATGCCAGCATCGGCCAGCAGGCCGGTGATCCTGGCGAGCACGCCGGGCAGGTCGGCCACGCGGATGCGCAGGTAGTAGCTGGTGACGACCTCCGCCATGGGCAGCACGGGCAGTTCGCCACCCGCCGCCGCGAGCGTGTGGCTCTGGAACGCCAGGGGCGGCACGCGGTGCGCGGGGTCGGCTTCGATCAGGCGGGTGATGTCCACCAGGTCGGCGATCACGGCGCTGGCCGTGGGCTCGCTGCCCGCGCCCTTGCCGTAGTAGAGCGTGGTGCCCACGGCGTCGCCATGCACCACCACGGCGTTCATCGCGCCCTCGACGTTGGCGATGAGGCGCTTGGCGGGCACCAGGCTGGGGTGTACGCGCAGTTCGATGCCCTTGGGTGTGCGCTTGGTGATGCCCAAAAGTTTGATGCGGTAGCCCAGCTGCTCGGCGTAGCGGATGTCGGCCCCGGCGAGCTTCGTGATGCCTTCGACATACGCCTTGTCGAACTGCACCGGGATGCCGAAGGCGATGGCACTCATCAGCGTGGCCTTGTGCGCGGCGTCCACCCCTTCGATGTCGAAGGTCGGGTCGGCCTCGGCGTAGCCCAGGCGCTGGGCTTCCTTCAGCACCACGTCGAAGTCCAGCCCTTTGTCGCGCATCTCGGACAGGATGAAGTTCGTCGTGCCGTTGATGATGCCCGCCACCCACTGGATCTGGTTGGCGGTCAGGCCCTCGCGCAGCGCCTTGATGATGGGGATGCCGCCGGCCACGGCAGCCTCGTAGGCCACGACCACGCCCTTGTCGGCGGCAGCCTTGAAGATTTCGGTGCCGTGTACGGCCAGCAGCGCCTTGTTGGCCGTGACGACGTGCTTGCCTGCGGCGATGGCCTCCAGCACCAGTTGCCTGGCGATGCCGTAGCCGCCAATCAGCTCGACCACGATGTCGATGCCGGGGTTGGCGATCACCTCGCGCGCATCGGCCACCACGCGGGCACTGCCGCCCACGGCGCTTTCAGCGCGCGCGGTGTCCAGGTCGGCCACCATGGCGATCTCGATGCCGCGGCCCGCGCGGCGGGAAATCTCTTGCTGGTTGCGCTGCAGCACGTTGAACACGCCGCTGCCCACGGTGCCGATGCCGAGCAGACCTACTTGGATGGGTTTCATATCAGGATTACCAGTCAAAATGGGCTGCAGCGCTTATCCATCAAGCGCGAGCAGCTATCAAAAAAGGAGTTATTCAGCGCTGCCGTGGCGCTGGCGGTATTGCGCCAGGAAGTCGGCCAGGCGGCGAATGGCTTCGCGCAGGTCGTCTTCGTGCGGCAAGAAGACGATGCGGAAGTGCTGGTTGTCGGGGTAGTTGAAGCCCGATCCCTGCACCAGCATCACGCGCGTGGCGCGCAGCACTTCCATGAAGAACTGGCGGTCGTCGGCGATGGGGTACATCACAGGGTCCAGGCGCGGGAACATGTACAGCGCCGCCTGCGGCTTGACGCAGGTGACGCCGGGGATGGCGGTGATCAGCTCGTACGCCAGGTCGCGCTGGCGGCGCAGGCGGCCGCCCTCTTTCACCAGGTCGTTGATGCTCTGGTAGCCGCCCAGCGCGGTCTGGATGGCCCACTGGCCCGGCACGTTGGAGCCGAGCTTGAGGTTGGCCAGCATGTTCAGGCCCTCCACGTAATCCCGCGCGTCGGCCTTGGGGCCGGAGATCACCATCCAGCCCGCGCGGTAGCCGCACGAGCGGTACGCCTTGGAGAGCGAGTTGAAGGTGAGCGTGAGCACGTCGGTCGAGAGGCTCGCCATCGAGGTGAACTTGGCGCCTTCGTACAGCACTTTGTCGTACACCTCGTCCACCATCAGCACCAGGTTGTGCTCGCGCGCGATCTGGATGATGCCCTTGAGCAGTTCCACGGGATAGAGCACGCCGGTCGGGTTGTTCGGGTTGATGACCACGATGCCGCGCGTCTTCGGCGTGATCCTGGCGCGCATGTCCTGCAGGTCGGGCAGCCAGCCCGCGTCCTCGTCGCAGCGGTAGTGCACCGGCCTGCCGCCTGAAAGCGACGTGGCGGCCGTCCACAGCGGGTAGTCGGGCATGGGCACGAGCAGTTCGTCGCCATCGTCGAGCAGCGCGTTGGTCGCCATCACGATCAGCTCGCTCGCGCCGTTGCCCAGGTAGATGTCGTCCAGCGTCACGCCCGCGATGCCGAGCTGCTGGGTGTAGTGCATCACGGCCTTGCGCGCCGCGAAGATGCCCTTGCTGTCGGAGTAGCCAGCCGAATCCGGCAGGTTGCGCGCCATGTCTTGCACCACCTCCTCGGGCGCATCGAAGCCGAACGGCGCCATGTTGCCGATGTTCAGCTTGATGATCTTCTGGCCCTCGTCCTCCATCTGCTTGGCCGCGTCCACGATGGGGCCCCGGACATCGTAGAGAACGTTGTTGAGCTTGGCGGACTTGCGGATCGGCTTCATGGCGCTGGCCTGGGGGCTGGAAATAGGGGAAACCTATAATTTGACCACAGTTCCCCCCACCGATTCCCGCATGAAATTCCAGCCCGACCGCTCCAGTACACAGACCATTAGCGGCTACGGCCCGGGCTGGATCGGCGTGGATGCCGACAGGATCACGCACAGCGTGCTCATCGGCTCGGGCGGGCTGCGCCAGCCCTGGGCCTGCGAACGCTTCGAGGACCTGACCCCCGCGCACTTCGCCCAACTGGCCGAGCTGGACGCCGAACTCGTCATCTTCGGCAGCGGCACGCGCAACCGCTTCGTTCCGCCCGCGTGGCTGGCCCCGCTGATGGCGCGCCGCCTGGGCCTGGAGACCATGGACACGCAGGCCGCCTGCCGCACCTACAACATCCTCGCCGGAGAAGGCCGCAACGTGGTCGCGGCGCTGCTGCTGGAAGCCTGAAACCGCAGGCCGTCACACTGACTTACATTTTGGCAAGTAACAAATTCAGGGTAAAATCCTGGGTTGCGGTCGGGGGCCCTCCAAGAGCAATAACACACCCACTCCCCTGGCTTATCAACGACTAGCACCCAATGAGAGACTGAAGCGCCATGGCGATCGTTGTCAACAAGCCCCTCCCCGAATTTGAAGCCAACGCGACCGGCGGTATCAAGGTATCCAACACCTCGCACCTCGGCCAGATCCTGGTGCTGTACTTCTACCCCAAGGACAACACCCCCGGCTGCACGACCGAGGCCATGCAGTTCCGCGACAAGTACAAGGACTTCGTCAAAGCGGGCGCCGCAGTGTTCGGCGTCTCGCGCGACAACATGAAGTCGCACGACGACTTCAAGGAAAAGCTCGAACTCCCCTTCGAGCTGATCGCCGACACCGAAGAAAAGATGTGCCACATGTTCGGCGTGGTCAAGAACAAGATCATGTACGGCAAGAAGGTCAAGGGCATCGAGCGCAGCACCTTCCTGGTCGGCCCCGACGGCGTGCTGGTGCAGGAGTGGCGTGGCCTGAAAGTGCCGGGCCACGTGGACGAAGTGCTGAAAGCCGTCAAGGCCACCAAGGCCCTCATCAAGAAAGCCGCCTGAGCATCCGCAGGGAATGGGCATAATGGTTTGATGCTCCTGGCTACCTCAGCGCCCCTCTCCACCATCCCCACCAAAGCCGCCTTGGACTGTTCCAGGCGGCTTTTTGCTTTTCTGAACCCCTAAGACACCATGCCCCTGCCTCCCGCCCCCGCCCGGCGCGCCGCCCTGCTCTCCCCCGAAGCCTTCGACATCACCGCCCGCCCCCGAAAGGCCGTGGCGGACAAAGCCCCCGAAGAAGCCACCCCCGCCCCACCCGCAGTGGTTGCTGCTGCAACCAAGGCCGCACAGCGCCGCGCCAAGGCACAGCCTGCCGCACCCGCGCCGGTGGCCGAGGCTCCAGCCCCCGCCAAAGCCAAACGCAGCAAGCCCCAAGGCCCTGCCAAGCTCTTCGTGCTGGACACCAACGTTCTGCTGCACGACCCCACCAGCCTGTTCCGCTTCGAGGAGCACGACATCTTCCTGCCCATGATCGTGCTGGAAGAGTTGGACGGCCACAAAAAGGGCATGACCGAGGTGGCGCGCAATGGCCGCCAGGCCAGCCGCACGCTGGATGCGCTCGCCGCCGCGCAAGGTGCCGACATGGCGCGCGGCCTCAAGCTCGACTCCACGGGCCAGCGCGCTGCGGGCGGTCGCCTGTACTTCCAGACCGCGCCGCTGGACTGGCACCTGCCCACCAGCCTGCCCCAGGGCAAGGCCGACAACCAGATCCTGGGCGTGGTCGAGGCCCTGAGCAAACTGCATGCGCCGCGTGAAGTGGTGCTGGTGTCCAAGGACATCAACATGCGCGTCAAGGCCCGCGCCCTGGGCCTCGCCGCCGAGGACTACCAAAACGACAAGACGCTGGAAGACGGCGACCTGCTCTACGGCGGCGTGCTGGCCCTGCCACCCGACTTCTGGGCCAAGAGCGGCAAGAACGTCGAGAGCTGGCAGAGCGGCGCGCACACCTACTACCGCATCGGCGGCCCCATCGTGCCGCAGTTGATGATCAACCAGTTCGTGTATTTCGAGGCCCCCGGCGAGCCCAGCCTGTTCGCCCGCGTGAGCGAAATCCGCGAAAAGACCGCCGTGCTGGAGACGCTGAAGGACTACGGCTCGGCCAAGAACGCCGTCTGGGGCGTGACCACGCGCAACCGCGAGCAGAACTTCGCCATGAACCTGCTCATGGACCCGGAGATCGACTTCGTCACCCTCACCGGCACCGCAGGCACGGGCAAGACCCTGCTGGCGTTGGCTGCGGGCCTCACGCAAGTGCTGGACGAGCGGCGCTACACCGAGATCATCATGACCCGCGCGACGGTGAGCGTGGGCGAGGACATCGGTTTCTTGCCCGGCACCGAAGAAGAAAAAATGGGCCCCTGGATGGGCGCGCTGGACGACAACCTCGAATTCCTCGCCAAGGGCGACGGTGGCAACGCGGGCGAATGGGGCCGCGCCGCCACCAACGAGCTGATCCGAAGCCGCATCAAGATCAAGAGCATGAACTTCATGCGCGGGCGCACCTTCCTCAACAAGTACGTCATCATCGACGAGGCGCAGAACCTCACGCCCAAGCAGATGAAGACGCTCATCACCCGCGCAGGCCCGGGCACCAAGATCATCTGCATGGGCAACCTGGCGCAGATCGACACGCCGTACCTGACGGAAGGGTCGTCTGGCCTGACCTACGCGGTGGACCGCTTCAAGGGCTGGCCGCACAGCGGGCACATCACCCTGGCGCGGGGTGAGCGCTCGCGGCTGGCGGATTTTGCGAGCGAAGTGCTTTGAACGGCTTTGCTTCAAAAACAATAGCTGCTGGCGCTTACTGGATAAGCACTAGCGGCCAATTTGACTAGAAATCTTCCGACCCCATCGCCAGGTTCTCAAAGCGCGTCTGGTTCTTCTGGAAGAACAGCTTCACCGTGCCGGTGGGGCCGTTGCGCTGCTTGCCGATGATGATCTCGGCCACGTTCGGCTCCTTGCTGTCCTTGTTGTAGTAGTCGTCGCGGTAGATGAACATGATGATGTCCGCGTCCTGCTCGATGGCGCCGGACTCGCGCAGGTCGCTCATCATGGGGCGCTTGTCGGTGCGCGTCTCGACCGAGCGGTTGAGCTGCGACAGGGCGATGACGGGGCACTGAAGCTCCTTGGCGAGCATCTTGAGGCCCCGCGAGATTTCGCCCAGCTCGGTGGCGCGGTTGTCGGAGCTGTTGGAGCCAGAGCCGCTCATCAGTTGCAGGTAGTCCACCACGATCAGGCCCAGCTTGCCGCATTGGCGTGCCAGGCGGCGGGCGTTGGCGCGCAGCTCGGACGGCGTGAGGCCGGGCGTTTCGTCGATGTGCAGGCTCACGGTGCGCAGCCGCTCGATGGCTTCTGTCAGGCGCGGCCACTCGTCGTCGGTGAGCTTGCCGGTGCGCAGGTTGCCCTGGTTGACGCGACCGATCGAACCCACGATACGCACCGCCAACTGAGCCGCGCCCATTTCCATCGAGAAGACGGCCACAGGCAGCCCTTCGTTCAGGGCGACGTGCTCGGCGATGTTGACCGCGAACGAGGTCTTGCCCATGGACGGGCGCGCGGCCAGCACCACCAAATCGCCCGCCTGCAAGCCGCTGGTCATGCGGTCCAGGTCGGCAAAGCCCGTGGGCACGCCGGTCACGTCCACCGGGTTGTCGGCCATCTCCTGCACGCGGTCGAGCAGGTCGATCACCAGCGTGTCCAGCGACTGGAAGCCCTGCTTGGTGCGCGAGCCTTCCTCGCCGATGGCGAAGATCTTGGCCTCGGCCTCGTCCAGCACGCGCTCCACCGTCTTGCCCTGGGGGTTGAAGGCGTTGGTGGCGATCTCGTCGCTGGCGGTGACGAGTTTGCGCAGGATGGCGCGCTCGCGCACGATCTCGGCGTAGCGGCGGATGTTGCTGGCGCTGGGCACGTACTGCGCCAGGCTGTTCAGATAGGTCAGCCCGCCCATTTCCTGGGCCTTGCCCAGGTTCTGCAGGTGCTCGAACACGGTGATCACGTCGGCGGGCTTGCTGGCGTTGACCAGCGCGCCGATGGCCGTGTAGATGAGCTGGTGCTCGTAGCGGTAGAAGTGGCTCTCCACCAGCAGATCGCCCACGCGGTCCCAGGCGTTGTTGTCCAGCAGCAGGCCGCCCAGCACGCTGGATTCGGCCTCGATGGAGTGCGGCGGCACGCGCAACTGGGCCACGTCGCGGTCGTGTACAGGCGTGAAGCCGTCGTCTTCGAGGGCGGGAAAGATGGCGGACATGGAAACCTTGGAAACGAACCCGCGATGCTAGCGCCGCGAGGGCGCGGCGTCACGGCACAAACCTGTGGATAAGGCGTGGACAGCCCTGTATGGAGCGGGGAAAAACAAAAGCCGCCCGAAGGCGGCTCTCGTGCAGATCAGCGCGAAGGATCAGGCGGTTTCGCCGTACACCGACACGTTGACCTCCACCACCACGTCGGTGTGCAGGGCCACGCTCACGGTGCTGTCGCTCACGGTCTTGATGGGGCCGTTGGGCAGGCGAATTTGCGACTTGGCGACCTTGTAGCCTTGCTTGTTCAGCTCTTCGGCGATGTCGTGGTTGGTCACGGAGCCGAACAGGCGGCCATCGACACCGGCCTTTTGCGTCAGCTTGACGGTCGTGCCAGCCAGCTTTTCGCCCTGGGCTTGCGCTTCGGCCAGCTTGGCGGCGGCGGCTTTTTCAAGCTCGGCGCGCTTGGCTTCGAACTCGGCCTTGGCGGCTTCGGTGGCGCGGCGGGCGCGGCCTGCGGGGATCAGGAAGTTGCGGGCGTAACCGTCTTTCACCTTGACGATTTCACCCAGGTTGCCGAGGTTCACAACCTTGTCGAGCAGGATGATTTGCATGGGTTGTGCTCCTTAGATCTTGTGCTGGTCGCTGTAGGGCACCAGGGCCAGGAAGCGGGCGCGCTTGATGGCGGTGTTGAGCTGGCGCTGGTAGATGGCGCGCGTGCCGGTCAGGCGCGCGGGGATGATCTTGCCGTTTTCGGCGATGAAGTCGCGCAGGGTGTCAACATCCTTGTAGTCGATTTCTTCGACGCCCGTCACCGTGAAGCGGCAGAAGCGCTTGCGCTTGAACAGCAGGGACTGGGTGTTGCGCTTGGGGCGCTTGTCTTTGTTGAATTTCTTGAACGTGGCCATGGTGGTGGACCTCTTGAAAATTAATCTTGTTGAATATCCTGGATGTGCAGCACCGGTGTCTTGCCGTTGCGCGGGTTGGCCAGAAAACCGTGGAAAGTCCAGAGACTCCCGATGTTCTGCCTTGCCAGGCGCTCGGCCATCGCTCCAAAGGCGGTGGCCTTGATGGCGGCCTTGACTGCGCGGGGGTGGCCTGCCTCGGTCTGCTCTGACTCGTGTTCGAGCCGCAGGTGGATGGCGGGCAATCCGGCGGGCGTGTAGCGCAGCGGTTCTGCCTCTGCGATACAGGCGGTCAAGACGACGCGGTTCTGCACTCCTCGAACAAATGGGTCGGATCAGCGCTCGGCGTTGGCCGCTGCGTACTCGGCCTGGCTGGCCTTGCGGGCTTCTTCGCGCTCGACGGTCTTCATCATCGAAGACGGGCCGGTCTCGGCCTTCTTCTTTTGCACCGTCAGGTGGCGCAGCACGGCGTCGTTGAACTTGAAGGCGTGCTCCAGTTCAGCCATGACGGCCTGGTCGGCCTCGATGTTCACGCACAGGTAGTGGGCCTTGGCGAGCTTGTTGATGAGGTAAGCCAGTTGGCGGCGGCCCCAGTCTTCCACGCGGTGGATCTTGCCGCCACCGGCGGTGATCATGCCCTTGTAGCGCTCCAGCATCGCGGGCACTTGTTCGCTTTGATCCGGGTGGATCAACAAGATGATTTCGTAATGACGCATGCAGACTCCTTTTGGGTACGACTTGCGCAAAAAAGCTCAAGCATGACGCCTATTCCGTGAAGATGCGTCGTGCAACCTTGATTGCGCAAGTCTGGGTTACAGCCATCCGCCGCGTCTTCTGAAGCGGTATGGCAAGGCAAAGCCGAAGATTATAGCCTGGACTGCCGCGTCTGTACACTGGCCCGCCTGCTCTTGAAAACCCGCGCCCTGCCCCAAGCTGTTCGCGCGTACCCATCCATCACCTCCACAAGACCAATGTCCGACACCAGCCCAAGCACCCCGCCCCAGAGCGCCCCCGCCCCCGAAGAAGTCGAAGCCGCCATGGCCGCCCACGCATCCGACGAGTTGGCCCGCCTGCAGGGCGAGCTGGCCGAGCTGAAGGCCAAGAGCGCCGAGTTGGCCGACCAGTTCCTGCGCGCCAAGGCCGAGGCCGAGAACGCCCGCCGCCGCGCCGAAGACGAAGTGAGCAAGGCCCGCAAGTTCGGCATCGAGAGCTTTGCCGAAAGCCTGCTGCCCGTGTGCGACAGCCTGGACGCCGCCCTGTCCATCAAGGAGGCCACGCCTGAGCAGTTGCGCGAGGGGGCCGACGCCACGCTGCGCCAGCTGACCTCGGCGCTGGAGCGCAACAAGGTGCTGGCCATCAACCCCGGCTCGGGCGAGAAGTTCGACCCGCACCAGCACCAGGCCATCAGCATGGTGCCGGCCGAGCAGGAGGCCAACACCATCGTGGCCGTGCTGCAAAAGGGCTACGTGATCGCCGAGCGCGTGCTGCGCCCGGCGCTGGTGACCGTCGCGGCCCCCCAATAAAAACACCGGGATGCCTTGAAACGCCAAAAGTTATCCACAAGTACCTAGCCATCCAAACCATTTCAGCATTCGGAGAAAAATCATGGGAAAAATCATCGGTATCGACCTGGGCACCACCAATAGCTGCGTGTCCATCATGGAAGGCAACACCACGCGTGTGATCGAGAACAGCGAGGGAGCGCGCACCACGCCGTCCATCGTGGCCTACCAGGAAGACGGCGAGATCCTCGTCGGCGCATCGGCCAAGCGCCAGGCCGTGACCAACCCCAAGAACACGCTGTACGCCGTCAAGCGCCTGATCGGTCGCAAGTTCACCGAGAAGGAAGTGCAAAAGGACATCGACCTGATGCCCTACAAGATCGTGGCCGCCGACAACGGCGACGCATGGATCGAAGTGCGCGGCAACAAGATCTCGGCCCAGCAGGTGTCGGCCGACATCCTGCGCAAGATGAAGAAGACGGCGGAGGACTTTCTGGGCGAGCCTGTGACCGAGGCCGTCATCACCGTGCCCGCCTACTTCAACGACGCCCAGCGCCAGGCCACCAAGGACGCAGGCCGCATCGCGGGCCTGGACGTGAAGCGCATCATCAACGAACCCACCGCTGCCGCGCTGGCCTTTGGCCTGGACAAGCAAGAAAAGGGTGACCGCAAGATCGCCGTGTATGACCTGGGCGGCGGCACGTTCGACGTGTCCATCATCGAAATCGCCGATGTTGATGGCGAAAAGCAGTTCGAGGTGCTGTCCACCAACGGCGACACCTTCCTGGGCGGCGAAGACTTCGACCAGCGCATCATCGACTACATCATCAGCGAGTTCAAAAAGGAACAGGGCGTGGACCTGTCCAAGGACGTGCTGGCCCTGCAGCGCCTGAAGGAAGCAGCGGAAAAGGCCAAGATCGAGCTGTCCAACAGCGCGGCCACCGACATCAACCTGCCCTACATCACGGCGGACGCGAGCGGCCCCAAGCACCTGAACATCAAGCTCACCCGCGCCAAGCTCGAAAGCCTGGTGGAAGACCTGATCGAGCGCACCATCGCCCCCTGCCGCACGGCCATCAAGGACGCTGGCGTGTCCGTGTCCGACATCCATGACGTGATCCTGGTCGGCGGCATGACCCGCATGCCCAAGGTGCAGGAGAAGGTCAAGGAATTCTTCGGCAAGGACCCGCGCAAGGACGTGAACCCCGACGAAGCCGTGGCCGTGGGCGCGGCCATCCAGGGGCAGGTTCTGAGCGGTGACCGCAAGGACGTGCTGCTGCTCGACGTGACGCCGCTCTCCCTGGGCATCGAAACCCTGGGCGGCGTGATGACGAAGATGATCACCAAGAACACGACCATCCCGACCAAGTTCGCGCAGACCTTCTCCACGGCCGACGACAACCAGCCTGCCGTGACCATCAAGGTCTATCAGGGCGAGCGCGAGATGGCCTCGGGCAACAAGCTGCTGGGCGAGTTCAACCTTGAAGGCATCCCGCCCGCAGCGCGCGGCGTGCCGCAGATCGAGGTGTCGTTCGACATCGACGCCAACGGCATCCTGCACGTGGGCGCCAAGGACAAGGGCACGGGCAAGGAGAACAAGATCACCATCAAGGCCAACTCCGGCCTGTCGGAAGAAGAAATCCAGAAGATGGTGAAGGACGCCGAGCTGAACGCCGCCGACGACAAGAAGAAGCTGGAGCTGGTGCAGGCCAAGAACCAGGGCGAAGCCGCCGTCCACAGCGTGAACAAGAGCCTGGGCGAGCACGGCGACAAACTGGACGCGGGCGAGAAGGACGCCATCACCGCCGCCGTGAAGGCGCTGGAAGACGCCTTGAAGGGCGACGACAAGGCCGCCATCGAGGACAAGACCAACGCCCTGATGGCCGCCAGCCAGAAGCTGGGCGAGAAGATGTACGCCGCTGAACAGGCCGCAGCGGCAGCCGACGGCGCAGGGCCCGAAGCCGCAGCATCCGCATCTTCGGCCAAGCCCGCTGCCGACGACGACAACGTGGTCGATGCCGAGGTCAAGGAAGTCAAGAAGGGCTGATTCTTGACCCCGTGACCCGCCGCGCCAAGCCCCGAACAGGCTTGCGCGGCGTTCCTTTTCCCCCGAGGAAACAGACCCATGGCTAAACGAGACTTTTACGAAGTCCTCGGCGTTCCCAAGAACGCATCCGAGGACGAGATCAAGAAGGCGTACCGCAAGCTGGCGATGAAGTACCACCCTGACCGCAACCAGGGTGACGCCGCCAAGACCGCCGAGGAGAAATTCAAGGAGGCCAAGGAAGCCTACGAGATGCTCACCGACGCGCAAAAGCGCGCCGCCTATGACCAGTACGGCCACGCGGGCGTGGACCCCAACATGCGCGGCGGCCCCGGCGGCGCGGAGGGCTACGGCGGCTTTGCCGAGGCGTTCGGCGACATCTTCGGCGACATGTTCGGCCAGCAGCGCGGGCGCGGCGGGCGGCAGGTGTATCGCGGCAGCGACCTGAGCTACGCCATGGAGATCACGCTCGAAGAAGCCGCCAAGGGCAAGGACGCGCAAATCCGCATCCCGAGTTGGGAGAACTGCGACACCTGCCACGGCAGCGGCGCCAAGCCCGGCACCAGCGCCAAGACCTGCGGCACCTGCCAGGGCTCCGGCACGGTGCAGATGCGCCAGGGCTTCTTCAGCGTGCAGCAGACCTGCCCGCACTGCCGCGGCACGGGCAAGATCATCCCCGAGCCCTGCCCCACCTGCCACGGCCAGGGCAAGCTCAAGAAGCAAAAGACGCTGGAGGTGAAGATCCCCGCAGGCATCGACGACGGCATGCGCATCCGCAGCACGGGCAACGGCGAGCCGGGCACCAACGGCGGCCCGCCGGGCGACCTGTACATCGAGATCCGCCTGAAGAAGCACGACATCTTCGAGCGCGACGGCGACGACCTGCACTGCCAGGTGCCGGTGAGCTTCATCACCGCCGCGCTGGGCGGCGAGATCGAGGTGCCCACGCTGCAAGGCAAGGCCGCCATCGACATCCCCGAGGGCACGCAGGCCGGCAAGCAGTTCCGCCTGCGCGGCAAGGGCATCAAGGGCGTGCGCGCCAGCTACCCCGGCGACCTGTACTGCCACATCGCGGTCGAGACACCCGTCAAGCTGACCGAGCACCAGCGCAAGCTGCTGCGCGAGCTGGAAGAGTCGCTGAAAAAAGGCGGCGCCCGCCACTCGCCCAGCGGCGAGAGCTGGACGGACAGGTTGAAGAACTTCTTTAGCTAACCCCTACAAAAACCGCCCGCGCTCCGGGCGGTTTTTTCTTCAAAATTGATAGCTGCCAGCACTTATCAGATAAGCGTTATAGGCCATTTTGACCACATAAATTTATGACCACCTCCAACACCGCCGCGCTGGCGGGCATCCGCGTGCTCGACCTCTCCCGCGTGCTCGCAGGCCCCTGGTGTACGCAGATCCTGGCCGACCTGGGGGCCGATGTGGTCAAGGTGGAGCGCCCCGGCAGCGGCGACGACACGCGCCACTGGGGGCCGCCCTTTTTGAAAGACGCGCAGGGCAACGACACGGACCAGGCCAGCTACTACACGGCCTGCAACCGCAACAAGCGCTCCGTCACCATCGACATGGCCACAAAGGACGGCCAGGCGCTCATCCGCCAGATGGCACAGCAGGCCGACATCCTGGTCGAGAACTTCAAGGTCGGCGGCTTGCAGCAATACGGGCTCGATTACGAAAGCCTGCGCGCGCTGAACCCGCGCCTCATCTACTGCTCCGTCACCGGCTTCGGGCAGAGCGGTCCGTATGCCGAGCGCGCGGGTTACGACCTGATGATCCAGGCCATGAGCGGCATGATGAGCATCACCGGCCGCCCGGATGGCGAGCCCGGCGGCGGCCCGCTGCGCGTGGGCGTGGCGCTGACCGACCTGTTCACCGGCGTCTATGCCAGCACCGCCATCCTGGCCGCGCTGAACGTGCGCCACGCCACGGGCCAGGGCCAGCACATCGACATGGCGCTGCTGGACGTGGGCATGGCGATCCTGGCGAACCAGGCGTCGGGCTTCCTCGCCACGGGGCAGTCGCCCATGCGCCAGGGCAACAGCCACCCCAGCCTCGCGCCGTACCAGGACTTCCCCACGCGCGACGGCGCGATGCTGCTGGCGATCGGCAACGACGGGCAATTTGCGCGCTTTTGCGCCGCCACCGGCCAGCCGCAATGGGCCAGCGACCCGCGCTACGCCAGCAACACCCTGCGCGTGAAGCACCGCGACACGCTCATCCCCGCCATGCAAGCCCTCACCCGCACGCGCACCACCGCCGAATGGGTGGCGCTGCTGCAAGACAAGGCCGTGCCCTGCGGCCCCATCAACACCATCGCCCAGGCGTTCGACGACGCGCAGGTGAAGGCGCGCGGCCTGGCCGTGCCGCTGCCGCGCTGGAAGGATGGCGAGACGCCGCGAGACGGCGTGGCGCAGATCACCGGCGTGGCGAGCCCGTTGCGCCTGTCGGCCAACCCGCCCATGCTGCGCAACGCGCCGCCCGCGCTGGGGCAGCACACGGACGAGGTGCTGGGGGAGTTGGGGCTGGACGCTGCGCGCATTGCGCAGTTGCGGGCGGCGGGCGTGGTTTAACGCGTTACCTCAACTGCCTGCGGATTTCCATGTAGCGCGCCTCGTTGCCCGTGCCTTGCGCACCGGCGAACTTCTCGCCCAGCAGCGGCGTGAGCTTGGCGATGCGGTCGGCGGGCGCGGGGTGGGTGCTGAAGAGCAGGTTGTAGTTGGCGTCCTGCGCCGAGTTGGCGGCGTACATCTTCAGCACGTTGGGCAGACCTGCGGGCGCGTAGCCCGCGCGTGCGGCGTACAGCATGCCCATGCGATCGGCGTCGAACTCGTCGCCCTGGTCCAGGCCCTTCTGGTAGATGTTGCGCACCGCATTCACCATGGCCGAGCTGATGGCGGCGTTGCCCGCCCGGGCCTGCACCACGCCGCCCGCCATCTGCGCGAAGCCGCCCTTCTTGATGGCGGCCAGGTAGTGGCCGCGCACCACGTGGGCGACCTCGTGCGCCAGCACGCCCGCCAGTTCGGATTCGCTCTTGAGCTGGCGCATCAGCCCCACGGTGACGAAGACGAAGCCGCCCGGCGTGGCGTAGGCGTTCACCGCGTCGGAGTCGATCACGCCAAAGCGCCAGGCGAACTGCAGGGGCTTGCCGTCCTTGCCGGTGGGCAGGTCGGCCTGCTGCGCCACCCACCAGCCGACCTGGTTCACGTAGCGCTGCACCAGCTCGTTGCGCAGCAGCGGGCGCGCGCCGAGCAGCACCGAGGAGAACTCCACGCCCAGTTGGCGCTGCTCCTCGGCGGTGTAGTCCTTGAACGCGGCGGACGCGCCCTGCACCACGTCCAGCACGCCATCGAACTTGGTGCCGCCGCCACTACCGCCGCCGGTGACCGCGCTGAGCGCGGAGCCCAGCCCGCCCAAGCCGCCCGACTTGGGCATGGACTCGCAGCCCGCCATCAGCGCGGCGGCGGCCACGGCGGCCAGCAGGCCCGCCCAGCGCCGCGCACGCGCGGAACCCGCCCCATGGGTTGTGCGCATCGTCGTCATGTCAGTTCCCCTCGTAGCCGTTGATCTTCTGGGCGTTCAGCTTGCCGCCGCGCGCGAACTGCTGGGCCTGGGCGGCGTTGCTGGCGTAACGCTCCAGCTGCTGCACTTCGTCCAAGTTGGGCTGGGCGTTGGCGAGCTGCTCCTGCGTGAGCCCGCGCGTGCCGGTGGTCGCGGTGGGCTTGGTGCTGGCGGCGGTGAAGACGCCGCCCAGGCCCGTCAGCGGGTTGGCGCTGCCCTTGGCCGCCGCAGGCTGGGCCGCCGCCAGCGACTTGACGTGCGTGAGCCGCACCCAGCCCTCGGGGTTGCCGGTGGACTGCACCTTGAGCCAGCCGCCCTGCTGGCCGGTCTCGGTAAGCGGCACGCCCACGACCAGCTTGGCCAGGGGCCGAGCGTTGAGCGCGGGCGCGGCGCGCAGCTCGGTGGCCGTGCTCACCTGGTGCGTCTGCGCCTGGGCCGACGACAGGCCGAACGCCAGCAGCGCGGCGGCCACAAGCCCCCGGCGCGACGGCGCGGGCAATCCATGGAAAGTCCTGGCGATGCTCATGTGGAAACCCCCTCTCTGGATAGTGGTGCGGATGATGACGCTGCAATGCGCCGGGGCTCGAACAGGCGCACCGCCTGCTCCCGGCCCTTGACCTCGAAGGCCCCCCGGTCGATGAACTCGAACGCGTGCGCGCATTGTGCGCGCGTCGCCTCGGAAACGAGCACCCGCGCCACGTTTTTCGTGCAGCCCTCGATACGGCTCGCCAGGTTCACCGTGTCGCCGATGGCCGTGTAGTCCAGCCGCCGCGCCGTGCCCAGAAAGCCCACCACGGCGGGCCCGGTGTGTACGCCGATGCCGATGTCGAACTGCGCGCCCAGGCCGCCCTGCTCCATCTCGGCGGCAAAGCGCTGCAGCGCGTCGGCCATGCCCAGGGCGGCATGCACGGCCAGTTCGGCATGGCGCGGCTGGGCGATGGGCGCGCCCCAGAAGGCCATGATCGCGTCGCCGATGAATTTATCGAGCGTGCCGTCGTGGCGGAAGATCACTTCCACCTGCATCTCGAAGTAGCGGTTGAGCATGGCCACGATCTCCTCGGGCCTGCGGTGCTCGGACAGGCTGGTGAAGCCCCGGATGTCGGAGAACAGCACCGTCACCTCGCGGCTGGCCGACACCTCGGCCTGCGCCACCTGGGCCGCGTCGGACAGGTTGCGCACGATGCGCGGATCGACAAAGCGCGCAAACATGGCCTGCACGTGCTCGCGCTGCGCCATCTCCAGCCGCGACGACAGCAGGCCGAAACTGAGCAGCGCCAGCGCGCCCACGGCCAGCGCGGACACGGGCATCCAGTACACCTGCGCCCGCAGCGCCAGCACCGCGCCGCCCAGCGCCGCCGCTGCGACGGCGGCAAAGCCCCAGGCCACCCAGGTGGGCGACACCCGCCGCGCAAAGGCCCAGCCCGTGCCTGCGATGAGCAGCAGGGCCAGCGCCGCGTTGGCCCAGGCGGGCGCGGCGCGCAGCCAGTCGCTCTGCTGCAGGTTCGCCAGCGCCGTCGCCAGCACGAAGGGGCCGGGCGTGGTGGCCTCGATGGGTGTGGGCACGAAGTCCAGCAGGCCGCTGGCCGTGGCGCCGATGATGATGATCTTGCCGCGCGGGTCGAACGGCAGCGCCGCGCCCTCGGTCTGCGTGGCAAGGTAGGCCCGCGCATACGGGATGCGCGTGAACTCGCGCCCGTACCAGTGCAGCCGAAAGCGCGGCGCATCGGGCCGGGGCAGGCCGAGCGCATCGGCCACCCGGCCGATGATGTGCGGGATCCACCAGCCGCCCACGTCCAGCCCCAGCTCCGCGTGGCGGCCCAGGCCGTCGCGGTCGCGCGCGAAGTTGATGTAGCCGGTGCGCCAGACCTCGGCGGGCAGGGCCGTGGGGCCGTCGATGCCGTACTGCGCGCTGGGGTCGGCCCCCGCCCCGGCGCGTATGCCCATGGCGGGCGGCGCCTGCGCCAGCGGCGCCTTGCGGGTGGAATCGGGCATCAGGATGATGGGCACGTAGGCATGCTCGAAGCCCGCCAGCGCCTGGGCCAGCAGCGCGTCGTTCACGGGCCGCAGGCTGTCGGGCGGCGAAAGGATCAGGTCGAGCACGATGGCGCGCGGCTGCTCGGCCGCCAGCGCCTGGATCAGCTCCGCGTGGATCATGCGCGGCCAGGCCCAGGCGCCCGCCAGCTCCACCATCTGCGGGTCGTTCAGCGAGGGCTGGTCGATGTCGATCAGCACCACGTCGCCCGGTGGCAGGCGGCCCTGGGCGTGCCAGCGCAGCAGCGCGTCGCCCACGCGGTTGTCCAGCGCGTCCAGCTTGTGCGCCATGCCCAGCTCCACCACCGCGAGCAGCGCCAGCAGCGCCCCCAGCATCGCGTACAGCGTGCGCCGCCCGAAGCGCTGGCGCAGGCGCTTGAGCAGGGAATCGGGCGGGCGGGACATGGTGGGCAGGCGGGGCCAGAAGCCGCGCATTCTCGCCCGAAAAGGCCCTGGGCAGCCGCCACGCATGCGGGCTTTCGTGATTTGCGGGGCGCCGCACGCAGCAGGCCGGGGCGGCTGTCCCGGCGGCATACCCGGGTATTGCCGGAAGAAGTTTTACGGGTTTGGCGCACCGCGCGCGCCGTTCTGCTCCTAGAATTTGTAAACGCGCGTATCTCGTTTCTCGTTTCTTCTTTCTTCTGCGCGAAGGATTCACCATGAAAGCAATGCAGCAGGACATCGACGAGCGGACCAACCTCACCAGCACCAACAAGTTCGAGCTGCTGCTGTTCCGCCTGGGCACGGACAGCGCCCTGGGCAAGTCCGAGCTGTTCGGCATCAACGTCTTCAAGATCCGCGAGATCGTGGCCATGCCCAGCATCACACCCATCGCGGGGGCCGAGCCGCACTCGCTGGGCGTGGTCAACCTGCGCGGCCAGGTGATCCCGGTGCTCGATTTGCCGTCCATCGTCGGCTGCAAGCCCCAGACGGGCCTGAACATCATGCTGGTGACCGAGTACGCGCGCACCACGCAGGCGTTCGCGGTCGAGTCGGTCGAAGACATCGTGCGCCTGGACTGGAAGCAGGTGCTCTCGGCCGAGGCCAGCGGTGCCAAGGGCAAGCTGGTGACCAGCATCGCGCGCCTGGACGGCAACACCGACGAGTCGCGCCTGGCCCAGGTGCTGGACGTGGAGGCCATCCTGCAGATGGTGTCGCCGTCCGACGGCCACGAGGTCACCGCAGAAAAGGTCGGCCCCAAGCTCCAGCTCAAGCCCGGCACCATCATCCTGGCGGCGGACGACTCCTTCGTGGCGCGCTCGCTCATCGAGCAGGAGCTCAAGGCCCTGGCCGCGCCCTACGAGATGGTCAAGTCCGGCCAGGAAGCCTGGGACCGCCTCAACGCCATCGCGCGCGGCGCCGAGGCCGAGGGCAAGACCGTACTCGACCGCGTCTCCATGGTGCTGACCGACCTGGAGATGCCCGAGATGGACGGCTTCACGCTCACCCGCAACATCAAGCAGGACGCGCGCTTCCAGAACCTGCCGGTGGTCATCCACTCGTCCCTGTCGGGTTCGGCCAACGAAGACCACGTGCGCAGCGTGGGGGCCGACGGCTACGTGGCCAAGTTCGTGGCGGAAGACCTGGCCAACACCATCCGCCGTGTCTTGCCTGGCTGATTTTTAGGGGTCAAAACAGGCTCCAGCGCTTATCCAACAAGCGCTTGCAGCTATTAATATAGTAGCAATCGCTGCGCGCAGGCGTCAACCGATGGCGACCGCCGCGCGCTAAGGGAGAAGCCGTAACACTCCGCAGGATGGCTTTTCAAGGGCTTTACCTGCGGGGCGGAACGCCCACCCCACTGCCCCAGTCCGACCGCCATGACACACAACTTCCTGCGCATCGTTCCCGCCACCCTGCTGGGCGCCCTGGTGGCCGGTTGCGCCGTCGTGCCCGCCGACCCCTACTACTACGAGTCGCCCCGCTACGGGGTGTACGAGCAGCCCGGCTACATCTACGGCAGCCCACCGCCGCCGGTCTATGTGGCGCCGCCGCCTGCGTACCGCGCGCCCCCTCCTCCGGTCGTCTATGCACCGCCACCGCCCGCCTACCGCAGCGAAGGCCGCGACCGCAACGACTGGCGGGACCGGGATCGCAACCGCGCCGAGCGCGAGCGTGCGGACCGCGACCGGGCCGAGCACGAGCGTGCCGACCGTGACCGGGCCGCGCGTGACCGTGCCGAACGCGAACGCCGCGCCACTGACGACCGCCGCAACCGCAACAACCCGCAAGGCGCCCGCCCGCCGGGCAACCCCGGGCCGCAGCCGCAGGACTGGCGCGCGCGCCAATACTCCAACAACCCCGAGCACGGCGCAGGGCCCTGACGGCCCGCCGCAAACCGCCTGCTGACGCACCCACATGGCAACGCATTCCCTGCCCTCCCTCCTCGTGTGCCTGGCCGCCGCCGGGCTGGGCCTGGGCGCCCAGGCCCAGGTGGTGCGCTGCACCGACACCCGCACGGGCAAGGTGACCTACACCAACGGCGCCTGCGCCAGCGGCACCACCGCGCGCGAGGTGGAAGCGCGCAAGACACCCGAAGAGATTCAGCGCGAGCGCGAACTCGCTGCCGAGGCGCTGGAGCGCAAGCAGCAGCGCCTGCAGGCCGAGGCGCATGCCGCGCAGACCGAGGCCCTGCGCAGCGCCGAGCGCGACCGGTCACGCGCCGCCCAAGCCGCCGCCGCGCCCCAGCCGCAGGACTACGCCCGCTCCCCCGAGTGCGCCCAGTCCAGGCGCCAGCTCGACCTGGTGGCCAACAGCACGTCGCGCACGCCCTACGAACAGGACGTGCGCATGGAAGCCGCCCAGCGCCAGGTGGACCTGGACTGCCTGGGCCCGCAGGGCGCCGCCGAGGTGGAAAAGGCCCGCGCCGCCCAGCCGCGCGTGGTGGTCGTGCCGCCTGTCGTGCGGCCCCAGCCCGTGGTCCCCGTCAACCCGCCCAGCACCACGCCGACGCGCCGCAACGTGCGGTGCAACGTCTTTCGCTGCACCGACGACCAGGGCAACACCTACCCGGCACCGGGGCTGGGGAAATAAGGGGCAAAATTGGCCTCCAGCGCTTATCCATAAAGCGCTTACAGCTATCATTAGCGTAGCAATCGCAGCCCCTCGGCCACCGTGGCATAGCGCAGGCGCAGGCGCAGTTCGCGCAGCAGGCGCGTGTTGTCCAGGCGGCGCGATTCGCTCATGAAACTCAGCAGCATCAGCGACAGCTTCTGCTGCGCCTCGCTGCGCGGCACGCGCGGCGGGCGCGGCAGGCCGTACAGGTCGGCCGCCAGGTCGAAGTAGTCGCCCATCTTCAGCTCCGTGGCGTCGCTGGCGTTGTAGATGCGCTGCGGCCTGCCGCGCCACAACGCCGCCGCGCAGGCACGCGCCAGGTCGTCGGCGTGGATGTGGTTGGTGTACACGTCGTCGCCGGGCGCCAGCACCGGCGTGCCCTTGCGCAGCCGCGCCTCGGGCGTGCCGCCCTCGCGGTCGGGCGCGTAGATGCCGGGGATGCGCAGGATGCTGGCGCGCGTGCCGGCGCGGCCCGACTGCTGGCGCCCCCACCAGCGCACACGCGCTTCGGCGTCGACGCGGCGGCGCGC
>NZ_JASGDA010000013.1:0-6920 GCF_047607405.1 Acidovorax sp. | reverse complement strand
GTCGGCGTTCACGCGGGCGGCGCGCTCCAGCAGGCGGCTGTGCAGGTAGAACACGTCGCCGGGGTAGGCTTCGCGGCCCGGCGGGCGGCGCAGCAGCAGCGAAACCTGGCGGTAGGCCACGGCCTGCTTGGACAGGTCGTCATAGACGATCAGCGCGTCCTGGCCACGGTCGCGGAAGTATTCGCCCATCGTGCAGCCGGAGTAGGCCGACACATATTGCATGGCGGCGGATTCGGATGCCGACGCGGCCACGACGATCGTGTATTCCATCGCGCCAGCCTGCTCCAGGGCGCGCACCACGTTCTTGATCGACGAAGCCTTCTGGCCGATCGCGACATAGACGCAGGTCATGTTCTGACCCTTCTGGTTGATGATCGCGTCGATGGCCACGGCCGTCTTGCCGGTCTGGCGGTCGCCGATGATCAGCTCGCGCTGGCCACGACCGATCGGCACCATGGAGTCGATGGACTTCAGGCCGGTCTGCATCGGCTGGTCCACGGACTTCCGTGCGATCACGCCGGGAGCGACCTTCTCGATCACGTCCGTCATCTTGGCGTTGACCGGCCCCTTGCCGTCGATCGGCTGGCCCAGGGCGTTCACCACGCGGCCGATGAGTTCGGGGCCGACGGGCACTTCCAGGATGCGGCCCGTACACTTGACGGTGTCGCCTTCGGAGATGTGCTCGTACTCGCCCAGAATCACGGCGCCGACGGAGTCGCGCTCCAGGTTCAGCGCCAGGCCGAAGGTGGGCACGCCGTCCGCGGTGGCGGGGAACTCCAGCATTTCACCGGCCATCGCTTCGGACAGGCCATGCACGCGCACGATACCGTCCGTCACCGACACCACGGTGCCCTGGTTGCGGATGTCACTGCTGGCAGCCAGACCTTCGATGCGGCTCTTGATGAGTTCAGAAATTTCTGCGGGATTGAGTTGCATGACTCTTTCCTTCTTTCTTTGTTTCGCTTCAGACCTTGCCGCCTCAGGCGACGAGGGCCGCTTTCATTTGTTCAAGACGGGCCTTGACCGACGTGTCCAGCACCTCGTCGCCCACCACCACCCGAATGCCGCCGATCAGCGATTCATCGAGTTGGACGGTGAGATTGAGCTTGCGGCCAAAGCGCTTTTCCAGCACTTCGCTGACCGAAGCCAGCGCCGCGCCGTCCATGGGGAAGGCGCTCTGCACCACGGCATCCGAAGAGCCGTTGCGTTGGTTGACGAGGGCACGGAACTGCGCGGCCACTTCGGGCAGCGCGCCGATGCGGCCGTTGTCGATGACCGTGCGCAGGAAGTTCTTGGCCGTGTCGGGCAGCGCCGAACGCGCAACGCCGGTGATCACGGCGAACACCTGGTCCGCCGTCACCTTGGGGTTGTCCGCCAGTTGGCGCAACTGGGGGTTGGCGGCAATCGCCGCCAGTTCGTCCACCCAGGCAGCGGCGCCGCCCAGATCGACGCCCGCAGCCGTGGCCGCCTTGAACAGGGCATCGGCGTAAGGGCGGGCAATGGTGGCGAGTTCAGCCATGTGTGCCCCCTTACAGCTCGGTCTTCAGGCGGTTGAGCAGCTCGGCATGGACGCCAGCGTTGACTTCCTTGCGGAGAATCTGCTCGGCGCCCTTGACGGCCAGCGCTGCCACCTGCTCGCGCAGGGCCTCGCGGGCTTGCACCGTTTGCTGCTCGGCTTCCGCGCGCGCGGCGGCAACGATCTTGTTGCCCTCCTCGGTGGCGCGGGCCTTGGCTTCCTCGATGATGGCCTGGGCACGACGGTCGGCATCCGCAAGACGGGAGGCCGTCTCGCTGCGCGCTTGCGACAGTTCCTTCTCGACGCGCTGGTTGGCAGCGGTCAGCTCGGACTTGGCGCGGTCGGCGGCAGCGAGGCCATCGGCGATTTTCTGGGCTCGTTCATCCAACGCCTTAGCGATCGGGGGCCACACGAATTTCATCGTGAACCACACGAGGATCAGGAAGACGATGGCCTGAATGAACAGGGTCGCGTTGATACTCACGGCAACACCTTTCTATCTAGGGCGTTGATCGGAGTGCTCAGGCTGCCAGTTGGAAGGGATTGGCAAAGGCGAACAGCAGGGCGATGGCCACGCCGATCAGGAAGGCGGCGTCGATCAGGCCAGCCAAGATGAACATCTTGGTTTGCAGTTCGTTGATCAGCTCGGGCTGGCGTGCGGAAGATTCGAGGAACTTGCCGCCCATCAAAGCGATACCGATCGAGGCGCCGATAGCGCCCAGACCCACGATCAGACCACAAGCCAGAGCGACGAGACCGAGAACGTTTTCCATGATGACTCCTGAGTTAAAAAAAGTTAAGTGAGGGAAAGAAAAGCGAAAGGGATGGTTTAGTGCGCGTTGTGCGCCTGACCGAGGTAGATCAACGCCAGCATCATGAAGATGAACGCCTGCAGTGTGATCACCAGAATGTGGAACAGCGTCCAGATGGTGCCAGCGATGACGTGGCCCACAGGCAGCAGTACCCCCGACAACGACAGCGCAGCAGCCCCGCCCATCAGGGCAATCAGCATGAAGACCAGCTCGCCAGCGTACATGTTGCCAAACAGCCGCATGCCATGGGACACGGTGTTGGCGACATATTCAATGATTTGCATCAGCACGTTCACCACGCCCAGGATCAGGGCGAAGATGGGGTTCTTGCTGGTGCCGAAGGGTGCGGACACCAGTTCGTGCGCCCAGCCGCCAGCGCCCTTGATCTTGACGCTGTACCAGAAGCGCAGCAGCAGCACGGCGAACGCCAGGCCCAGGGTGGTGGACAGGTCGGCCGTGGGCACGACGCGCAGATAGGCGTGGTGATCGCCCGTGGCGCCCTGCCACAGCACGGGCAGCAGATCGACAGGCAGCATGTCCATGAAGTTCATCAGGAAGATCCAGACGAACACCGTCAGGCCCAGCGGGGCTATGAACTTGCGGCTCTCGGCGCTGTGGATGTTGGCCTTGGCCTGGTTGTCCACCATTTCGACGAGGATTTCGACCGCAGCCTGGAAGCGCCCCGGCACACCCGAGGTCGCCTTGCGGGCAGCAGCCCACAACAGGAGCAGCGCGATCAGACCGAGAACCAGACCGACGACGATGGAGTCGTAGTTGATGACGGAGAAATCGACGATCGACTTCTGCTTGACGTTCTGAAGATGCTGCAGGTGGTGAACGATGTATTCACTGGCAGTCGGTCCATGCGCTTCTGCGGCCATTGGTCAACTCTTCTCTCTATCAATCGGTTTTTCGGACACCGGGCCGCGCCAGCAGCGCCACCCAGTACGTTTTCATTGCGATCACCATGCCCGCAAGCAGGGCGATCCAGTTCAGTCCCGGCACCAGCCGGGGTGCCGCTGCCAGCAGCGCCACCGTCAACACGATCTTGGCAATCTCCCAGCCGAAGAACCTCAGCACTGCCGCGCCAGCGTGGTCGGACGCCCTGCGGCGCAGCACGCCGCGCGCGAACAAGGCCGCAGGAGCCACCACCGCCAGCGCGCCGTAGGCGGCGGACCAGCCTACTTGCGCCTTGCCGGTCAGCGCCCAGGCCGCCAGGGCCACCAGCATTCCCACCAGCGCCTGCCCCGCCACGACCTTCCACACCGAAATGGGAGGATTGCGACCGCGCCACTGTTCGGCCTCTTGGGCCGTCAGGGGCTTGAAGTCAGGTTCTTCAGCCTCAGCTTCGGTCATGGGCGCCATGGTTTTCATCGTTCTAGGACGCCCGCGTTACTGCGACTTTCACAAAGCCTCTCATTATAAGTAAAAACCCAGGGCGATCGGCAAGAATTGCAGCCCCCGGCAGGCTGCAGCCTGTCCCCAACGCGCCAATCTGCCGTTGGCGCACAATGGCAAAGCCCCGACAGCTATTGAAATCGAAGCACTTTCCCATGAACGCCACCACGCCCCCCGCCGATCCGCGCCAGGACTCGCTGATCGAATACCCCTCGCAGTTCCCGATCAAGGTCATGGGCGCCAAGGTGGACGGCTTCGTGCAGGCCGTCACCGAGCTGGCCCGCGAGTTCGACCCATCCTTCGACGCCGCCACCATCGAACTGCGCGACAGCCGCGCGGGCAACTACCAGGGCGTGACCATCACCATCACCGCCACCAGCCGCGAGCAATTGGACGGCCTGTACCGCGCCCTCTCCTCGCACCCCCTGGTCAAGGTCGTGCTGTAAGTGGTGATCGAGAAGCGCACGCTGGGACGGGTGGACTACGCCGCCACCGTGCAGGCCATGCAGGACTACACGGCCGCGCGCACGACCGAGAGCGCCGATTTGCTCTGGATTTGCGAGCACCCCGCGCTTTACACACAAGGGCTGGCAGGCAAAAACGATCATATTCTGAGCCCGGGCGAGATCCCGGTCATCGCCACCAACCGGGGCGGGCAGGTCACCTTCCACGGCCCGGGCCAGGTCGTGGCCTACCCGTTGATCGACCTGCAGCGCGCGGGCTACTACGTCAAGGAATACGTCTATCGGCTCGAAGAAGCCGTGATCCGCACGCTGGCCCACTTCGGCGTGACGGGCCACCGCGTGGCGGGTGCGCCGGGCATCTACGTGCGGCTGGACGACCCCTTCAGCCATGCCATGCTGCCCCAGCGCCCGCAAAAGGGCGTCGGCACGTCTTCGGCGCCCGACTTCACCGGCCTGGGCAAGATCGCCGCTTTGGGCATCAAGGTCAGCCGCCACTGCACCTACCACGGCGTGGCGCTGAACGTGGCAATGGACCTGGAACCCTTTACGCGCATCAACCCTTGCGGCTACGCAGGGCTGCGCACGGTGGACCTTTCTACAATCGGCGTCCACACCACCTGGGACGAAGCCGCGCAGGTGCTGGGCCAGCAGCTCGGCACCCGGCTTGCACCCTAAGCCCAACAAGGCCGCCATGAGCACCCCCGAAGTCGTCCGCGAAGCGCAATCCACCGAAGCCTACAACCCGCTGGCCAAGCAAAAGGCCGCTGCCAAGCTGTCGCGCATCCCCATCAAGGTGGAGCACGGCGAGGTGCTCAAGAAGCCCGAGTGGATTCGCGTGAAGGCGGGCAGCCCCACCACGCGCTTCTACGAGATCAAGGACATCCTGCGCGAGCACAAGCTGCACACCGTGTGCGAAGAGGCGTCGTGCCCCAACATCGGCGAATGCTTCGGCAAGGGCACGGCCACGTTCATGATCATGGGCGACAAATGCACGCGCCGCTGCCCGTTCTGCGACGTGGGCCATGGCCGCCCCGACCCGCTGGACAAGGACGAGCCGCTGAACCTGGCCAAGACCATCGCCGCGCTGCGCCTGAAATACGTGGTCATCACCAGCGTGGACCGCGACGACCTGCGCGACGGCGGCTCGGGCCACTTCGTGGAGTGCATCCAGAACATCCGCACGCTGTCGCCGCAGACGCAGATCGAGATTCTGGTGCCCGACTTCCGGGGCCGCGACGACCGCGCGCTGGAGATCCTGAAAGCCGCGCCGCCCGACGTGATGAACCACAACCTGGAGACCGCGCCGCGCTTGTACAAGGAGGCGCGCCCCGGCTCGGACTACCAGTTCAGCCTGAACCTGCTGAAAAAGTTCAAGGCCCTGCACCCCAAGGTGCCGACCAAGAGCGGCATCATGGTCGGCCTGGGCGAGACGGACGAGGAGATCCTGCAGGTCATGCGCGACATGCGCGCGCACGACATCGACATGCTGACCATCGGCCAGTACCTCGCGCCCAGCACCAGCCACCTGCCCGTGCGCCGCTACGTACATCCGGACACGTTCAAGATGTTCGAGGAAGAGGCGTACAAGATGGGCTTCTCGCACGCCGCCGTGGGCGCGATGGTGCGCAGCAGCTACCACGCCGACCAGCAGGCGCACGCCGCGGGCGTCTGATGCAGGCCAACCTGTACGCCCTGGGCGCCATCGCCCTGTGGGCCTCGCTCGCCTCGCTGGGCGTGTCGCTCACCCACGTTCCGCCGTTCTTGCTGACGGGCATCGCGCTCATCATCGGCAGCGTGCCCGCATGGCCCTTCGTGCTGCGCGATCCGGCGCAGTGGCGCATTCCGCTGCGCACGCTGGCACTGGGCGTCTATGGCCTGTTCGCGTACCACTTTTTGCTGTTCATCGCGCTGCGCCACGCGCCGCCGGTCGAGGCCAACCTGGTCAACTACCTTTGGCCGCTGCTCATCGTGGTGCTGGCGCCCGTGGTGCTGCCCGGCGTGGCCCTGCGGCTGCCGCACGTGCTGGCAGCGCTGCTGGGCTTTGGCGGCGCGGCGATTGCCATCGCGGGCGGGCGCGAACTGAGCGGCACCCTGGCCTGGGGCTACGTGCCCGCGCTGGCCGCCGCCTTCATCTGGGCCACGTATTCGCTGCTGACCAAGCGCGTGGCGGCCTTCCCGACCACGGCCATCGGACTGTTCGGGCTGGTGTCGGGCGCGCTCTCGCTGGCCTGCCACGCGCTGCTGGAGCCCCCCGCCAGCCTGCAAGCGCGCGACTGGGCCCTGCTGGCCGTGCTGGGCCTGGGGCCGCTGGGCGGCGCGTTCTTCCTGTGGGACAAGGCGCTGAAGCTGGGCGATGCGCGGCACATCGGCATCCTGAGCTACATCACGCCGCTGGCGTCCACCGCGCTGCTGATCGTGGTGAGTGGTCGGCCCTTCACCTGGAGCATCGCGCTGGCGACGGTGATGATTCTGGCCGCCGCTGTGATGGGAACAAGAGCCAAATAAGCCTCTAGCGCTTATCCAGCAAGCGCTGGCAGCTATCAATTTAGGAATTCTCGACGGTTGCCGCAGGCACGTCGCCATCCACCACCTGCCGCGCCCAAGGCGCGAGCTTGCGGGTGTCGGCGCGCAGGATTTCCTGCTTCACGGCCAGGATCTGCGCCGGGTGCATGCTGAAGCTGCGCAGGCCCAGGCCGAGCAGCAGGCGCGTCATGGTCACGTCGCCCGCCG
>NZ_JASGDA010000012.1:0-25406 GCF_047607405.1 Acidovorax sp. | reverse complement strand
GATGTTGCCGGTGGCGCTGATGGTGTCCAGCCCGCGGATCACGCGCTCCAGCGTGTAGCGCATGGCGCGCACCTGGCTCATGATCTGGATGTCCAGGCCATTGGTGTCGTGCTCGTGCAGGTACATCTTCACCTTGGTGATGAGCTCCTTCTCGTGCGGGCGGTAGGCGTCCAGCCAGAACACCACCGGCATGCCGGACTGGCGCGCGCGCGTGACGGCGAGCTTGACCCAGTCGCGGATCGCGGCGTCCTTGACCTGGCACATGCGCCAGATGTCGCCCTTCTCCACGTTCTGCGACAGCAGCACCTCGCCGGTCGCCAGGTCGGTGATGTTGGCCACGCCGTCCTCGGGGATCTCGAAGGTCTTGTCGTGGCTGCCGTATTCCTCGGCCTGCTGGGCCATCAGGCCCACGTTGGGCACGGTGCCCATGGTGCGGGGGTCGAACGCGCCGTGCCACTTGCAGAAGTTGATCATCTCCTGGTAGATGCGGGCGAAGGTGGACTCGGGCATCACGGCCTTCACGTCCTTCAGGCGGCCGTCGGCGCCCCACATCTTGCCGCCGTTGCGGATCATGGCGGGCATGGAGGCGTCCACGATCACGTCGTTGGGCGAATGGAAGTTGGTGATGCCCTTGGCCGAGTCCACCATGGCCAGCTCGGGCCGGTGCTCGTGGCAGGCATGCAGGTCGCGCTTGATCTCGTCGCGCTGGCTCTGCGGCAGGGCCTCGATCTTGGTGTACAGGTCCACCATGCCGTTGTTCACGTTCACGCCCAGCTCCTCGAAGGTCTTGGCGTGCTTCTCGAAGGCTTCCTTGTAGAAAATCTTCACGCAGTGGCCGAACACGATGGGGTGGCTCACCTTCATCATCGTGGCCTTCACGTGCAGCGAGAACATCACGCCGGTCTTGCGCGCGTCCTCGATCTCCTTTTCATAGAAGGCCAAGAGCGCCTTCTTGCTCATGAACATGCTGTCGATCACCTCGCGGTCGAGCAGGCTGACCTTGGGCTTCAGGACGATGGCCTTGCCGCTCTTGGTGATCAGCTCCATCTTCACGTCGCGCGCGCGGTCGAGCGTCATGGACTTTTCGCCGTGGTAGAAGTCGCCCGCGTGCATGTGCGACACGTGCGAGCGCGACGCCTGGCTCCACTCGGCCATGCTGTGCGGGTTCTTGCGCGCGTATTCCTTCACGGCCTTGGGCGCGCGGCGGTCGGAGTTGCCCTCGCGCAGCACGGGGTTCACCGCCGAGCCGATGCACTTGCCGTAGCGGGCCTTGATCTCTTTCTCTTTGTCGTCCTTGGGCTGGTCGGGGTAGTCGGGCAGGGCGTAGCCCTTGGACTGCAGCTCGGCGATGGCGGCCTTGAGCTGCGCCACCGACGCGCTGATGTTGGGCAGCTTGATGATGTTGGCGTCGGGCTGCAGCGTCTTCTTGCCCAGCTCGGCCAGGGTGTCGGGCACCTTCTGCGCGTCGCTCAGAAACTCGGGGAACTGGCCCAGGATGCGCGCGGCCACCGAGATGTCGCTCTCGGCCACGTTGATGCCCGCAGGCGCCGCAAAGGTGCGCACAATGGGCAGAAAGGATGCCGTGGCCAGGCGGGGCGCCTCGTCGGTCAGGGTGTAGATGATGGTCGGTTGCTGGGTCGTCATGGCTGGTTGTCTCACGAACGGTATGTTGTAAAGGCCCCGGCTGGGTCGCAGCCGGGCCAACGGGGATGCTCGCGCATTTTCCTTGCTTGGCGCTGTCTTGCCAGCGAAATTTTGCAATGGAATCCCGCCATGCAAAAATTTGCGCCTCACATTCTTGTTTTTATCGCCCTGCACGGCGTGCGGGCCTCTCTGGCGCCCGCCGCCAAGGAGTGACAACGCCATGGACAGACGACAACGCCTCGGCATCTTGCTGTGCGCGGTGCTGACCGCCGCCAACGGCCCGTGCTTTGCACAGGCGCAGGCCCCGCGCGCCAATGCCTTCAACGACCCCTTCGTGCAGGTCACCGCCGCCATGCCCGGCTGCCCCGAGCCCGAAGGCCCGCTCTACACCGAGGCCGAGGTGCGCGAACTGGCGCACGTGCGCGCGCAGCACGGCGGCAGTTGCTACCGGTCGGGGCGCTGCCGCCTGCCCAACTCGTACCTGTACGACGCCGAAATCATCCCGCGCGTGCGGCAGTACATCCAGCAGGACGGCCGCTTCGACGACACCAGCGTCTGGGTGCTGGGCGAGCGGCGGCTCGTCACGCTCAAGGGCTGCGTGCGCTCGCAGGCCCAGGCCGAGGCGCTGGAAAAGGCCGTCTGGCTGGTGGACGACGTGATGGGTGTCATCAATCTGCTGCAGGTGGGCACGGACAGCGCCGCCGCCCGCTACCCGCTGGCGCGCTAGCGCATCCTTAGCGGGACGGCTGCAGCATGATGATCGCCATGCCCGCCAGCGCCACCAGCACGCCCGCCACGTCCCAGGCCGTGGGGCGGATGCCGTCCACCGCCCACAGCCAGGGCAGGTAGCAGCCCACGATTTCGGCCAGGGCGGTGGAGGTGAAAAGGAGCAGGGTTGTCATGCATCGAATCTGCGGGCGTGAGCGGGCTTTATTCCATGCGGGCGGCCCAATACTCCGGCCTCTTGCGTTCGTGCGCGATGGCGACGATCAAAATGCCCGCCTCATCGGCCCTGTAGATGACGCAGTAGGGAAAGCGCCCCACCAGCCAGCGCCGTGTGGAGCGGGAGCGCGGCGCGCCGCGTTCGGGGTATGCGGCTGCGGCCCGGATGGCTTGGGCTACCGCCTGCTCGAACTGCAAGCCCAGCTCAGGGCGGATGGCCGCGTAGTAAGAGATGCCTTCCAGCAGTTCCGCCTCGGCAGGCGGCAGGAAGCGAAAGCTCATTGCCGTGCCAGGCGGCGGGCCCTGGCCAGCACCTCTTCTCCGTCCAGGGACGGCATCGCCCCCCGGTCATGGGCGGCAAGCCGCTGCTCCACTTCCTTGTCCCACGCTGCCTCGATTTCGGCCACGGGCGCATCGTGGAGAGATTCCAGAAGCATGTCCACCAGGCGGGCGCGCTCCTGCGGGGGGAGTTGCTTGCCTCGCACGGCCAGCTCTGCCACTTGATCGTTCATGGTCACCTCCGTGTGCTGGATGCCAGTTTAGCCAGCTGGCAAGCCTCTCTTAGCGTCATATGGTGCCTAACGGCCAGCGGTTACGGTGACAACTTCGCCCCAGCGGGTCAAGCCTGCGAAGTCACGGAGTTCAGCTTCTCTCTCCGTTGGTGCGCAGCGAGCACGGCCTCTTGAATCCTGCGTTCGCGCGTCTCGGGTTTGGCCGCCTCGTCGATGCGCCGGATGATGAAGTTCTGCTTGCCCGGCGGCAGCGACTGAAATGCGTGCGCCACACCTTCGGCATGCAGTGCGCGCAGCAGATCGTCTGGAATCTCCACACGGTCCCGGTCCAGCACCGTGATCCGCATTCGAACCCTGTCGCCCGTCCGGGTGTTCGTCTCCTTGCGAACCTTGGCCTTGATGCGCATGTAGTGCTGCCCGCCCCCGACGGGAAAGAGACTGACCTGGAATGGCTCCGAGTCGTTGACGCGCGCCATGACGAGGACCGGCCCTTTCGTCCCCAGCGCCTGGGTGATTTCGGCGGGGACGGGAATGGCGCAGTAGTCCATGCCCTCGGCCCAGTCTTCCAGGACCGCGTCGAATGAGAACTGCTTTCCTGCGCTGGCGGAGTGTTTCATGGCCCTCACAACGCAAAAATCTTCCCCGGGTTCAGGATGTTCTTCGGATCCAGCGCTCGCTTGATCGCCCGCATCACATCCACCGCCCCCGCCCCCGTCTCGTCCAGCAAAAACCCCATCTTGTGCAGCCCCACGCCGTGCTCGCCGGTGCAGGTGCCGCCCATGCTCAGGGCGCGGGCCACCAGCTTGTGGTTCAGTTCCTCGGCGGTCACGCGCTCTTGCGGCACGTTGGGGTCGAGCAGATAGCCGAAGTGAAAGTTGCCATCGCCCACGTGCCCGACCAGAAAGTACGGGATGCCGCTGGCCTCGGCCTCATCCACCGACTCCAGCAGGCAGTCCGCCAGGCGGCTGATGGGCACGCAGGTGTCCGTGCTGATGGCCTTGCAGCCGGGGCGGCTTTGCACGGCGGCAAAGTAGGCGTTGTGCCGCGCCGTCCACAGGCGCGTGCGCTCCTCGGGCGTGCTGGCCCACTCGAAGGCGTTGCCGCCGTATTCGTTGGCGATGGATTGCACCGTCTCGGCCTGCTCCTGCACCCCGGCGGGCGAGCCGTGGAACTCCATCAGCAGCATGGGTTCCTCGCGCAGGTTCAGCTTGCTGTGGGCGTTGACCATGCGCACGGTGTGGTGGTCGATCAGCTCCACGCGCGCAATGGGCACGCCGAGCTGGATGGTCTGGATGACGGTGCGCACCGCCGCCTCGATGCTGGGAAACGAGCAGATGGCCGCGCTCACCGCCTCGGGCAGCGGGTACAGGCGCACGGTGATCTCGGTCATGATGCCCAGCGTGCCCTCGCTGCCCACCATCAGCCGCGTGAGGTCGTAGCCAGCGCTGCTTTTCTTGGCGCGCGTGCCGGTGCGTATGACCTCGCCGCTGGCCAATACCACTTCCAGCGCCAGCACGTTCTCGCGCATGGTGCCGTAGCGCACGGCGTTGGTGCCGCTGGCGCGCGTGGCGCTCATGCCGCCGATGCTGGCGTCCGCGCCGGGGTCGATGGGGAAGAACAGGCCCGTGTCCTTGATGGCCTCGTTGAGCTGCCGGCGCGTGATGCCGGGCTGCACGGTCACGGTCAGGTCGTCGGCGTTCACGCGCAGCACCTGGTTCATGCGGTTCACGTCGATGCTGATGCCGCCTTGCACGGCCAGCAGGTGGCCTTCGAGCGAGGAGCCCGCGCCGTAGGCGATCACGGGCACGTCGTGCTGGCTGGCGAGCCTGACGGCATCGGCCACGTCCTGCGTGCTCTCGGCAAACACCACGGCGGCGGGCGGGGGCGCTTGCAGCGAGCCCTCGTCGCGCCCGTGCTGCTCGCGCACGGCCTGGGCCAGCGAGCACTGCGCGCCAAAGCGCTGCTGCAGCGCGTCGATGAGGGCCTGCGGCACGTCGCGCAGGCGGATTTCGGGCAGAAGGTGCGAGGCGGCGGAGGGGGCGTTCATGGCGGGCTCCTGGGGGTAGGGCAGTCCGTTGGCGACTGTACTCCGACCGGGCCGCCGCAGCCAAAGAGGCGGCGCGCCTGCTGGCCCGGCAATGGGCTGTGAAGGCGGCCACCTGCCTGCCCCGAGGGGCCAGGGAACGGTCAGGAGCCGCTGGCGCCCGCGCCCCCCGGGGTGATGAAGGCGGCAAAAAGCATCACGCTGCGCGCATCGAAAGACAGGGCGCGTTGTTGCAAAGTCGTCATGAGAGCGGGGCTCCTGCAAAGTTGAACAAGGCGTTATTGCACCGTGCCAGGCCGCGCAAGGCCAGCACTCTTGCCTGCTGTTGCGCAGGCCAACATTTGCCTGCGCCATGTAACGGACAATGCTTTCTTTGGCGTCAACACACCCTTCCCACCATGGGCAACCGACTCACACAGATCGCCACGCGCACCGGTGACGCAGGCACCACCGGCCTGGGCAACAACGAGCGCGTCTCCAAGCACAGCCTGCGCATCCACGCCCTGGGCGACGTGGACGAGCTGAACTCGCACATCGGCCTGCTGCTGTGCGAGCGCCTGCCCGACGGCGTGCGCGCGCTGCTCGTCGAGGTGCAGCACCAGTTGTTCAACCTGGGCGGCGAGCTGTCCATCCCCGGCTACGAGCTGATCAAGCCCCAGGCCGTGCTGGACCTGGACGAAGCCCTGGACCGGCACAACGCGGCGCTGCCCCGGCTGCAGGAGTTCATCCTGCCCGCAGGCACCCGCGCCGCCGCGCAGGCCCACGTGTGCCGCACCGTCGCCCGCCGCGCCGAGCGCGCCGTGGTGGCCCTGGGCGAGGCCGAGCCGCTGAACGATGCCCCGCGCCAGTACCTCAACCGCCTGTCGGACCTGATGTTCGTGCTGGCCCGCGTGCTCAACCGCATGGACGGTGGCGATGACGTGTACTGGAAGAGCGAGCGCCTGGCGCGGTCGCAGGATGCTGGATGATTGCTATTGAATAAATAGCAACTAGCGCTTACTGGACAAGCGCTAGAGCCCAAAAAGGCTTGAAGTCTTGCCGGATCAGCGCGGCGCGAGGATCGCCATGGTCAGGCGCGACACGCAGGTCAGCTCGCCCGCCTCGTTGACCAGCTCGATCTGCCACACGTGCGTGCTGCGCCCCAGGTGTACGGGCCGCGCCGTGCCCGTGACCCAGCCGCTGGTGGCGGCGCGCAGGTGGTTGGCGTTGATGTCCAGGCCCACGGCGTTGTGGCCCTCGGGGCTGGCGTAGTAGGCGCCCAGCGACCCCAGCGTCTCGGCCAGCACCACGCTCACGCCGCCGTGCAGCAGGCCGAACGGCTGCCGGGTGCGGTGGTCCACCGGAACGCGGCCACGGATGAAGTCGTCGCCCAGCTCGGTGATCTCCAGCCCCAGGTGGCGGGCGGCGGTGCCTTCGTTGAGGGCGTTGATCTGGGCGAGGTCCAGGGGCTTTTTCCAGATGGGCATGGCGGCGGTCGGTCGAGAGGGGATGGAGCGATTGTGCCTTGTGTACACCCAGCGCGGAGTCATCGGCGGTAATGCGAAATATAAACATAGATATTCATGCCAGTACATGATTTGCTACAATCTATGTGTATGCCCAAAACCGCCCGCGCCCTTTTGCAGCTCCCGCCCGCCACCCTTGCCGCCCTTGAAAAGCTGGGCGCCGACCTGGCCGTGGCCCGCTTGCGCCGCAAGGAGTCGCTGAAGACCTGGGCCGGGCGCATGGGGGTTTCCGTGCCCACGCTGCAGCGGCTGGAGGCGGGCGACCCGGGCGTGGGCATCGGCATCGTGGCGACGGCGCTCTGGCTCATCCAGCGCGACGGCGCGCTGGGCCAGCTGGCGGCGCCCGAGCATGACCAGGGCGCCATCGAGCTGGACGTGCGCGAGGCCGTCGCGCTGGGCCGCGCGCGCGCACAGGCTTCCGCGCAGGCGCGCAGCGCCATGGACACGTGAGATGCGGCTCGACGACCTGTTCCTGTGGTACCTGGGCGACCCGGCGGCGCCGCGCTACGTGGGCGCTTTGAGGCTGGTCGCCGCGGGCAAGGGCGTATCGCTGCGCTACGGCGACGAATGGCTGTCCAGCGGCTTCGCGCTGAGCGAGGATCTCCCGCTCATCGACACCGAGTTTCTGCCGCCCGGGCGGCAGGCCGCCGATGCGCCGCGCGCGGCGGGCGCGGTGGACGATGCCCGCCCCGACCGCTGGGGCGAGAAGGTCATCCGCTTCGTGGACAAGCTCCAGCGGTTGTCGCTGATGGAGTACCTGTACTACGCGGGCGATGACCGGTTCGGCGCGCTCGGCGTTTCCACATCACCGGACCACTACAGCCCGCGCGCCACCGGCCCGCTGCCCCGGCTGGAAGATGCGCAGCAGCTCAGCGAGGTAGCCGCCAAGATCGAGGCCGCCGAACCCCTGACCGCGCTGGAGGCGCGCATCATCGCCGGGGGCGGCAGCCCGCTGGGCGGCGCCAAGCCCAAGGCGCTGATCGACATCGGCGGCGCGCAGTGGGTCATCAAGTTCTTCAACAACGAGCCAGTCGATACACCGCTCATCGAACACGCGACGATGACGCTGGCCGCGCGCGCGGGCATCACCGTGGCGGCAACGCAGGTCATCCGCCTGGACGACGGCATGCACGCGCTGGCCATCCGCCGCTTCGACCGCGCGCAGGGCGGGCAGCGCATCCACAGCATCTCGGCGGGCACCGCCATCCGGGCGGCCACGGCCTCGGGCGCCGAGCCCGAGATGGGCTACCCCGAGCTGGCGCGCATCCTGCGCCGCGTCGGCATTACGCAGGGCGACGCCCACCTGCACGACATGCGCGAGCTGTTTCGCCGCATGGTCTTCAACATCCTGATCGACAACACCGACGACCACGAAAAGAACCACGCCCTGCTGGTCGTCAACCCCTGGGGCAATGGCCGCCTGAAGCTGGCCCCGGCCTATGACGTGCTGCCGACCAATTCGGGGCAGGGCTTGCAGGAATTCATTTGCGGCGCGCAGGGGCGGGACTCGACGCTCGCCAACGCCATGTCGCAGTGCGACGCCTTCGGGCTGCAGCCGCCAGAGGCTGCGGCACACGTTGCCGCCGTCATCCAGGCCGTGGACGGCTGGCGGGAGCACTTTGCGCGCGCTGGCGTATCGGCCCGCGACATCGACAGCCTGGCCGAGCGCATCGACGGCCCGGAGCTGCTGCACCAGCGCCGAGGCTTCGACGCCGCCCGCGTCCCAGCGGCACCCGCCCGCCGCAGGGGAGGCAGTCCTTTCAGACGCTGATGCAGATGGGTTTTTAGAGCGTGTTTACGATCTTGGAGGTCAAATCGGCCTCCAGCGCTTGTCCTTCAAGCGCAAGCAGCTATTGTTTCAGGAGAGAAATTAGGTCAGATTCCAATTCTTCCCAGGCACTTTTTTCCTTCAAGCGGCGAACCTCGCACCCACCTGATAGGTCAAATTGGGGTACAACTTGCGTTGCACCCCAACGCAACCCGCGTTTCGAGGAACCTCACATGACCACTGTGCAAATCGAGTTGCCCGACCAACTGGCCCAACAGGCCCGAAGCGCCGGCCTGTTCTTGTCCCAGAAGATGGAAGCCATCCTGCGCGCGCAACTGCGCCGCGAAGCCGTCGCAGACTTGCGCGCGATGCACGCCAACGCCCCCGCCGAAGAACTCACGCCCGAGATCGAGCAGGAGATCGTTCAGCTCGTGCGCGAAGTGCGCGCCGAACGCCGCCAACGCAACGCCAACTGATGGCTGCCACGCTTGGGTGCCGACGCCTGCTGTTGGACACCAACGTGGTGATCGGTGCGCTGCTGTGGAGCGGCCCACCCCTGGCGCTGATGGAGCAAGCCGTCGAGGAGGAAATCGAGCTGGTCAGCAGCCCGGTGCTGATGGCCGAGCTGCGGCACACCCTGAACTATCCGAAGTTCGTCAAGCGGCTGGCCACGCTGCAAACCGATGTGCCCACCCTGATGCGTAGCTACGCAGCCATCGTCACCCTGGTGAAGCCCACCGACGTACCGCGCGTGGTGCCGGGCGACCCCGATGACGATCACGTCATCGCCGCTGCCGTAGCCGGCCAAGCCCAGCTCATCGTCACGGGCGACCGCCACCTGCTGAGCCTGCTGGATCACTGCGGCATCGACATCGTGCGCGTGGGCGAAGCGCTGGCGCGCATCGCCCACGCGTAGCCTGCAGCCGCCAGATTGCTAACAATCTAATAGCCTTCGCACCCATCCCAGTCGGCCCCGCAGCGCTTGTTAAGCAGCGCGAGCAGCTATCAAAAAATGACCAAACCCGCGCTGCCGTCCGCCCCGCCCGCTGGCCGGGCCGAGAAGGCGCTGGTACGCTGCGCCCCATGGAGACAAGCCAAACACCCCCCGCCCCCTTCGTGCCGCAAATACGGCTGTACCAGAACTGGCTGTGCGACGCGCGCGGCATCGCCTTCGGTGACTACGACGCGCTGTGGCGCTGGTCGGTCACCGAGCTGGATGCCTTCTGGCAGAGCGTCTGGGACTACTTCGACATCCAGTCGCCCACGCCCCACACGGCGGTGCTGGGCAAGAACACCATGCCCGGCGCGCAGTGGTTCCCCGGCGCGCAGGTCAACTACGCGCGCCAGGCGCTGCGCCACGTCGATGCCGCGCACGCCGCGGGCATGCCCGCCATCATCAGCAGCAACGAAAAAGGCCAGCGCCGCGACATGGCCTGGCCCGAGCTGCGCCGCCAGGTGGCCGCGCTGGCCCTGCACCTCAAGGCCCAGGGCATCCAGCCCGGCGACCGCGTGGCCGCCTACCTGCCCAACATCCCCGAGACCATGGTCGCCTTTTTGGCCGTCGTCAGCATCGGCGCGGTGTGGAGCGTGTGCGCGCCCGACATGGGCACGCATGCGGTGCTCGACCGCTTCCGCCAGATCGAGCCCGTTGCCCTCATCGCCGTGGACGGCGTGACCTACGGCGGCCGCGACCACGACCGCACCGGCGTGCTGGCCGAGTTGCGCGCGCAACTGCCCAGCGTGCGCCACGTGGTGCTGGTGGGCAACCTGGATGCTACGGTTTCGGTAGCTGATTGCGCAAACTGGGCAAGCGCTACAGCCCAAAATGATGCAGAAACCGCAGCGTTTGAGCCCATGTGGCTGCCCTTTGACCATCCGCTGTGGATCGTCTATTCCAGCGGCACCACGGGGCTGCCCAAGCCTATCGTGCACGGCCATGGCGGCACGGTGCTGGTGTCGCTGCAGCTCAAGACGCTGCACAACGACATCGGCTGCAGCTACGCGCCCAACAGCTTTGGCGAGCGCTACCACTGGTACAGCTCCACCGGCTGGGTGATGTGGAACGCGCAGCTCTCGGGCCTGCTCTCGGGCACCACCTGCGTCATCTTCGACGGCAACCCCGGCGGCAGCAAGGACAAGCCGGACTGGGGCCTGCTGTGGCGCTTTGCGGCCGAGACGGGCGTGACCTTCTTCGGCGCGGGCGCGGCGTACTTCGCCAATTGCATGAAGGCGGGCGTGCGGCCGCAGGACTGCGGCGACCTCTCGCGCATCCGCGCGCTGGGCACCACCGGCTCGCCGCTCGCGCCCGAGGTGCAGGTGTGGGGCACGGCGCAGTTCGCCGCGCTGGGCACGCCCGACATCTGGTGGTGCAACATCTCGGGCGGCACCGACTTCGCGGGCGCCTTCATCGGCGGCCACCGCGAACTGCCGCAGGTGCCCGGCGAGATGCAGTGCCGCATGCTCGGCGCCGCCGTCGAATCGTGGAACGCCGAGGGCCAGCCCGTCGCCAACGAGGTGGGCGAGCTGGTCTGCGCGCAGCCCATCCCGTCCATGCCCTTGTACCTGTGGGGCGACAAGGATGGAAGCCGCTACCTGTCGAGCTACTTCGACATGTACCCGCCCGGCCATGGCCGCAAGCCCGGCGGCGGCGACGGCCCCGCTGACATGGGCGCGGTGTGGAGACATGGCGACTGGCTGAAGGTGGGCGCCAACGGCGGCTGCACCATCTATGGCCGCTCTGATGCCACCATCAACCGCCACGGCCTGCGCATGGGCACGAGCGAGATCTACAGCGCCGTCGAAGCCCTGCCCGAAGTGCTCGACTCGTTGGTGGTGGACCTGGAATACCTGGGCCGCGAGAGCTACATGCCGCTGTTCGTGGTGCTGCGCGAAGGCGTGGCGCTGGATGACGCCCTGCGCGCCCGCATCAACGGCGCGGTGCGCACGGCCCTGAGCCCGCGCTTCGTGCCCGACGACATCTTCGCCGTGGCCGAGGTGCCGCGCACCTTGAGCGGCAAGAAGCAGGAGCTGCCCATCAAGAAGCTGCTGCTGGGCCAGCCGCTGGAGAAGGTCGTCAACAAGGACGCCATGGCCAACCCCGGCTGCCTGGACTGGTACGTGGCCTTCGCCGCCGAACGCACTGCGAAGATGCAAAAACAATAGCAACTAACGCATATGCCATATGGGTTAGAGGCCGATTAGGCCAATAAACTTCAGGTGCCGCCCACATAGGGGTTGCTGCGCCGCTCACGCCCAAAGGTGCTCTCTGGCCCATGGCCGGGGATGAACACCGTCTGGTCGCCCATGGGCCACAGGCGCTCTGTGATGCTGTCGATGAGCTGCTGGTGGTTGCCTTGCGGAAAGTCGGTGCGGCCGATGCTGCCCGCGAACAGCACGTCGCCCACGAAGCAGCGGTCGATCTGCGGCGCGTGAAAGACCACGTGGCCGGGCGTGTGGCCGGGGCAGTGGCGCACGGTCAGGGTCTCGTGGCCGACTTGCACCGTGTCGCCGTCGTGCAGCCAGCGTGTGGGCGTGAAGGGCAGCGCGGGTGGAAAGCCGAACATGGCGCTTTGCTGCGGCAGGCCGTCGATCCAGAACTGGTCGCCCGGGTGCGGCCCGGTGATGGGCAGGCCGAGCTTTTGCGCCAATTCGCCCGTGCCGCCCGCATGGTCGATGTGCGCGTGGGTGAGCCAGATCTGGCCGAGCGTGAGGCCCAGGCGCTGGACTTCGGACAGCAGCCGGTCCAGGTCGCCGCCGGGGTCGATGATGGCCGCCTGGTGCGTGGCGTCGCACCAGACGATGGAGCAGTTCTGCTGGAAGGCGGTGACGGGGACGGTGTGGTAGCGGAGCATGGGCGTCAGAGCGTGAAGTCGTAGTCCACCGTGATCGGCGCGTGGTCCGAGAATTTTTCGCCCTTGTAGATGGCCTCGGTGCGTGCCAGCGCCGCCAGTGCGGGGGTGGCCAGGTGGTAGTCCAGCCGCCAGCCCACGTTGTTGGCGTAGGCCTGGCCCCGGTTGCTCCACCAGGTGTAGGCCGTGTCGGTGGCCGTGGGCTGTAACCGGCGGTACACGTCGATGAGGCCGCCGCCTGCATCCGTCGTGTGCAACAGTTTTGTCATCCAGGCCCGTTCCTCGGGCAGGAAGCCGCTGTTCTTCTGGTTGCTGCGCCAGTTCTTCAGGTCGATGGGCTGGTGGGCGATGTTGATGTCGCCGCACAGGATGAAGTCGCGCTCGGCCTTCAGGCGCATCAGGTGGGGATGGAATTCGGCCAGAAAGCGGAACTTGGCCTGCTGGCGCTCGTCGCCCGAGGAGCCGCTGGGGAAATAGGCGCTGATGATGGACAGCCTGCGCGCGGGCGTGTCGAAGCGCAGTTCCACGTAGCGGCCCTCGGCGTCGAACTCGCTGGAGCCGTAGCCCACGACCACGTCGGAAGGCTCGTGGCGCGTGTAGATGCCCACGCCCGAATAGCCTTTCTTCTGCGCGAAGTGGAAGTGCCCCTGCAGGCCCGCCATGCGCTCGAAGCGGTTGGCCACGTCCGCCGCCTGGGCCTTGACTTCCTGCACGCAAATACAATCCGGCCGCGTGGCTGCCATCCAGCTTTCCACGCCTTTGCTGGTGGCCGAGCGGATGCCATTGAGATTGAGGCTGGTTAACTTGAACACAAAGGATTTCCCATGGTGGATGTTGGCGCGCAAGGCGGGGAGCAGGGCCGACTGGCGCAGGATTTCGTGCGTTTCGCCGTCGAGTCGGGCGTGCTGCGGTTCGGTGAATTCAAGACCAAGGCGGGCCGCCTGAGCCCGTATTTTTTCAACGCGGGCCTGTTCGATGACGGCCGCAAGATGGGTCGGCTCGCGGAATTCTATGCAAAAGCCCTGCTGGCCAGCGGCATCGAGTTCGACATGGTCTTCGGCCCGGCGTACAAGGGCATTCCCCTGGCCGCCACGGTGGCGGTGGAGTTGGCCCGGCTGGGGCGCAACGTGCCCTTTGCCTACAACCGCAAGGAAGCCAAGGACCACGGCGAGGGCGGCACGCTGGTGGGCGCGCCGCTCAAGGGCCGGGTGCTGATCGTGGACGACGTGATGTCGGCCGGGACGGCGGCGCGCGAGTCCATCGCGCTCATCCGCGCGGCGGGTGCCACGCCGCACGCGGTGGCCATTGCACTGGACCGCCAGGAGAAAGCCACGGAGAATGGCCAGGATGTGGACCACAGCGCCGTGCAGTACGTGCGCCAGCAACTGGGCCTGCAGGTGTGCGCCATTGCCCGTCTGGCAGACTTATTGCTGTACCTCTCGCACAATGGGGAAGAGGGGATGCGCTCCCATCACGAGAAAGTGCTGGCCTACCGCCAGCGTTACGGCGTCAACGAAGGGCAATGACTTGAGCAAGTCGGCGTGGATCATGGGCGGAGTGTTGATGGCGGCCACCCTGGCCGTTGATTCGGCGTGGGCGCAGTCGCAGGGCATGTCCGGCGGCATCTACACCTGCGTGGACCGCAACGGCCGCCGCATCACTGCCGACCGGCCCATCGTCGAGTGCCTCGACCGCGAGCAGCGCGAGCTGAGCCCCTCGGGCACGGTGCGGCGCCAGATCGGCCCTTCGCTGACCGAGCACGAGCGCACCGCGCTGGAGGCCCAGCGCCGCAAAGAAGCCGAGGAGCGTGCCCTGGTGCTCGAAGAGCGCCGCCGCGAGCGCGCGCTGACGGCGCGCTACCCCGACAAGGCTTCCCACGACACCGAGCGCGCGGCCGCCATCCAGCTGGTGGACGATGTCACGGCCACGGCCGAGAAGCGCATTGCCGAACTCCAGCAGCAGCGCAAGGCCCTCGACGAGGAAATGGAGTTCTATAAAAAGGACCCGAACAAGGCCCCCATGGCGCTGCGCCGCAAGATCGCCGAGAACGAGGAAAACATCGCCGAGCGGCAGCGCTTCATCCAAGGGCAGGAGCTGGAAAAGCGCCGCCTGCACCAGCGCTTTGACGCAGAGCTGGCCCAGCTGCGCAAGCTGTGGGAGTCGCAGCGGCTGCCCCCGTCCGCCGCCGATGCCGCCGCGCCTGCGGCGTCCCGCTGAAGCAGAAATAAAAAAGGGGCCGAGGCCCCTTTTGCGTTTCAGGCCAGCCTGGCCCGCAGCAGTTCATTGACCTGCTGCGGATTGGCCTTGCCCTTGCTGGCTTTCATGATCTGGCCCACCAGCGCGTTGAACGCCTTGTCCTTGCCCGCCTTGAACTGCTCCACGTTCGCGGGGTTGGCGGCGATCACTTCGTCCACGATCTTCTCCAGAGCGCCCGTGTCATTCATCTGCCTGAGGCCCTTGGCCTCGATGACCGCGTCCACGTCGCTGCCCTCGCCGCTCCAGAGCGCGTCGAACACCTGCCGTGCCGCGTTGTTGCTGATGGTGCCGTCGCCGATGCGGCGGATCAGCGCGGCCAGTTGGCCGCTGCCCACCTTGGCCTGCTCGATGCCGATCTCCTCCATGTTCAGGCGGCGCGAGATTTCGCCCATGACCCAGTTGGACGCGAGTTTGGGCGCGCCGCTGGCGCGGGCGGCATCCTCGAAGTAGGCGGCCATGGCCTTGCTCTGCGTGAGCGTGGTGGCGTCGTACTCGGGCAGGCCATAGTCCGCCACGAAGCGCGCCGCCATGGTGCGGGGCAATTCGGCCATTTGTGCCCGCTGCTCCTGCACCCATTGCTCTGAAATGTGTAGCGGCGGCAGGTCGGGGTCGGGAAAGTAGCGGTAGTCCGCCGCGTCTTCCTTGGTGCGCATGGCGCGCGTCTCGCCCGTGTCGGGGTCGAAGAGCACGGTGGCCTGTTGGATGGCGTGGCCGTCCTCGATCTGCTCGATCTGCCAGCGGATCTCGTAGTCGATGGCCTGCTGCATGAACTTGAACGAGTTCAGGTTCTTGATCTCGCGGCGCGTGCCCAGCGGCTGGCCGGGCTTGCGCACGGAGACGTTGGCGTCGCAGCGAAAGCTGCCCTCCTGCATGTTGCCGTCGCAGATGCCGATCCAGGTCACGATCTTGTGCAGCTCCTTGGCGTAGGCCACGGCTTCCTCGCTGCTGCGCATGTCCGGCTCGGTCACGATCTCCAAAAGCGGCGTGCCCGCGCGGTTCAGGTCGATGCCGCTTTGGCCGATGAAGTCCTCGTGCAGCGACTTGCCCGCGTCTTCCTCCAGGTGGGCGCGCACCAGGCGCACGGTTTTCTTTTCGTCGCCCAGGTAGAACTGCACCTCGCCGCCCTGCACCACCGGAATCTCGAACTGGCTGATCTGGTAGCCCTTGGGCAGGTCGGGGTAGAAGTAATTCTTGCGGGCAAAAATGCTCACCGGCGCAATGTGGGAGCCGAGTGCCAGTCCTAATTTGATAGCGCAGACCACGGCCTCGCGGTTCATCACGGGCAGCGTGCCGGGCAGGGCCAGGTCCACCGCGCAGGCTTGCGTGTTGGGCTCGGCACCAAAGGCGGTGGGGGCGCGGCTGAAGATCTTGCTTTGCGTGGCGAGCTGGGCGTGCGTCTCGAAGCCGATGACGACTTCGTAGCCCTGGATCAGTTTGGCGGTGGTCATGTCAGAAGCCCTCCGGACGGCGGAGGTGGAAGTCGGTCGCCTGCTGGAAGCGGTGCGCGGCGTTGAGCAGGCGGCTTTCCTGGAAGTAGTTGCCGATGAGCTGCAGGCCCACGGGCATGTTGCCCTCGCCAAAACCAGCGGGCACGCTCATGCCCGGCAGCCCGGCCAGCGACGCGGGCAGCGTGAAGATGTCGGCCAGGTAGTCGGCCAGCGGGTCGCTGCCGTGCTCGCCCAGCTTCCAGGCCACGGTGGGGGCCACGGGGCCCGCGATCAGGTCGCAGTGCTGGAAGGCGTTCTGGAAGTCGTCGGCGATCATGCGGCGGATCTTCTGCGCCTGCAGGTAGTAGGCGTCGTAGTAGCCGTGCGAGAGCACGTAGGTGCCGATCATGATGCGGCGCTTGACCTCGTCGCCAAAACCTTCGGCGCGGGTCTTCTTGTACATGTCCACCAGGTCGGTGTAGTCCTTGGCGCGGTGGCCGAACTTCACGCCGTCGAAGCGGCTGAGGTTGGAGCTGGCCTCCGCCGGGGCGATGATGTAGTACACGGGGATGGACAGCTCCGTGCGCGGCAGGGTGATGGGGACGAGCCTGGCGCCGAGCTTTTCGTATTCCTTCAGTGCGGCATCGACGGCGGCGCGCACGTCGGCCGACAAGCCTTCGCCAAAGAACTCGGCGGGGATGCCGATGCGCAGGCCGTCGAGGCTGTCGTTCAGCTTCGCGCTGAAGTCTTCGGCAGGCACATCGAGCGAGGTCGAATCGCGGTCCGGGTCGGGCCCGCACATGGCCGAGAGCAGCAGCGCGCAGTCGGAGGCAGAGCGGGCCATCGGGCCCGCCTGGTCAAGGCTCGATGCAAAGGCGATCATGCCGTAGCGGCTGGCGCGGCCATACGTGGGCTTGATGCCGGTGATGCCGCAGAACGACGCGGGCTGGCGGATGGAGCCGCCCGTGTCCGTGCCCGTCACCGCTGGCGCCAGGCGCGCGGCCACGGCGCAGGCAGAGCCGCCCGACGATCCGCCGGGGATGCGGTCCGTGTCCCACGGATTGCGCACCGGCGAAATGGCCGAGTTCTCGTTGGCCGAGCCCATGGCGAACTCGTCGCAGTTGAGCTTGCCCAACGTCACCGCGCCCGCCTCGGCGAGCTTGGTGACAACCGTCGCATCGAACGGCGACTGGTAGCCCGCGAGCATCTTCGAGCCCGCCGTGCTGGGGAAATGGCGCGTGACGAAGATGTCCTTGTGCGCCAGCGGCACGCCTTCCAACGCGCCTGCTGTGCCCGCGCTGATGCGCGCATCGGCGGCGCGGGCCTGGGCCAGCGTGGCGTCTTCGTTCAGGGCCACGTAGGCGCCCAGGTTCTGGTGCGCCTTGGCGCGGGCCAGGAAGTGCTGCGCGGCCTCTACCGAGGAAACCTTGCGCTCGCGCAGCGCGGCGGCCAGCTCGGCCACGCCCAGGTCGTGCAGTGCGGCGGCGCTCATTCGATCACCTTCGGCACGAGGAACAGGCCGCGCTCGACGGCGGGGGCGCTTTGCTGGTTGGCTTCGCGCTGGTTGGGCTCGCTGGCCGTGTCGGCGCGCAGGCGCAACTGCACGTCCTCTATGGCGGCCACGGGGTGGGCCAGGGGCGTGAGGCCCGAGGTGTCCACAGCCCGCATCTTTTCCACGATGCCGAAAAAGCCGTTGAGCTGAGTCAGCATGCGCTCACTTTCAGAAGGTGTCAGTTCGAGCCGCGCCAAGTTGGCGATGCGACCGATGTCCTGGGGGGTCAGTGCCATAGGGAGAAAAGTCTATAGAAACCAGAAGTAACGCCGTGCCAAGGGCGGCTTCCTAGGGAGTTATTCACAGGGGATGCGGTATTATCCCGACTTTGCCGCAATACCCCCTTTCTGCCGGTCATTGTGCGAAAAAATCCCAGAAACACCCCCAAAACCAGGCGACTGCGGGCCGATGCGCCTGCCGTTTCCGAGAGGATTTTTGAATGTTCGGAGCTTTCCGTCGGTACTTCTCCACCGACCTCGCCATCGACCTTGGCACCGCCAACACACTGATCTTCGCCCGCGACAAGGGCATCGTGCTCGACGAGCCTTCCGTGGTCGCCATCCGGCACGAGGGCGGGCCGCACGGCAAGAAAGTCATCCAGGCCGTGGGCCACGAGGCCAAGGCCATGCTGGGCAAGGTGCCCGGCAACATCGAGGCCATCCGCCCCATGAAGGACGGCGTGATCGCCGACTTCGTGATCACCGAGCAGATGATCAAGCAGTTCATCAAGATGGTGCATCCGCGCACGCTGTTCACCCCCAGCCCGCGCATCATCATCTGCGTGCCCTGCGGCTCCACCCAGGTGGAGCGCCGCGCTATCAAAGACGCAGCAGAAGCCGCAGGCGCGACGGCGGTTTATCTCATTGAGGAACCCATGGCCGCAGGCATCGGCGCGGGGCTGCCCGTGTCCGAGGCGTCCGGCTCCATGGTCGTGGACATCGGCGGCGGCACCACCGAGGTCGGCGTCATCAGCCTGGGCGGCATGGTCTACAAGGGCAGCGTGCGCGTGGGCGGCGACAAGTTCGACGAGGCCATCATCAGCTACATCCGCCGCAACTACGGCATGCTGATCGGCGAGCCCACGGCCGAGGCCATCAAGAAAAGCATCGGCTCGGCCTTCCCGGGCTCCGAGGTGCGCGAGATGGAGGTCAAGGGCCGCAACCTGTCCGAAGGCGTGCCGCGCAGCTTCACCATCAGCTCCAACGAGGTGCTGGAAGCCCTGACCGACCCGCTCAACCAGATCGTCAGCGCCGTCAAGAACGCGCTGGAGCAGACCCCGCCCGAACTGGGCGCCGACATTGCCGAGCGCGGCATGATGCTCACCGGCGGCGGCGCGCTGCTGCGCGACCTGGACCGCCTGCTGGCCGAGGAAACCGGCCTGCCCGTGCTGGTGGCCGAAGACCCGCTGACCTGCGTGGTGCGCGGCTGCGGCATCGCGCTCGAACGCATGGATCGCCTCGGCAGCATCTTCACGAGCGAATGAGGCCCACCCCCCTGAGTCGCTTCGCGCCTTCCCCCCTCTCTCTGCGCGCTGCGCGCTCCGGGAGGGGGGACGCACCCAGCGGCCTGGCAAAGCCAGTTCCACGGGTGCCCCCGCCGGGGCCGCGCCAGTTTTTCAGGTAGTGGGTAGCGCACAGCGCTATGGATTGCTAAATGCCCCTGGGAACCCTGGAGCGCAGCGCTCCGCCCCTTTTCAAGCAGGGCCCGTCGGCCCTGTCGCGTCTGGCCGTCTATAGCGCGCTGGCGCTGTTCCTGATGGTGGCCGATGCGCGCTTCGGCGTCACCGGCCCCCTCCGGCAGGCCGTGGGCACGGTGCTCTACCCCGTGCAGTGGCTCATGCTCCAGCCCGTGGAGTTCGTCAGCCGGGGCGCGGGCTACTTCCAGGCGCTGGGCGCGGCGCAGCAAGAACTGGACGCCGCGCGCAAGACGACGGCTGCCATGGGCCAGCGCGCCCACCAGGCCGAGCTGCTGGCCCAGGAGAACACGCGCCTGCGCCAGTTGCTGGCCCTGCGCGACCGCCTGGAAACCCCCGCCCAGGCGGCAGAGGTGATCTACGACACCGCCGACCCCTACACGCGCCGCGTGGTGCTCGACCGGGGCCAGGTGGGCGGCGTGGAGCTGGGCTCGCCCGTGATGGACGAGGCGGGCGTGCTGGGCCAGGTCACGCGCGTCTTCCCGCTGGTGAGCGAGGTCACGCTGCTGGTGGACCGGGAGCAGGCGATCCCCGTGCTCAACATCCGCACCGGCGTGCGCGGCGTGGCCTACGGCGACCCGGTGGCGGGCCACGGCGGCGGCATGGAACTGCGCTTCATGCCCGCCAACGCCGATATTCAGGACGGCGACCTGCTCACCACCAGCGGGGTCGATGGCCTGTACCCGCCGGGCCTGCCCGTGGCCCGCGTGGTGCGCGTGGAGCGCCGCGCCGATTCCGCCTTCGCCCGCATCTACTGCGCGCCGCTGGCCCAGGTGCAGGGCGCGCGCCACGTGATGGTGCTCAAGCCCCTGGCCCCGGACGCTGCCTTGCCGCGGCCCGAGCCCGTGCAGCCTGCGCCAGCCCGCAAAGGGGGCCGCAAATGATCATGCCGCGCGGCGAGCCGCTGCTGCTGCCCGTCAACCCCGTGTTCATCGTCGCCAGCCTGGCGGCGGGCCTGGCGATCAATTTGCTGCCGCTGGGCCGCGTGGTCTGGATGCCTGATTTGCTGATGGTGCTGCTGGTCTTCTGGGGCGTACACCAGCCGCTGCGCATCGGCCTGGGCACGGCCTTCGTGCTGGGCCTGTGCATGGACGTGGGCCAGTCGGCGCTGCTGGGGCAGCATGCGCTGGCCTACACCGTGCTCTCGTTCAGCGCCATCGCCATCCATCGCCGGCTGCTGTGGTTCAGCGTGCTCTCGCAGGCGCTGCAGGTGCTGCCGCTGTTCGCGCTGGCGCATGCGGTGGAGCTGCTGCTGCGCATGGCGACCGGCGGCATCTTCCCGGGGCTGTGGAGCTTTCTCGCGCCCGTGCTGGAGGCGCTGCTGTGGCCGCTGGCAAGCTGGGTGCTGCTGGCCCCGCAGCGGCGCCCGCCCGACGCCGACCAGAACCGGCCCCTGTAGCCATGACCGAACTGCGCAACAGCGAAGCCGACGCATCGCGTTTCCGCCTGCGCGTGCTCACCATCGGCGCGGTCGTGTTCCTGGCGTTCGGCCTCATCGTGGCGCGGCTGGTCTTCCTGCAGGTGGTGCGGCACGAGGACCTGGCCGCGCAGGCCGAGAGCAACCGCACGGCAGTCGTGCCCATCGTGCCCAACCGGGGCCTCATCCTGGACCGCAACGGCGTGGTGCTGGCCACCAACTACTCGGCCTACACGCTGGAGATCACGCCCTCGCGCGCAGGCGACCTGGACGACACCATCGACGCGCTGTCCCAGATCGTGGACATCCAGCACCGCGACCGGCGGCGCTTCAAGCGGCTCATGGAAGAGTCGCGCAACTTCGAGTCCCTGCCCATCCGCACGCGGCTCACCGACCAGGAAGTGGCGCGCTTCGCCGCGCAGCGCTACCGCTTTCCGGGCGTGGACATCAAGGCGCGGCTGTTTCGCAACTACCCGCTGGGCGAGGTGGCGAGCCACGCCATCGGCTACATCGGTCGCATCAACCAGGCCGAGAAGGCGCGCATCCAGGACTCGGACGACGAGGCCAACTACCGGGGCACCGAATACATCGGCAAGCTGGGCGTGGAGCAGAGCTTTGAATCGGCCCTGCACGGCCAGACCGGCGTGGAGCAGATGGAGACATCCGCCGGGGGGCGCGCCGTGCGCAAGCTCGCAAGCCACGCGGCCACGCCGGGCGACAGCGTGATGCTGTCCATCGACATCAAGCTGCAAAAGCTCATCGAAGACCTGTACGGCAGCCGCCGCGGCGCGCTGGTCGCCATCGACCCGCGCAACGGCGAGGTGCTGGCGCTGGTGAGCAAGCCCACGTTCGACCCCAACCTGTTCGTCGAAGGCATCGACCAGGAGAACTGGCAGGCGCTCAACGAATCCATCGACAAGCCCCTGCTGAACCGGGCGCTCCGGGGTACGTACCCGCCCGGCTCCACCTACAAGCCCTTCATGGCCCTGGCCGCGCTGCAGTTGAACAAGCGCTCGCCCAGCCTGGTGCTCAACGACCCGGGCTTCTACACCTTCGGCGGCCACACCTTCCGCAGCCACGAGGGCGGCCTGGGCGGCGTGGACATGCACCGGGCCATCCAGTTCTCCAGCAACACCTACTTCTATTCGCTGGCGGTGGAAATGGGCGTGGACGCCATCCACGACTTCATGAAGCCGCTGGGCTTCGGCCAGGTCACCGGCATCGACCTGGGGGGCGAACTGCGCGGCACCCTGCCCAGCACCGAGTGGAAGCGCAACACCTACAAGCGCCCCGAGATGAAGCGCTGGTTCCCGGGCGAAACGGTCTCGCTGGGCATCGGCCAGGGCTACAACAACTTCACCATGCTGCAGCTCGCGCTGGCCGAGGCCACGCTCGCCAACGGCGGCACCCGGTACCGCCCGCACATGGCCAAGGCCGTGCGCAACGCCGTCACCGGCGAGGTGACGCAAATCCCCCAGCCGCCCGGCGAAAACCTGGGCTACCAGCCCAGGCACGTCGAGATCGTGCGCAACGCCCTGGTGGCGGTGAACAAGGGCGGCACCGGCACGCGCGTGTTCGCGGGCGCGCCCTACACCTCGGCGGGCAAGACCGGCACGGCCCAGGCGGTGAGCCTGGGGCAGAACGTGAAGTACAACGCCAAGGCGCTGGAGGAGCACCAGCGCGACCACTCCCTGTTCGCCGCCTTCGCACCCGCCGAGGCGCCCACCATCGCCCTGGCGCTGATCGTCGAAAACGCAGGCTTCGGCGCCGCCAGTGCCGCACCCATCGCGCGCCGCGTGTTCGACTACTGGCTGCAGGGCGACTACCCCAGCGAGGAAGACATCGCCGCCGTGCAGAAGGGCCAGGCCAGCGCCCCGATCGGCACACCGCGCAAGGCGGCGGATGTGGCGCTGCCCACGCCCTGAAAATATCAAAAAAGATAGCTGCTGGCGCCTGTCCAGCAAGCGCCAGAGGCCATTTTGACCAAGATTTCTGCGGTGCAGGCTGCACCTGGCTGTCTTGATGCCTGCCCCGCGCCACTGCGGGCCTGCTGTGGCATCCTGTGGGTCCACGCTCACCGTCCATTCCTTTCATGCCCGCCCCCCGCATTGCCGAGCCGCTGCTTTTTGGCGACAGCCAAAGTGAGACATCCACGTCGTTGCGGGTGTTCTCGGATCGCATGGCCCAGGTGTTCCCGGGCCTGGAAGCCTACGACGCCCTGCCGGGGGCTGACGGCTTCTTCAGCAAGCATGCGCGGCTGCAGCTCCCTGGGTTGGAACTGGTGGCCAGCGCCATGACGCCCACGCGCGTCAGCCGCAGCGACAGCGTGCCCGCCACGATGCTCATCCCCCTGCAGGGGCATTGCCACGTGCAGGTGGACGGTCGCACCCTGCACTGGGGCCCGGGGCAGGGCTGCCTGTACCTGGCGGAGGACTGCGGCCCCACGGTGGGCTATGGCGAAACACGCAACCAGCTCATGCTGCGCCTGGATACCGACATGCTCCAGGCGGCAGCCCGCGCCGTGCTGGGCACCTGCGAAGAAGCCGCGCCTTTGGCCATAGGCCACGCCCAGGTGCTGCCCATGCAGGTGGGCAGCGCGCCGCTGGACGGCATCGCCCGGCACCTGGGCGCGCTGATCGACTTGCACGGGTCTGACAGCCAGGTGCTGCACCAGTTGGGGCTGCAGGATTTCATCTACCGCCACCTCGTGTCGCTGTTCAGCATGGGCGCGCGTCCTTTCCCGCAGCCGCGCCTTATCCCGGCGCACAAGCGCCGCGCCATCGACCGCGTGTGCGACACGGCGCTGGCCGACCTGTCACGCCCGCACACGCTGACGGCCATGGCGGCGCAGGCCCACATGTCGGTGCGCGCGCTGCAATACGCTTTTCAGGAGCGCTTCGGCCTGAGCCCGATGGACTGGCTGCGCCAGCAGCGCCTGGCGCGGGCGCACCAACGCCTGCGGCGTGGGGATTTCACCAGCATCACCCTGCTGGCGCAGGAATGCGGCCTGGGCACGGCCAGCCGCTTTGCCGCGCTGTACCGCCAGCAGTTCGGCCAGTCGCCCAGCGTGGTGGCAGGGCGCAGGCGCGGGCGGTAAACGCAGGGCACGTCCAGCAAAAAGGGTTTGAAGCCAAATTGGCCTCAAACCCTTGTACGACGGGCACCAGCAGCTACTGTTTCAATAGCAGTTACTTGCCTCCCGCGTCGGGCAGCTCGATCTTCACCTCCAGCACTTCCAGGTCGTCCTGCCGCTCGAAGTGGACCTTGAGGTCTTCGGGGTTGATCTTGACGTACTTGGAGATCACGGCGACCAGCTCGCGCTGCAGGTCGGGCAGGTAGTCGGGCTGGCCGGGGTTGCGGCCGCTGCGTTCGTGGGCCAGGATGATCTGCAGGCGCTCCTTGGCGACGGAGGCCGACTTCTTCTTCTCGCCCAGCAGGAAGGAAAGGAAGGACGCCATGGCTTATTTGCTCCCGCCGAACAGGCGCTTGAAGAAGCCGGGCTTCTGCGCGTCGATGAAGCGCAAGGGCTTGTCCTCGCCCAGAAAGCGCGCCACCACGTCCAGGTACGCCTCGGCCACGTCACTGCCCTGCGCGTGGATGGCGGGCACGCCCTGGTTGGACTGCTGCAGCACCACTTCGGATTCGGGGATGACGCCGATGAGCTTGATGCGCAGGATGTCCTGGATGTCCTCCAGGCTCAGCATCTGCCCGTCCTGCACGCGGCTGGGGTTGTAGCGGGTGATGAGCAGGTGCTCCTTGACGGGCTCGCCGCCCTCGATGGCGCGCTTGGTCTTGCTGCCCAGCATGCCCAGGATGCGGTCGGAGTCGCGCACGCTGGAGACTTCGGGGTTGGTCACCAGCAATGCCTCGTCGGCGTAGTGCATGGCCATGAGCGCGCCGCTCTCGATGCCTGCGGGCGAGTCGCAGACGATGTAGTCGAAGCCCATCTCTGCCAGGTCTTTCAGCACTTTCTCGACGCCGTCTTGCGTGAGCGCGTCCTTGTCGCGCGTCTGGCTGGCGGCCAGCACGAACAGGTTCTCGCACTGCTTGTCCTTGATGAGCGCCTGGTTCAGGTTGGCCTCACCGTGGATCACGTTGATGAGGTCATACACCACGCGGCGCTCGCAGCCCATGATGAGGTCCAGGTTGCGCAGGCCGACATCGAAGTCGATCACCGCGGTCTTGTGGCCGCGCAGGGCGAGGCCGGTGGCGAAGCTGGCGCTGGTGGTGGTCTTGCCCACGCCACCCTTGCCGGAAGTCACAACGACGATTTTGGCCATGTATGTATGTCTGCTTGAATTAGGAGTTGATACGAACGGGGTTGCGCAGCGGTTCGATGAACAGCTTCTCGCCTTCCAGCCACACCTGTGCGGCCTTGCCCGCCACGTCGTCGGGCAGGGCCGTCTCGGTGGTGCGGTAGATGCCTGCGATGGAGACGAGCTGCGGCTCCATGCAGGTGGAAAAGATGCGCGCCGCCGTGTTGCCGCGCGCGCCCGCAATGGCGCGACCGCGCAGCGGGGCATAGACGTGGATGTTGCCGTCTGCGATGACCTCGGCGCCAAAGCTGACCATGGCCAGCACGACCAGGTCGCCGCCGCGCGCATAGACCTGCTGGCCGGAGCGCAGGGGCTTGTCCACGACCATCGTGCCGGGGCCTGCCACGGGCACTTCGACGGGGACCTGTACCTCGCGGATGACCTCGACCTCGCGCACCTCCACGGCGGCGCGCTCGGGCGCCGCGTCGGGCGCGGCGGCGAGGCCCGCGGCGCGGGCGGCATCCGTCTGCGCGGGGCTGCCG
>NZ_JASGDA010000011.1:0-4136 GCF_047607405.1 Acidovorax sp. | reverse complement strand
CTGCGCAGCCTGCCCGGCGATGCGCCCGCCATCCCCGTGCAGGGTGCGCAGCCGCCCGCCACCTGGGCGCCGGGCGGCTCGCCGCTGGCCGCGCCCTCGGGCCTGTCGCCCAACGTGCCGGGCACGCCGATTCCGTTGGGGCACTTGCCCGGCAGCAACCTGCTGCCGTCCAGCCCCGGCACGTCCCTCTCGCTCGTCAACCGCGCGGGCGCGGTGCTGCCGCACGCCCAGGCGGGCAACGGCACGCCCGACAACGCCTTCGCCGTGCTGCCCGGCTACGAGCCGCGCCTGGCGAGCCTGACGGATGGCGCGCCCCATCTGCCCGCGCCGCAAGCGCCGCAAACCCCGCAAACGCCCGAAATCAGCACCGCGCCGCAGTTCTACTTCGTGGACGCCGTGCGCCTGCCCAGCGGCTACGTCACCCCCGCCAAGCCGCACCCCTACCTGAACCCCGGCGAGGCGCAGCAAAGCCCGCTCACCCAGCCCCCGGCGGCCTTCGACGTACACGCCGTGCGGCGCGACTTCCCCATCCTGCAAGAGCGCGTCAACGGCAAGCCATTGATCTGGCTCGACAACGCCGCCACCACGCACAAGCCGCGCCAGGTCATAGCACGCATCGCGCAGTTCTACGAGCATGAGAACTCCAACATCCACCGCGCCGCCCACGTGCTCGCGGCCCGCGCCACGGACGCCTACGAGCACGCCCGCGAGGTGGTGCGCCGCTTCATCAACGCGCCGGACGTTCATGAAGTGATCTTCGTGCGCGGCACCACCGAGGCCATCAACCTCGTCGCCCAGAGCTGGGGCGGCCAGAACGTGGGCGCGGGCGACGAGATCATCGTCAGCCACCTGGAGCACCACGCCAACATCGTCCCCTGGCAGCAGCTTGCGCAGGCCAAGGGCGCGAAGCTGCGCGTGATCCCCGTCGATGACCAGGGCCAGATCCGCCTCGACGAATACGAAAAGCTGCTCAACGACCGCACGAAGATCGTCGCCATCGGCCACGTCTCCAACGTGCTCGGCACCGTCGTTCCGGTCAAAGAGGTGGTGGCCCGTGCCAAGGCGCGCGGCATCTGCACGCTGGTGGACGGCGCGCAATCCATCGCCCACACGCCCGTGGACGTGCAGGACATCGGCGCAGACTTCTTCGTCTTCTCGGGCCACAAGATCTTCGCCCCCACCGGCATCGGCGCCCTCTGGGGCCGCCGCGAAGTGCTGGAGGCCATGCCCCCGTGGCAGGGCGGCGGCAACATGATCGCCGACGTGACCTTCGAGAAAACCCAGTACCAGCCCATCCCGAACAAGTTCGAGGCCGGCACCGGCAACATCGCCGATGCCGTGGGCCTGGGCGCGGCGCTGGAATACGTGGAGCGCATCGGCATCCACGCCATCAGCCAGTACGAACACGCGCTGGTGGACTACGGCATGCAGCAGCTGGCGCAAATCCCCGGCCTGCGCCTGATCGGCACCGTGCCGGGCAAGGCCAGCGTGCTCAGTTTCGTGCTGCAAGGCCGTACCACCGACGAGGTGGGCCAGGCGCTCAACAACGAAGGCATCGCGGTGCGCACCGGCCACCACTGCGCCCAGCCCATCCTGCGCCGCTTCGGCGTGGAGACGGCGGTGCGGCCCTCGCTGGCGTTCTACAACACCTTCGACGAGATCGACCGGCTGGTGGAAGTGGTGCGCAGGCTGGCGCCGCGTGGGTGAGTCAAGGCGGCCTCTGGCGCTTCTCTTTGCGCAGCGCATAGCGATAGACGAATTTCTTTGTTCGCAGCGCGCGGCGGACTGTCTAGGCTAAAGGCTCCTTCACAACCTTTGTCCCATTGCCATGACCTTCGCACCCACCACCCCCCGCACCCTGCAACTCGGCCTCGTCCTCCACGGCGTGGGCGCGGGCTGGGGCGACTGGCGCCACAAGGACGCCGTGACCGACGCCAGCGTCAACTTCGGCTTCTACAAGGCCCAGGCGCAGCTCGCTGAAGGGGCGGGCTTTTCGTTCCTGTTCGTGGCCGACAGCGTCCACATCACGCCGCGCTCGTCGCCGCACTACCTCAACCGCTTCGAGCCGCTGACCATCCTGTCGGCGCTGGCGGCGGTCACATCGCGCATCGGCCTCGTCGCCACGGTGACGGCCAGCTACAGCGAGCCGTTTACCGTGGCGCGGCAGTTCGCGTCGCTCGACCACATCAGCGGCGGGCGCGCGGGCTGGAACGTCGTCACTTCGTGGCTGGACGGCAGCGCGCGCAACTATGGCCGCCCCGAGCACTATGCGCACGACGTGCGCTACCGCCTGGCCGCCGAGCACCTGGACGTGGTGCAGGGCCTGTGGGATTCGTGGGAGGACGACGCCCTGGTGCGCGACAAGGCCACGGGCCAGTTCATCGACGCGGACAAGCTGCACCGGCTGGACCACAAGGGCGAGTTCTTCGCGGTCGAGGGGCCGCTGAACATCAGCCGCTCGCGCCAGGGCCAGCCGGTGATCTTCCAGGCCGGCGCGTCGGTGGACGGCAAGACCTTTGCCGCCGAGCGCGCCGACGCCATCTTCTTTCACGCCGACAGCTTCGACGAGGCGCGCGCCTACTACCAGGACGTGAAGGCCCGCGTGCGCGCCGCTGGGCGCAACCCCGACGAGGTGTTTCTGCTGCCGGGCTTTCGCCCCATCGTGGGCCGCACACGCGCCGAGGCCGAGCGCAAGTACGAGGAGCTGGCCGCGCTCGTGCCCGTCGAGAACGCCATCGCCGCGCTGGCGCGGCCCTTCAACGACCACGACTTCTCGCAGTACCCGCTGGACGAGCCCTTCCCCGACCTGGGCGACCTGGGCCGCAACAGCCAGCAAAGCACCAGCGACCGCATCAAGCAGCACGCGCGCGAGCATGGCCTGACGCTGCGCGAAGTGGCGCTGTGGCACGCGCGGCCCAAGCGCAGCTTCGTGGGCACGGCCGAGGAGGTGGCCGACGAGATCCAGCATTGGTTCGAGGGCGGCGCGGCGGACGGCTTCAACTTCTTCGAGGCGCTGCCCAACTCGTCGCTGAAGGATTTCGTGGAGCTGGTCGTTCCCGTGCTGCGCGCGCGCGGCCTGCTGCACGGCGTGCTGCCCGCCGAGACGCTGCGCGGCAACCTGGGCCTGCCCGTGCCCGAGAACCGCCACACCCGCGCGCGCCGCGAAGCGCAGCAGGCCGTGGCGGCGGCGCGGGCGGAAGGGGTGGAGGTTTGAAGTAAAAAAGGCCGCCAGCGCTTGATGGACAAGCGCTGGTAGCTATCAAAAAGATACCGTCAGAGGCTGCGAAACCCGTGCGTGCCGTCGCGCCGCAACTGCTCCACCAGGCCGAACTCCCAGTCCAGATACGCCTGCATCGCCTCGCGTGGCGCGTCGGTGCCCTCGTAGGGGCGGCGGTAGCGGTCGGTGCGCGGCGAGGCCAGGCGCGTCTCGCCGCTTTCCAGCGGCAGCCCGGCGGCGATCCATGCCTGCGTGCCGCCTTGCAGCACGAACACGGGCGCGCCGGTGGCGCGCGCCACGGCCTGCACCGCGTAGCGCGCCAGCAGGCTGCTGCCGCAGGTCAGCACGTAGCGCCGGGCGCGTGGAACGGCGCGCAGCGCCTGGGCAAGCTGCGAGCGCAGCAGCCACCATGCGCCCGGAATGTGGCGCTGCACGTAGCTGGCGCTGGTGGTGAAGTCCAGCACCGCCGTGCTGCCGGGGGCCTCGTCGCGCAGCCACGCGGCCAGTTGCTGCGCGCTGGTGTGTGCGATTTGGCCGGAGGGTGGTGGATAGGCCGGGGCGGGCGTGCCGGTTTCCGTGAAGTCGGCGGGCGCCGCGCCGTCCAGCACCCAGGCTTCCCAGCCCATTTGCGCGAGCCACGCCGCCGTCATGTTGGCGCGCGCGCCGTCGTCGTCGGCCAGCACGATGCGCGCGCCGCGCACGGGGGCGGCGTGGTCGGTCTCCTGCACCAGCTGGCCGCCGGGGTAGTGGCGAAAGCCGGGCAGGTGGCCTGCGGCGTATTCCTCGCTCGTGCGCACGTCGATGCGGTAGGTGGTGCGCCCGGCTTCGGCGTCAAAGCGCGCCAGATCGTCCTTGCTGGCGCGGCGCACGCCCGCGCGGTCGGCCACGGCGCGGGCGCGGGCGGCGGCCTGGGCGCGCT
>NZ_JASGDA010000010.1:0-5483 GCF_047607405.1 Acidovorax sp. | reverse complement strand
GCGGTCTGTCCGCTTCGTTCTGGCTGGAAGCCGGTGTGAACAACGACAACGGTTCTGGCGCAACCACCAGCACCAACAACCAATCCACCGGCTCCACCGGCGGCGGCGGTCTGACGTTCAACCGTCGCTCCACCGTGAGCCTGAACGGCGGCTTCGGTGAAATCCGTCTGGGCCGTGACTACACGCCTCACTTCTGGAACCTCACGACCTTCGATGCCTTCGGCACGAACGGCGTCGGCACCGCTCAAACCCTGAACTCCAGCCTGGATGGCTACACCTCCGTCCGCGCTTCCAACGCCATCGGCTACTTCCTGCCTGGCAACCTGGGCGGCTTCTACGGCCAAGTGCAGTACTACATGGGCGAAAACGCCAGCACCGCTGCCAACAAGAAGGACGGCACGGGCCTGTCGGCTCGCGTTGGCTATGCCAACGGCCCCATCAACGTGGGCCTGGCTGTTGGACAAACCAAGTACCTGGCCGGCGACATCACGACCTGGAACGTGGGCGCATCCTACGATCTGGGTGTGGCCAAGATCCTGAGCCATTACTCTGAAAACGAAGTTGACGGCGGCGGCGCTACCGGTAAGAGCTTCCTGATTGGCGGCCAGGTGCCCGTGGGCGCTGGCGTAATCCGCCTGGCTTACTCCATCGCCAAGATCGACACGACGGGTTCTGACCCCCGCACCGACAAGATCGCTCTGGGCTATGTCCACAACCTGTCCAAGCGCACCGCCGTGTACGCTACGTTCGCTCACCTGAAGAACAAGAACGGCGCTACCCAAGCTCTGAACGGTGCCGTGACCACTGGCAACTCCAACGGTTACGACCTCGGTATCAAGCACAGCTTCTAATACCCCCGGCTGGCCTGGTGCCAGCCTCTGGTATTCAAAAGCATGAAGAAAGCCGCCCTCGGGCGGCCTTCTGCTTTTTTACTTCTTGCCTCGCCACCCTACGTCGGATACCGCTGGCGCGCATGCAGCACGTTCAATATCTCGATGCATCCAACCGCGTGGCGGTACACGAGGATGTAGTTGGGGTGGCACACCAGTTCATGCGTGCCCGCCACGCGGCCACGCCGGTACTGGACAGGCAGCACGGCCAGTGCGTCCGCATCGTCCATCAGGCGCTCCACCAGCCGATGGGCGGCCTGGGGATCGCGCTCGGCAATGAATGCCGCTATGGCGTGGAGATCTTCAAGGGCCGATTCAACCCAGACGACGCTGGGCATGCTTTGCCTGTGCAGCCTGGATCACGCCATCAATGGCCCGCATTACCTGGTCCGTGGTGAACCTGGGCGTGGCGGGGTCGTCTGCCCGTTGCAGCGCGGCCTCGACCTTGGCGCGAAACCACTGGTCGTAGGCACTGGCATCTTCCTGTGAGGAAAACTCGGAGACGATGGGGTCAAGAGCGGCGTTCATTGCGGTCAGAAGGTAGCACAGCAGGCCGCAAACCGCCAGACTTCTTTCTTTATGGATACCGGCCCATCAACCCGCCTCCACCACCTCGAACCCCGTGGTGATCTGCGCCGTCTTGCCCAGCATGATGCTGGCCGAGCAGTATTTGTCGTGGCTCATGGCGATGGCGCGCTCCACGGCGGCGGGGGGGATGGCCTTGCCGGTCACGGTGAAGTGCATGTGGATCTTGGTGAAGACTTTGGGGTCGGTCTGGGCGCGCTCGGTGGTCAGCTTGACGCTGCAGCCGCGCACGTCGTGCCGCCCGCGCTTCAGGATGAGCACCACGTCGTAGGCCGTGCAGCCGCCGGTGCCCGCGAGCACGGTCTCCATGGGGCGCGGGGCCAGGTTCTGGCCGCCGTTGGCGGGGTTGGCGGCGTCGGGCGCGCCGTCCATGGCCAGGACGTGGCCGCTGCCCGTCTCGGCGATGAAGCCCATGCCCGAGCGCGTGCCCGCGGCGCCTGTCCAGCTCACTGTGCATTCCATGGATGAAGTCCTTTACTTTTCTGTTCGCCGCGCGTGCAAGCGTGGTTTTTTCACGATATTTGACGATTCGGCCTGAAATTTTGGCCTTATTTTGCTGCGTCGCAGCAACCAAGGGATTACACTAGGTCCCATGCGTTGCCCGATGGCGATGCACCGATTGTCTCCTCCATCTCCTCAAAGGATGGATTAAGCCCCGTACCGCAAGGTTCGGGGCTTTTTTTTCGCCCGGTCGCCTATCATCCCCGCCACCATGAACCTGCCGCTTTCCCCCGCCGATTACCTGAAGAAAATCCTCACCGCCCGCGTCTATGACGTGGCGGTCGAATCCGCCCTGGAGCCCGCCAAGGCCCTGAGCCGCCGCCTGCACAACCAGGTGCTCCTGAAGCGCGAGGACCAGCAGCCGGTGTTCAGCTTCAAGCTGCGCGGGGCCTACAACAAGATGGCGCACCTGACGCCCGAGCAGCTCGCGCGCGGCGTGATCTGCGCGTCGGCGGGCAACCACGCGCAGGGCGTGGCAATGAGTGCGCACAAGCTCGGCACGCGCGCCGTGATCGTGATGCCCACGACCACGCCGCAGTTGAAGGTGGACGCCGTCAAGACCCTGGGCGGCGAGGTGGTGCTGCACGGTGAGAGCTATTCCGACGCCTACCAGCACGCGGCCCGCCTGCAGCAGGAGCAGGGGCTGACCTTCGTCCACCCCTTTGACGACCCGGATGTGATCGCAGGCCAGGGCACCATCGCCATGGAGATGCTGCGCCAGCTGCAGAGCCTGGGCAGCAACCGGCTCGACGCGGTGTTCGTCGCCATTGGCGGCGGCGGGCTGGTGTCGGGCGTGGCGAACTACATCAAGGCCGTGCGGCCCGAGATCAAGGTCATCGGCGTGCAGATGAACGACTCGGACGCGATGATCCAGTCCGTGCAGGCGCGCGAGCGCGTCACGCTGCCCGACGTGGGCCTGTTCTCGGACGGCACCGCCGTCAAGCTGGTGGGCGAGGAGACCTTCCGCGTCGCCAGCGGCCTGGTGGACGCGTTCATCACCGTGGACACCGATGCCGTGTGCGCCGCCATCAAGGACATCTTTGTCGATACCCGCAGCATCGTCGAGCCCGCAGGCGCGCTGGCCGTGGCGGCCATCAAGCAGTACGTGGCCGAGCGCAAGACCCAGGGCGAGACCTACGCCGCCATCCTCTGCGGCGCCAACATGAACTTCGACCGCCTGCGCTTCGTGGCCGAGCGCGCCGAGGTGGGCGAGGAGCGCGAGGCGCTGTTCGCCGTCACCCTGCCCGAGGAGCGCGGCAGCTTTCGGCGCTTTTGCGAGGTGATCGGCGCCCTGCCCGGCGGCCCGCGCAACGTGACGGAGTTCATCTACCGCATCAGCGACGCGGCCCGCGCGCACGTGTTCGTGGGCTTGGCGACGCACGGCAAGGGCGAGTCGGGCCAGATTGCCAGCAGCTTCAACCGCCACGGCTTCGAGGCGCTGGACCTGACGCACGACGAACTGGCCAAGGAGCACCTGCGCCACCTGGTGGGCGGGCACTCTGCCCTGGCGCGGGACGAGCGGCTGATGCGCTTTACCTTCCCCGAGCGGCCTGGCGCGCTGCTCAAGTTCTTGAGCCTGATGCAGCCGAGCTGGAACATCAGCCTGTTCCACTACCGCAACCAGGGCGCGGACTATGGCCGCATCCTCGTCGGCATGCAGGTGCCGCCCGAGGACGCGGCGACGTTCGACGCCTTTCTGGCCGCGCTGGGCTACCCCTGCGTGGAAGAGACGCAGAACCCGGCGTACCGGCTGTTCCTGCGGGCCTGACAAGAAATATGGGTCAAATTGGCCTCTAGCGCTTATCCAGAAAGCACAAGCAGCTATCAATTTTGAAGAAGATGCAGTTCCTGCGCCACTACCTGCTGGCCGTGCAGTTCTTCACGCGCATCCCCGTCACGGGGCGGCTGGCGGCGTGGGTGGGCTACAGCCCCGCCATGCTGCGGGCCAGCACCGCGCACTTGCCGGGCGTGGGCTGGCTGGCGGGGCTGCTGGCGGCGGGCGTGTATGCGGCGCTGTACCTGGCGCTGGCGCCCAACCCCTTCGCGCCTGCGGTGGCGGCGGTGTTCAGCACCATCGCCACGGTGCTGATGACGGGCGGCTTTCACGAAGACGGCCTGGCCGACGTGGCCGACGGGCTGGGCGGCGCTGCCAGCCGCGAGCGGGCGCTGGACATCATGAAGGACTCGCGCATCGGCGCCTTCGGGGCCATGGCGCTGGTGCTGGCATTGCTGGCCAAGGTCGCGCTGCTGTCTCTGCTCGGCGCACACGGGCTGGCGGCGGCGCTCGCGGCCATCGCGGGGGCGCACGTGCTGTCGCGCGGGTGGCCGCTGCTCATCGTGCGGGCGCTGCCGCACGTGGGGGACGCGGCAAAGTCCAAGAGCAAGCCGCTGGCCGACCAGATATCGGGCCGGGCGCTGGTGGTGGCGGGTTTGTGGTGTTTTGGGCCTCTGGCGCTTGTGTGGCAAGCACATACAGCTATCTATTTAATAGCATCCATGGTCTGCAGCGCCCTGGCCGCCGCGTGGATGGCGCGCTGGTTCGCGCGGCGGCTGCAAGGCTTTACGGGCGACTGCCTGGGTGCTGCGCAGCAGGTCAGCGAGATCGGCTTCTACCTGGGCGCGGCGCTGAGCCTGCGCTGGTGATGACCCGGCTTTGGCTCGTGCGGCATGCCCGGCCCCTGGTGGCGCCGGGCCTCTGCTACGGCGCGCTGGACGTACCCGTCGATGCCATGGCCACGCAGCTTGCGGCCCGGCGCCTGGCCGCAGCCCTGCCGCCGGGGGCGCAGGTTGCGCACTCCACGCTACAAAGATGTGAGCAGCTAGCCCAAGCACTGCAAGCGCTGCAGCCTGATTTGGCATTGAATGCGGATGCCCGGCTGCGCGAGATGGACTTTGGCACCTGGGAAGGGCAGCCCTGGCACGCCATCGGCCAGGATGCCGTCGATGCCTGGACCGCCGACTTTGCCACGCACGCACCCGGCGGCGGTGAAAGCCTGGGCGCGATGCTGGAGCGCGTGGCACAGGCCCTGCGGGATGTGCCCGCGGCCACCGACGTGGTGTGGATCACCCACGCAGGCGTGGCGCGCTGCGTGGCCTGGCTGCAGACCCAGGGCGATGCACCACCGCGCGCCGATGCCTGGCCGCTGGCCGCTCCGGGTTACGGCGAATGGGAAGTGCGCCGCCTGGGTTAACGCTTGCCGTGGAGAGGCGGCATTTCCAGCGACAGCGCGGCAGGGCCGCCCAGGGCCGCACCCAGTTGCGCCTGGCGCGGCCCCAGCGACTGCAGCACCAGCCCCTGGTCCACCACCGCCCCCACGCGGAACGGCCTGGCAGGCTTGCCGTCCACCGCGATCAGCGCCGCACCGCCGCCGCTGTGCCGGCCCGACAGCACGCCCACCAACTGGAACCGGCTGGAGGCCGAGGGCGCAACCGCCACGCCCGGCGCGGCAGGCTCGGCCCCCAGCAGCCGCGCCAGCGCCTGCGCGTCGGGCGCGATGGGCGCGGGGG
>NZ_JASGDA010000009.1:0-12435 GCF_047607405.1 Acidovorax sp. | reverse complement strand
GCGGTCTGTCCGCTTCGTTCTGGCTGGAAGCCGGTGTGAACAACGACAACGGTTCTGGCGCAACCACCAGCACCAACAACCAATCCACCGGCTCCACCGGCGGCGGCGGTCTGACGTTCAACCGTCGTTCCACCGTGAGCCTGAATGGCGGCTTCGGTGAAGTCCGTCTGGGCCGTGACTACACGCCTACCTTCTGGAACTTCACGGTCTTCGATCCGTTCGGCACGAACGGCGTGGGCACTGCCCAAACCCTGAACTCCAGCGTCGGCGGCCCCACCACCGTGCGCGCTTCCAACTCCATCGGCTACTTCCTGCCTGGCAACCTGGGCGGCTTCTACGGCCAAGTGCAGTACTACCTGGGTGAGAACGCCAGCAACCTCGCCAACAAGAAGGACGGCACGGGTCTGTCGGCTCGCTTCGGCTACGCCAACGGCCCCATCAACGTGGCCCTGGCTGCTGGACAAACCAAGTTCCTGACCGGCGACATCTCGTCGTGGAACCTGGGTGCTTCCTATGACCTGGGCGTGGCTCAGATCCTGGCTCACTACGCTGAAGACGAGATCGACGGCGGCGCTACCAGCAAGGGCTTCCTGATCGGTGGTCTGGTGCCCGTGGGCGCTGGTCAAATCCGTCTGGCTTACTCGACCTCCAAGCTGGACGTGGCTGGTTCTGACCCCCGCACCGACAAGATCGCTCTGGGCTACGTGCATAACCTGTCCAAGCGCACTGCTGTGTACGCTACGTTCGCTCACCTGAAGAACAAGAACGGTGCTACCCAAGCTCTGAACGGTGCCGTGACCACTGGCAACTCCAACGGTTACGACCTCGGTATCAAGCACAGCTTCTAATATCAACACTGGCTTAGGGCCAGTTGCGATACCAAAGCAAAACAAAAAGCCACCTTCGGGTGGCTTTTTTATGGCCCTTTGGTAATCAACCCCGAACTTGACGCTTGCACCAAGTTGCGCCCCAATATGGGGGAACAATTTGAAGCGACTCCATGCACACCTTCACTATCCGCGAACTGCGCGAACGCTCCGGTGACCTCAGCCGAGAGGCTGACGAAGGTCGGCTTGCGCTTGTCACCCGCCACGGGCGGCCGCTGTTCGTCAGCGTCCCCTTTACCGAGGATCTGCTGGAGGCGGGCGTCCATACGGCGTTGGCCGTGAACCTGTTCAAGAGCGGCGAGATGACTTCTGCACGCGCCGCCAAGGTGGCCCGGATGAGCCTGCCGCAGTTTCTGGCGCATCTGTCTGCGCAGGGCATCCCGGTGGTCGATCACGACCCGGTGGAACTGGAGCAGGAACTCGCTGCCTTCGATGCGGCGCAATGAGTCGGCCCGTCGTCGTTTCTGACTCCGGCCCCTTGATTGCGCTGGCCGGGTGCGGTGAACTGGAACTGCTGGTCGCCGTTTTCGATGCGCTCCATGTGCCGCAAAAGGTGCTGGATGAAACCACGGCAGATCGCTCGCGCCCGGGTGCAGCTGACATCGTCGCCTTCGTTCAGGATCGCGCACGGGTGCATGCCGACCGCGATGACGCCGTCTATGCCGCTGCCGTCGGCCACCTCGACGAAGGCGAGGCGCAAGCCCTGAGCCTGGCGCACGCCCTGGGCTGCGGCGTGCTGATGGACGAGCGCCGTGGCCGCCAAACCGCAATCCGCCAAGGCGTGCCCCTGTTCGGCGTGCTGGGTGTGCTGCTGCAAGCCAAGCGAATCGGCAAGCTCGAACGCATTGCGCCCGCATTGGAGAGGATGCAGGCCAACGGTTACCGCATTTCGCAGATGCTCATCGATGAAGCCTTGCGGCTTGCGCGCGAGGCACGATGACCGGAATGCGGTGACTGCGCGGCACAAGCCTGGTGCCGTTTTTTTGGCACCATCCTTGCGTAAAGCAGCTCCAGGCCTGGTACACAAGCCCCCTTGGCGCCGTCTGGCATTCAGGGATTCTCCGTTGGCTATAGTAAAACCTTTACTGCATAGTAAAACTTTGATTCAGAAGGATTCACGCATACCGCAAGCGGCATGGGTTGCCTTCGACGCCCTCGCCGAAAACTCCCCCGATTTTCTTTCTGATCGATGCTTGCCTTCATATTGCGCCGCCTGATTCAGGCTGTGATTGTCATGGTCACGGTGGCCTTCATCTCCTTCATGCTGTTCCAGTACGTGGGCGACCCTGTGGTGTTCCTGCTGGGGCAGGATGCTAGCCCAGAGCAGATCCGCGATTTGCGAGCCTCCCTCGGTCTGGACAAGCCCTTTTTCGTGCAGTTCTGGCACTTTCTGGTGAATGCGGCGCAGGGCGAGTTCGGCCTGTCGCTGCGCCAGGGCGCGAAGGTGTCGCGCCTGATTGCCGAGCGCTTTCCGGCGACGCTGGAACTGGCGCTGGTGGCCGCCGTGCTGGCGCTGGTGGTGGGGGTGCCCATGGGCGTGTACACGGCACTCAAGCGCGGCACGTTCACCAGCCAGTTGTTCATGACGCTGTCGCTGCTGGGGGTGTCGCTGCCGACCTTTTTGGTGGGCATTCTGCTGATCCTGGTGTTTGCCGTTCACCTGGGCTGGTTCCCGAGCTTTGGGCGGGGTGAGGTGGTGCAGATCGGCTGGTGGAGCACCGGGTTGCTCAGGGCCAAGGGCTGGCACCACATCACGCTGCCCGCGATCACGCTGGCGATCTTTCAGCTCACGCTCATCATGCGGCTGGTGCGCGCGGAGATGCTGGAGGTGCTGCGCACCGACTACATCAAGTTCGCCCGCGCGCGCGGGCTGACCGACCGGGCCATCCACTTTGGCCATGCGCTCAAGAACACGCTGGTGCCCGTGCTGACCATCACCGGCCTGCAGCTCGGCGGCCTGATCGCCTTTGCCATCATCACCGAGACGGTGTTCCAGTGGCCGGGCATGGGCCTGCTGTTCATCCAGGCCGTCACCTTTGCCGACATTCCGGTGATGGCTGCCTACCTGTGCCTGATCGCGCTGATCTTCGTGGTCATCAACCTCGTGGTGGATCTGCTGTATTTCGCGGTCGATCCCCGTTTGCGCGTGGGCAAGGCCGGGGGGCACTGATGCCAACGCCTCCATCGCGCCTGAAGGCTGGCGGCAGGGCGTTCGCGCACATTGCGCAGTACCACCCCGAGCTGACCGCGCTGCGCCGCGACCTGCATGCGCACCCCGAGCTGGGTTTTGAAGAAATCTATACCGGCAACCGCGTCAAGGAGGCCCTGAAGGTCTGCGGCGTGGACGAGATCCACGACGGCATCGGGCGCACCGGCATCGTGGCCGTGATTCGCGGGCGCAGCACCTCCAGCGGCAGCATGATCGGCCTGCGCGCCGACATGGACGCACTGCCCCTGGCCGAGCACAACGACTTCGCCTGGAAGTCCTGCAAGCAGGGCCTCATGCACGGCTGCGGGCACGACGGCCACACGGCCATGCTGGTGGGCGCGGCGCGCTACCTGGCCGAGACGCGCAACTTCGACGGCACGGCGGTGCTGGTGTTCCAGCCCGGCGAAGAAGGTTACGCGGGCGCGCGCGTGATGATGGAAGACGGCCTGTTCGACCGCTTCCCCGTGCAGGCCATCTACGCCATGCACAACTGGCCCGCGATGAAGCCCGGCACCATCGGCCTGAATTCCGGCGCGATGATGGCCGCTGCCGACCGCATCACCATCGAGATCACGGGCCGCGGCGGCCATGGTGCGCACGCCTACCAGACGGTGGACGTGGTGCTGGTGGCCGCGCACATCATCACGGCGGCGCAGAGCATCGTGTCGCGCAACGTGCGCCCCATCGAAAGCGCCGTGGTCAGCCTGTGCGCCATGCAGGCGGGCGACCTGGGCGCGTTCAGCGTGCTGCCTGGCAGCGCCACGCTGGTGGGCACGGTGCGCACCTTCGACCCGCGCGTGCAGGAGATGGTGGAAAAGCGCCTGAAAGAGCTGTGCAGCGCCGTCGCCCTGGGCTTTGGCGCCACGGCCACCGTGCATTACGAGCGCATGTACCCGGCCACCATCAACACCGAGAGCGAGGCCCTCTTTGCGGGCGACGTGGCGCAGGCGCTGGTGGGCGCCGACAATGTGGTGCGCGACCTGGAGCCCAGCATGGGCGCCGAGGACTTCGCCTTCATGCTGCAAAGCAGGCCCGGCGCCTACCTGAGGCTGGGCCAGGGCACGGGCGCCAGCGGCAGCGCGCTGCACAACAGCCGCTACGATTTCAACGACGAGGTGCTGCCCCTGGGCGCTGCCCTGCACGCCGGTCTGATCGAGCAGGGCATGCCGCTGGCAATGCCCTGATTTTTTCGCTTCCGTTCCCACCACCAGAGGAGATAGTTGTATGAATTTCAAGCAAAAACTGGCCGCAGCCGCCGTCCTGTCTGCGCTGGCAGCTACTAGTTTCGTAGCGTCCGCGCAAACCATCCGCATCGCCAACCAGGGCGACGCGCTGTCGATGGACCCGCACTCGCTCAACGAGTCGCTGCAACTGAGCGTGACCAGCAACATCTACGAACCCCTGGTGGGCCGCAACAAGGATCTGAGCCTGGCCCCCGCGCTGGCGACGAGCTGGAAGCAGACCTCGCCCACCGTGTGGCGCTTCGAGCTGCGCAAGGGTGTGCAATTCCATGACGGCACGCCCTTCACCGCCGACGACGTGGTGTTCAGCTTCGGCCGCATGAAGGGCGACGGCTCGGACATGAAGGCCACCAACAGCGACGTGAAGCAGGTGCGCAAGATCGACGCCCACACCGTCGAGATCGAAACCCACGCGCCTCAGCCCATCCTGCCCGACGTGATCACCACCTCGTACATCATGAGCAAGAAGTGGTGCGAGGACAACCAGGCCACCATGCCCGTGGACCGCCGCAAGGGCATCGAGAACGCGGCTTCGTTCAAGGCCAACGGCACCGGCCCGTACCGCCTGCGCGAGCGCCAGCCGAACGTGCGCAGCGTGTTCGTGCGCAACGGCAGCTACTGGGGCAAGATCGAAGGCAACGCGACCGAAGTCATCTTCACCCCCATCGCGAACGACGCCACGCGCGTGGCTGCGCTGCTGTCGGGCGAAGTGGACGTGATGGAGCCCGTGCCCGTGCAGGACATCGAGCGCGTGAACAGCAGCCCCAACACCCGCGCCGTGACCGGCCCCGAGCTGCGCACCATCTTCCTGGGCATGGACCAGAAGCGCGACGAGCTGCTGTACTCCAACGTGAAGGGCAAGAACCCGTTCAAGGACGTGCGCGTGCGCAAGGCGTTCTATCAGGCCATCGACATCGAGGGCATCAAGAAGACCGTGATGCGCGGCGCGTCCAACCCGTCCGCGCTGATGGTGGGCCCCGGCATCAACGGCTTCCAGCCCGACGTGAAGCGCCTGCCGTACGACGTGGAAGCCGCCAAGAAGCTGATGGCCGAGGCGGGCTACCCCAACGGCTTTGAAGTGACGATGAACTGCCCGAACGACCGCTACGTGAACGACGGCCGCATCTGCCAGACGGTGGCCGCCAACCTGTCGCGCATCAACGTCAAGATCAACCTGGCCGCCGAGACCAAGGGCACGTACTTTCCCAAGATTCTGAGCCGCAACACCAGCTTCTACATGCTGGGCTGGACGCCCACCACGTACGACGCGCACAACGCGCTGAACGCGCTGATGATCTGCCCCGACGACAAGAGCGGCGCCGGCCAGTTCAACCTGGGCGCGTACTGCAACCCCAAGCTGGACGAACTGACCAAGAAGATCCTGGTCGAGACCGACAAGCCCAAGCGCAACGCGATGATCAAGGAAGCCTTCGAGTTGCACACCGCCGACGTGGGCCACCTGCCACTGCACCAACAGGCGCTGGCCTGGGGCGTGAGCAAGAAGGTCAAGCTGGTGCAGATGGCCGACAACTACATGCCGTTCAAGTGGATGAGCATCGAGAAGTGACGAGAAGAAGCCGCTGCTGACAACGCGCGGCGGCGCGCAGAAAGCCGCCGTGCGTTGCCGTTTTGACCCTGGTTCCCCACGATGAAAAACACCCTCGCCCGCTGGCTCGACAGCGATGTCGGCTACAGCTTCCGCAATTCGCCGGTGGCGATGCTGGCCGCGCTGATCGCGTTGGTCTGCCTGTTTAGCTCGCTGTTCGCGGGCTGGGTTGCGCCGCACAACCCGTTCGATCTGACCACGCTGGAGTTGAGCGATGCGCGCCTGCCCCCGGCCTGGAGCGAGGAAGGCAGCCGCAAATACCTGCTGGGCACCGACGACCAGGGCCGCGACATTCTGTCCGCCGTGATCTACGGCGCGCGCATTTCGCTCATCGTGGGCATTTCTTCGGTGGTGCTCTCGGTGGTGGTGGGCGTGGCGCTGGGCTTGCTGGCGGGGTTTCGCGGCGGCTGGGTGGACACCGTGCTGATGCGCCTGTGCGACGTGATGCTGTCGTTCCCGGCCATTCTGGTGGCGCTGCTGATCGCGGGCGTGGGGCGGGCGCTGTTCCCGCACGCGCACGAGTCGCTGGCCTTCGGCGTGCTGATTCTGTCCATCTCGCTCACGGGCTGGGTGCAGTACGCGCGCACGGTGCGCGGCTCCACGCTGGTGGAGCGCAACAAGGAATACGTGCAGGCCGCCCGCGTGACGGGCGTGTCGCCGCTGTCCATCATGCGCAAGCACGTGCTGCCCAACGTGCTCGGCCCCGTGCTGGTGCTCGCCACCATCCAGGTCGCCACGGCCATCATCACCGAGGCCACGCTGTCCTTCCTGGGCGTGGGCGCGCCGCCCACCTCGCCGTCGCTGGGCACGCTGATCCGCGTGGGCAACGACTATCTGTTCTCGGGCGAATGGTGGATCACCGTTTTCCCTGGCGCGATGCTGGTGCTGATCGCGCTGTCCGTCAATTTGCTCGGCGACTGGCTGCGCGACGCCCTCAACCCACGCCTGCGCTGATATGAGCCTTCTAGAAGTCAAGAACCTCGTCGTCGAATTCCCGGGCCGGCGCGGCACGCTGCGCGCGCTGGACGACATTTCCTTTTCCATCGCGCCCGGCGAAATCCTGGGCGTGGTGGGCGAATCGGGCGCGGGCAAGTCGCTCACGGGCGCGGCCATCATCGGCCTGCTGGAGCCGCCGGGCCGCGTGGCATCGGGCCAGATATTGCTGGAAGGGCAGCGCATCGACAACCTGGGCCACGAGGCCATGCGCCACATCCGAGGCCGCCGCATCGGCGCGATCTTTCAAGACCCGCTGACCTCGCTGAACCCGCTGTACACCGTGGGCCGCCAACTCACCGAAACCATCCTCACGCACCTGCCCGTGTCGCCCGCCGAGGCGCGGCAGCGGGCCATTCAGTTGCTCAAGGACACGGGCATCCCGGCGGCCGAGGAGCGCATCGACCACTACCCGCACCAGTTCAGCGGCGGCATGCGCCAGCGCGTGGTCATCGCCCTGGCCCTGGCGGCGGAGCCCCAGCTCATCGTGGCCGACGAGCCCACCACGGCGCTGGACGTGTCCATCCAGGCGCAGATCATCACGCTGCTGAAAAACATCTGCAAATCGCGCGGCGCCGCCGTCATGCTCATCACGCACGACATGGGCGTGATAGCAGAGACCTGCGACCGCGTGGCCGTGCTCTACGCGGGCCGCGTGGCCGAGATCGGGCCTGTGCATGACGTCATCAACCAGCCCGCGCACCCCTACACCAGCGGCCTCATGGCATCCATCCCCGACATGGAGACCGACCGCGAGCGCCTGAACCAGATCGACGGAGCCATGCCCCGCCTGAACGCCATCCCCAAGGGCTGCGCCTACAACCCGCGCTGCCCCCAGACCTTCGACCGCTGCCGCAGCGAGCGCCCCGAACTGCTGGACGCAGGTGCCACCCGCGCCGCCTGCTGGCTGCACGCCGAGGGGGCCGCATGAGCACCGCGACCACCCCACCGCTGGTGCAGGCCCGCGACCTGGCCAAGACCTTCGACGTATCTGCCCCCTGCCTCAACCGCGTGCTGGAGCGCAAGCCGCGCACGCTGCTGCATGCGGTGGACAGCGTCAGCTTCGAGATCGAAAAGGGCAAGACGCTGGCCCTGGTGGGCGAGTCCGGCTGCGGCAAGAGCACCGTGGCCCGCCTGCTGGTGGGCCTGTACGAGCCCACGCGCGGGGGCCTGACCTTTGACGGGCAGGACGCGCACGCCGCCTTCAAGGCCAGCAACGCCAAGGCCATGCGCCGCCGCATCCAGATGATCTTTCAAGACCCCTACGCCAGCCTGAACCCGCGGTGGCTGGTGGAAGACATCATCGGCGAGCCGCTGCGCGAGCACGGCCTCATCACCGACAAGGCGCAGTTGAAGGCCCGCGTGGGCGAGCTGCTGCAGTCCGTGGGCCTGTCGCCGCTGGACATGGCCAAGTACCCGCACCAGTTCTCGGGCGGGCAGCGCCAGCGCATCTCCATCGCGCGGGCGTTGGCGACCGAGCCCGAGTTTCTGGTGTGCGACGAGCCCACCAGCGCGCTCGACGTGTCGGTGCAGGCGCAGGTGCTCAACATCATGAAGGACTTGCAGCGCGAGCGGCAGCTCACCTACCTGTTCATCAGCCACAACCTGGCCGTGGTGCGCCACGTGAGCGACCAGGTGGGCGTGATGTACCTGGGCCGCCTGGTGGAGCTGGCCGACAAGCACACGCTGTTCGGCAGCCCGCGCCACCCCTACACGCGCATGCTGCTCGACGCCATCCCCAAGATGCACGACACCGGCAAGGCCCGCACGCCCGTGCAGGGCGAGGTGCCCAACCCGCTCAACCCGCCGCCCGGCTGCGCCTTCAACCCGCGCTGCCCGCACGTCAACGAGCGCTGCCGCAGCGAGCGGCCCCAGCTTCTGAGCATCGGCGGCATCCGCATCGCATGCCATGCGGTGGAAGAAGGGCGGATATAAAAAAGTGAGCAGCCTGCGACTGCTGTATCTGGGTTTGACAGTCAAATGATTGCCAAACCAAGGAATAGATCGCACGAGCAGCTATTTATTTCATAGCTGAAACCCCGCGTCGCCTGAGCGACGGGCCTAGGGCTTTTCCTCTCTTGGCCGTGGCGGGATGTCTCCACCATGCACAGAACGAGCGCGAAGGCCCGCCTGCCTTCGGCCCGTCCATGACCATAAAGGAGACGCTTTTCATGTCCGTTTTGTCCCATCCCGTTTCGCGCCGCCAGTTCCATGCCCTGAGCGCGGGCGCGCTGGCGCTGCCCGGTCTTGCGCTGGCGCAGGGCGCTGCGTCGTACCCCAACCAGCCCGTCAAGGTCATCGTGCCCTTTGCCGCAGGCGGCGGCACGGATGCCATCGCGCGGCTGATCGGCCTGAAGCTGGCTGCGGCGCTCAAGCAGCCTTTCGTCATCGACAACCGCGCGGGCGCCAGCGGCATGATCGGCACCACGGCGGTGGCCAAGGCGCCGCCCGACGGCTACACCATCAACGTGGGCCTGAGCACCTCGCTGCTGATCAACCAGTTCCTCTACACCAAGATGCCGTATGACCCGCAGAAGGACCTGAGCATGCTGTACCGCCTGGCGGCGGGCACGCAGATCCTGGCCGTGAAGGCCACGATGCCGGTGAAAAACGGCACGGAGCTGCTGGCCTATATCAAGGCCAACAAGGGCAAGCTGTCCTATGGCTCGTACGGCGCTGGCTCCACGCCGCACCTGTTTGGCGCCTATCTGGACCACATCGCCGACGGCGGCATGAGCCACGTACCCTACAAGGGCGAGGCGCCCATGGTGCAGGACTTCCTGGGCGGCCAGCTCGACATCGGCTGGGTGAGCGCGACCGTGGCCAAGGGGCACATCGAAGCGGGCAAGCTCAAGGCCATCGGCATCAACAGCGCCAACCGCATGAAGGCGCTGCCCAACGTGCCCACGCTCAAGGCTGCGGGCCTGACCGACCCGGTGTTCAGCCTCGAAGGCTGGCTGGCCATGGCCGTGCCGGGCAAGACGCCCAAGGACATCCAGGACAAGCTGGCCGCCGAGGTGCGCAAGGCCATGCAGGACCCGGAGGTGCAGCGCAAGATCGAGGACATGGGCTTCAGCCCGGTGCTGGACAGCAGCCCCGAAAAGTTCACTGCCGAGTACAAGGAGCAGATGCCCAAGTGGGCCGAGCTGGTCAAGATCTCGGGCGCCAAGCTGGACTGATTTTGCTATTAAAAAAAGAGCTGCCAGTGCTTGCCCATCAAGCGCTGGCGGCTCTTTTTGCTTGAAACCCGGTCAGGTGTAGCGCTTGGCCCGCAGGTTGTTCTTCATCTGCTGCAGCACGGGCTGCAAGGGCTCGCCGATGCGCAGCGCCACGCAGGTGGCCAGCACGTCGATGACCAGCAGGTGCAGCAGGCGCGACACCATGGGGCTGTAGCGGTCGTAGCCCTCGGGGTGGTCGGCGGCCAGGTGGATGTGGCAGGCGCTCGCCAGCGGCGAGCCGCTGGCGGTGATGGCGATGGTCGTGGCGCCGTTCTTGCGCGCGATGTCGGCGGCGTCCATCAGGTCGCGCGTGCGGCCCGAGTTGCTGACGATGACCAGGCAGTCGCCCGGCCCGAGCAGTGTGGCGCTCATCACCTGCATGTGGCCGTCGCTGGTGGCGATGCTGGTCACGCCCAGGCGGAAGAACTTGTGCTGCGCGTCCTGCGCCACGATGCCCGAATTGCCCACGCCGTAGAACTCGATGCGCTTGCCTGTCTTCCACGTGGCGGCTATCGCGCTGGCCGCGCGCTCCAGCGCCCCCGTGCTGGCCGCGTTGCGGTACTGCAAAAAGGCGGCGACGGCGTTGTCCACCACCTTCACCAGCACGTCGCCCGTCTTGTCGTCGGCGTCCACGCTGCGGTGGATGAAGGGCACGCCCTCGCTCACGCTGCCCGCGAGCTTGAGCTTGAAGTCCGCCAGCCCGTCGTAACCCATGCTGCGGCAAAAGCGCACCACCGTGGGCTTGCTCACGAGCGCGCGCTCGGCCAGCTCGCGCACCGGCAGGCGCGCGAAGGCGCGCGGGTCTGCCAGCACCAGGCGCGCCACGCGCTGCTCGGCGGGGGCCAGGGACGACAGGGAGGCGGTGATGCGGTCCAGCACGCAGTGATGGTAACTAGGTTTCATGTTCGGGAAGACTTCTCGTAATCCCCGTGGCCGCCGGGGCGCGAGCCGCCGTAGGATGCCTGTCACGCAACCGTCACAAACCACCGCACCGCAAGAAAGACAGCATCCATGCAGAAACTCATCGCAGGCACCGCCCTGGCCCTGGCCGCATCGGGCGCGTTCGCGCAAGGCCAGGTCAACGTCATCTGCTCCGTGCAGGCCGAATGGTGCAACCTCATGTCCACCGTCTATACCAAGACCACGGGCGTCAAGGTCAACATGACGGCCAAGGGCTCGGGCGAGGCGCTGGCGCAGCTCAACGCCGAGCGCGCCAACCCCAAGACCGACATCTGGTTCGGCGGCACGGGCGACCCGCACCTGCAGGCGGCCGAGCAGGGCCTCACGCTCGAATACAAGTCCCCGCAGCTCGCGCAGCTCCATCCCTGGGCGCAGAAGCAGGCGGCCGACTCCAAGTACCGCACCGTCGGCGTCTATCTGGGCCCGCTGGGCTTTGGCTACAACAAGGAGCTGCTGGCCAAGCGCAAGCTCAACCCGCCGCAGTCCTGGGCCGACCTGCTCAAGCCCGAGTTCAAGGGCGAGGTGCAGATGGCGAACCCGGCGTCCAGCGGCACGGCCTACACCATGATCGCCACGCTGGTGCAGATCATGGGCGAGGAGAAGGCGTTCGACTACCTCAAGGCCCTGCACCCCAACATCAGCGCCTACACGCGCTCGGGCACGGCGCCGGTCAAGGCCGTGGCGCGCGGCGAGACCACGGTGTCCATCAGCTTCGTACACGACGTGACCACCGAGGCGGTCAACGGCTTTCCAGTCGGCTCGGCCACGCCGTCCGAGGGCACGGGCGCCGAGGTGGGCTCGATGAGCATCGTCAAAAACGGCCCCAACACCGAGGCCGCCAAGAAGTTCTATGAATGGGCGCTCACGCCCGGCGGCCAGCAGTTCGGCCTGGCGGCCAAGCAGTTCCAGTTGCCCAGCAACACGCAGGTGCCCAAGGACCCGCGCATGACCGACCCGGCCAAGATCAAGCTCATCAACTACGACTACGCCAAGTACGGCGCCAGCGCTGAGCGCCGCCGCCTCATTGCACGCTGGGAAAAGGACGTGCAGAACGCGGGCCGCTGATGGCGGCGTCGGCGAACCGCCCCCTGTGGGCCTGGGTGGCCCTGGGCGTGCTGGGCTACATCGCATTGCCCTGGTATGCGCAGCAGGACGCCAACGGTCTGCTGGCGCTGGGCCAGGTCTTCGGCGACGCACCAGCGGCCAACGGGCTGCTGCAGGCCGCGCTGTACGGCAGGCCCTGGCTGTGGCTGGGGCTGCTGGGCCTGGCGCTGGCGGGCGTGGGCGCCGCGCTGCCTGCCGGGCGCCGCCAGGGCGCGGT
>NZ_JASGDA010000008.1:0-76207 GCF_047607405.1 Acidovorax sp. | reverse complement strand
TTGCGCGGCGCTGCCACCCTGCGGGGCTGCGCCCGGCGCGGGGCCCTGCGGCCAGAGCACGGCGGCCATGCCCAGGGCCAGCAGCAGCACGGCGGCGCCCGCCGCCGCCACACGGGCGCGGGGGCTCATCACAGGCCCAGTGCCTTCAGGCGGGCGGCGTGCTGGCGGTACAGCGTGACCGGGTCGGTGGAGAACCAGTCGCGCAGGCCCAGGAGCTGGTTCACCTCGTCCAGATGGTTCTGGCGGTAGTCGCCCAGGTGCTTGCCCAGGCGCGACGAGCAGGCCGAGACCAGGCCGTCGTTGGCCTCGCCGAAGACCAGGCTCAGGGTGGTGAGCAGGCCGTCGCTCAGGTCGAGCACGTTGGTCAGGGGCAGGGTGCCCGTCCACGAGTAGTAGCGCACGCCGTTGACCACCTCGGCGCCGCTGCCGCAGCCGCTGGGCACGGCCTGCGGGAAGCGGCTGTTGAAGTCCGTGGCCCCGGCGGTGGTCAGCGAGTCCAGCGCCGCCGTGGACGACTGGGGCAGGCCGGTGCCGCCCGAGGTGAGGTTGATCAGCCCGACCAGCGCGCTCGCCGCGGCGCTGGCCACGGCCTCGGAGACCGAGCCCTTGGGCGCCACGCCGCGCAGGATGTCGGCCACGCGCGAGCCCTTGTTCACCCCGCCGATGGACGTGACCGAGGCCACGAGCTGCGGCGCCACGCCCGCCACGTAGCGCGTGGTGGGGCCGCCGTGCGAGTGGCCGATCAGGTTGACCTTGCTCGCGCCGCTGATCGCCAGGATGGTTTTCACCTGCGCCAGCAGTTGCTCGCCGCGCACCTCGGTGCTGTTGGCGGCCGACACCTGGGCCACATAGACCGTGGCGCCGCCCTGGCGCAGCGCGTCCGGAATGCCGTAGAAGTAGTCCAGCCCCAGGGCCGAGTCAAAGCCGAACAGGCCATGCACCAGCACGATGGGGTAGCGCGTCTGGGTGTAGCTGCTGGCGTGGGCGCTGGCGCCCAGCAGCAAAAGCGCGGCGGTGGCCGCGAGCGCGAGTCGCCGCCACAGGCGGCTGAGGAATCCGGTCATGGTTTGTCTCCGTTGGGATGTAGGTTTTGTGTCGCAAAAACGAACGACCGTGCGTTTTTGCGAAATCCATTTTTCTGCCAGCGAGCGCCTGTCACTATCGGGACATACCCGGCTTCGCAAAATCTTCGACGAAAACCGGGTTTGATTCGTAAGATCCTGCGCCATGAACGCCGCCAACGCACTCGACAAGCTGGACCGGGCCATCCTGCGCCGCCTGCAAGAGAACGGCCGCGAGACCTACGACGTGATCGGCGAGCAGGTGGGCCTGTCGCCCAGCGCGGTGCTGCGGCGCGTCAAGCGCCTGGAGGACGCCGGCGTGATCGCCCGCTACGTGGCCCTGGTGCCGCCCGAGGCCGTGGGCCTGGGCCTGACGGCCTACCTGAACGTGCGTCTGGAAAAGCACACCGAAAGCCACAAGCGCAACCCCATGGACCTGTTTCGCGCCAGCGTGCAGACCTGGCCCGAGGTGGTGGAGTGCGCGTCGCTCACCGGCGAGATGGACTACCTCTTGCGCGTGGTGGTGGCCGACATGGCGCACTACAGCCGCTTCATCATGGACACGCTGCTCAAACACCCCAGCGTGCAGGACTGCAAGACCAGCTTCGTTCTGGACCGCGTCAAGGCGACCACGGCGGTGCCCGTGTGAGGCTGGGGCGCGGTTTTGCTATTGTATTAATAGCTTCTGGCGCTTATCCATAAAGCGCTTGAGGCCAATTTGATGCATATTCGGGGTGTGCCCCTATTTTGTTGCATTGCAGCAAAAATCGCTGGTGTTTCCTAGGGATAACCCGTATATTTCCCTTCATGTATGCAACGAAAGATTGGTTCAAGGCATCCTGGTACGCAGGCAAGGACATGCTGCGCCCAATGCTGGGGGGGCTGTGGCCCGCTGAACAACCTGACAAGCAGGAGGTGCCCGTGATGGTTCCAATCCGCGCCCTGGGGCCCTCGTACCGCGAGCGCATCACCCAGCATCTGCTCCAGCTCGAAGCGTCCGACCGCTACCTGCGCTTCGGCTACGCGGCCAACGACGAGCAGATCCGCCGCTATGCCGAGAACCTCGACTTCGACCGCGACGAGATCTTCGGCATCTACAACCGCAAGCTCGAACTCATCGCCATGGCGCACCTGGCGTTCTCGGAGCGCCCCGAGCACAAGCACTGCGCCGAGTTCGGCGTGTCCGTGCTCAAGAAGGCCCGGGGCCGGGGCTTCGGCGCGCGGCTGTTCGAGCGCGCCGTGATGCACGCGCGCAACGAGGGTGTGGACATGGTCTTCATCCATGCCCTGTCGCAGAACACCGCCATGCTCAAGATCGCGCGCAACGCGGGCGCCACCGTGCGCCGCGACGGCACCGAGAGCGAGGCGTACCTGCAAATCCCGCCCGCCAGCCTGGACACGCGCATGGCCGAGATCGTGGAGCAGCAGTTCGCCGAGGTGGACTACCGGCTTAAAAAACAGGCCAAGCAGTTCTGGGACTTCCTCGCCAGCATGCAGGAAGTGCGCACCGGCGTGCGCCACGCGGCGGAATAAAAGCCCCGGGGCGCGGTGCGGCGCCCTGTCACGGCAATCCGCTATCCTTGGGGGCCTGATTTCCAACGGTGCTCCACGACAGTGTCCGACCCCCACCCTGCGCGACCGTCCGAACGGGAAGACAAGCGCACCTTCCTGCAGAAAGTGGCCGAGTTCATCCACCCCGGACCGGACTCCACGGAAGAACTCATCGAAACCCTGGCCGAGGCCGAGGACAACGAGGTCATAGGGGCGGAGTCCCGCGTGATGCTCGAGCGCGTGATCCGCATGGCCGACATGACGGCCCGCGACGTGATGGTGGCCGCCCCGCGCATGGACATGGTCAACATCGACGCGCCCTTTGAAGACCTGCTGAACCTCGTCATCAGCACCGCGCACTCGCGCTTTCCGGTGTATCAGGGCGAGCGCGAGAACATCACCGGCATCCTGCTCGCCAAGGACCTGCTCAAGCTGCAGCGCGCCCCTGAACTGAACATCCGCGCCCTGCTGCGCCCGGCCGTTTTCGTGCCCGAGAGCAAGGGCCTGAACGACCTGCTGCGCGAGTTCCGCGGCAACCGCAACCACCTGGCCATCGTCATCGACGAGTTCGGCCGCGTGGCGGGGCTGGTCACCATCGAGGACGTGCTGGAGCAGATCGTGGGCGAGATCGAGGACGAGTTCGACATCCCCGAGGACGACGGCGACATCTTCAGCCTGGCGGACCACACCTACCGCGTGAGCGGCGACACCCCGATCGAGCGCATCTGCGAGGCGTTCGACGTGCGCATAGCGGCCAGCGACCCCGACACGCACTTCGACACCATCGGCGGCCTCATCGCGCACGAGATGGGCCACGTGCCCCGGCGCGGCGAGCACCTGCAGCTCGGCGGCCTGCACTTCGCCGTGCTGCACACCAAGGGCGGCGCCGTGCGCTGGTTCAAGGTGTCGCGGGCCGAAGCCCCGCCCGTGGGCGACGGCGCCTGATGCGGCTGGCGCAAGTGTTGCTGGCCGTGGCGGCGGGCCTGGCCCAGGCCGCGTCGCTGGCCTGGCCCGGCGGCGGCCAGCCGCTGTGGTGGCTGCAACTGCTGTCCCTGGCGCTGCTGGCCTGGCTGCTGCGGCCCGCCGCCCGGCCCACGTGGCGGCGCGGTGCGCTGCTGGGTGGCCTGTTCGCCACGGCGTGGCTGGCGGGTACCTTCTGGTGGCTGTTCATCTCCATGCACGTCTATGGCGGTCTGGCCGCGCCGCTGGCCGCGGCGGCGGTGCTGGGGCTGGCGGCTTTCCTGGCCAGTTATTACGCCGTGGGTTTGGGGCTTTTTTGCCATCTGGCGCCCGCCAGTCAAGCACAGGCAGCTATTCTTTTCGGAGCAATCTGGCTGCTGGCCGAGCTGGCGCGCGGCACGCTGTGGACGGGCTTCCCCTGGGGCGCGGGCGGCTACGCGCACGTGGATGGCCCGCTGTCCGCGCTGGCGCGCCACGTGGGCGTCTATGGCATCGGCGCCGTGGCCGCCGCGCTGGCGATGTGCATCGCCCACCTGCACCGCTGGCGCGCCTGGGCGGGCGTGGTCGCGCTGGGCGCCATCGTCGCCGTGGCCGGCCGCCAGCCGGACGTGTCGCACAGCCTGCCGCCGCTGAGCCTGGAACTGCTGCAGGGCAACATCCCGCAGGACGAGAAATTCCAGCCCGGCAGCGGCGTGCCCGTGGCGCTGAAGTGGTACGCCCAGGCGCTGCGCGACGCCCGGGCCGACCTGGTGGTGGCGCCCGAAACCGCCATCCCGCTGCTGCCCCAGCAGCTCCTGCCCGGCTACCTGGAGGGCCTGCAGCAGCGCTACGCCCACGGCACGCAGGCCGCGCTGCTGGGCATACCGATGGGCGACGACATAGAGGGCTACACCAACTCGGCGCTGGGCATGGCGCCCGGGCAGGCCGCGCCCTACCGCTACGACAAGCACCACCTGGTGCCGTTCGGCGAGTTCATCCCGCCGTTCTTCAAGTGGTTCACGGCCATGATGAACATCCCGCTGGGCGACTTCCACCGGGGCGCCGTGGGCCAGCCCTCGTTCGCCTGGGGCGCGCAGCGCATCGCGCCCAACATCTGCTACGAGGACTTGTTCGGCGAGGAGCTGGGCGCGCGCTTCATCGACCCCGCCATAGCGCCCACGGTGTTCGTGAACCTGAGCAACATCGGCTGGTTCGGTGACAGCATCGCCATCGACCAGCACCTGCACATCAGCCGCATGCGCGCGCTGGAGTTCGAGCGCCCCATGGTGCGCGCCACCAACACCGGGGCCACCGCCGTCATCGACCACCGGGGCGTGGTCACGCACCAGTTGCAGCGCCACACGCGCGGCGTGCTGCGCGCCGAGGTGCGCGGGCGGGCAGGGGGCGTGACGCCCTACGCCTGGTGGGTGTCGCGCTGGGGGCTGTGGCCGCTGTGGATGCTCGGTATCTTGGCGTGCCTGGCCTGCGCCGCAGGGGCAAGGCGCGCCGGGCCCGCAACGCCCGGATAATGCACGGCACATATAAAAAGACACCGTTTGGAGCACGATCGAAGATGGCTGATTCCTTTTCCTACGACCAACTCATCGCCTCGGGCGTGGGCCGCCTGTTCGGGCCCGACAGCGGGCGCCTGCCGCTGCCGCCCATGCTGATGTTCGACCGCATCACGCACATCGACGGCGACGGCGGCGCGCACGGGCTGGGGAAGATCGTGGCCGAGCTGGACGTGAAGCCCGACCTGTGGTTCTTCGCCTGCCACTTCCAGGGCGACCCGGTCATGCCCGGCTGCCTGGGGCTGGACGCCATGTGGCAGCTCATAGGCTTCTACCTCACCTGGCTGAAGCTGCCGGGCCGGGGCCGCGCCTTGGGCGCGGGCGAGGTCAAGTTCACCGGCGAGGTGGGGCCTGACGTGAAGCGCGTCACCTACGAGATCGACATCAAGCGCGTCATCAAGCGCAAGCTGGTCATGGCCATCGGCGACGCCCGCCTGCTGGCCGACGGCAAGGAAATCTACGTGGCCAACGACCTGCGCGTGGGCCTGTTCAAACGCGAGGGCGACGACAAGGACGCAGCATGACCCCCAAGCGCGTAGTCATCACCGGCGCGGGCATTGTCTCGTGCATCGGCAACGACCTGGCCACGGTGGAAGCCGCGCTGCGCGCGGGCACCAGCGGCATCCAGGCCGTCCCGGCATTCATGGAGCTGGGCCTGCGCAGCCAGGTCGGCGGCGCGCCGCAGATCGACCTGGAAGCGCGCATCGACCGCAAGCAGCTGCGCTTCATGGGCGACGCGGCGGCCTACGCGCAGATCGCGCTGGAAGAAGCCATCGCGCAGGCGGGCCTGACGCCTGAACAGGTCAGCCACCCGCGCGCCGGCCTCATCATGGGCTCGGGCGGCGGCTCGCCCGCCAACCAGATCGAGGCGGCCGACACCCTGCGCGCCAAGGGCATCCGCCGCGTGGGGCCGTACCAGGTCACGCGCTGCATGAGCTCCACCGTGTCTGCCTGCCTGGCGACCAACTTCAAGGTGCGGGGCATCAACTACTCCATCACCTCGGCCTGCTCCACGTCCGCGCACTGCATCGGCGCGGCCGCGCAGCAGATCGCCTGGGGCATGCAGGACGTGATGTTCGCGGGCGGCGGCGAGGAGCTGTCGTGGGGCATGGCGCTGCTGTTCGACGGCATGGGCGCCATGTCCAGCAAGTACAACGACACGCCCGCCAAAGCCTCGCGCGCCTACGACGCGAACCGCGACGGCTTCGTCATCGCGGGCGGCGGCGGCGCCGTGGTGCTGGAGAGCCTGGAGCACGCCCAGGCGCGCGGCGCCACCATCCTGGCCGAAGTCGTGGGCTTTGGCGCCACGAGCGACGGCGAGGACATGGTGGCGCCTTCTGGCGACGGCGCCATCGCGTGCATGAAGCAGGCGCTGCAAGGCATCGAGGGCGGCGTGGACTACATCAACACCCACGGCACATCCACCCCCGTGGGCGACATGCAGGAAGTGCGCGCCATGCAGGCGCTGTTCGGCGACAAGGTGCCGCCGTTTTCCAGCACCAAGTCGCTCACCGGCCACTCGCTGGGCGCAACCGGCGTGCAGGAGGCCATCTACTGCCTCATCATGCTGAACAAGGGCTTCATCGCCGGTTCGGCCAACGTCGAGACGCCCGACCCGCTGCTGGGCAGCATGCCGCTGGTCACGCAGACGCGCGACGCGCAGTTGAATACCGTGCTGTCCAACAGCTTCGGCTTTGGCGGCACCAACGCCAGCTTGGTGCTGCGGCGCTTCTCGTAACTATCAAAAAAGGAGCTGCTCGTGCTTGCTGGATAAGCGCTGGCGGCCTTTTTTGTTCATAAAACTGGGGGCAGGGCGGCGCTCGTAAAATGGCAGGTTCGCCACGCGCGCCTCACCTGATCATGCTGACCTTCCAACAAATCATTCTCAAGCTGCAAGCCTACTGGGACGCCCAGGGCTGCGCGCTGCTCCAGCCCTATGACATGGAAGTGGGCGCGGGCACCAGCCACACGGCCACCTTCCTGCGCGCCATCGGCCCCGAGCCCTGGAAGGCCGCCTACGTGCAGCCCAGCCGCCGCCCCAAGGATGGCCGCTACGGCGAGAACCCCAACCGCCTGCAGCACTACTACCAATATCAAGTGGTGTTGAAGCCCGCGCCTGCCAACATCCTGGAGCTGTACCTGGGTAGCCTGGAGGCGCTGGGGTTCGACCTGAAGAAGAACGACATCCGCTTTGTGGAAGACGACTGGGAGAACCCCACGCTCGGCGCCTGGGGCCTGGGCTGGGAGGTGTGGCTCAACGGCATGGAAGTGACGCAGTTCACCTACTTCCAGCAGGTCGGCGGCATCGACTGCAAGCCCGCCACGGGCGAGATCACCTACGGCCTGGAGCGGCTGGCGATGTACCTGCAGGGCGTGGACAACGTCTATAACCTGCAATGGACCGAGGGCCTCACCTATGGCGACGTGTACAAGCAGAACGAGGTGGAGCAAAGCACCTACAACTTCGAGCACAGCGACGCTCAGTTCCTGTTCACCGCCTTCAATGCGCACGAGAAGCAGGCCAAGCATTTGATGGAGCAGCAGCTCGCGCTGCCTGCCTACGAGCAGGTGCTGAAAGCCGCGCACAGCTTCAACCTGCTGGACGCGCGCGGCGCCATCAGCGTGACCGAACGCGCCGCCTACATCGGCCGCATCCGCAACCTGGCGCGTGCGGTGGCGCAGAGCTACTACGACAGCCGCGAGCGCCTGGGCTTCCCCATGGCGCCGCGCGCGTGGGTGGAACAACTGGCCAAGAAGGCCGCCTGAGCGAAGAAGAACAACAATGACAGCAGCAACCCAGAATCTCCTCGTCGAACTCTTCGTCGAAGAACTGCCTCCGAAGGCCCTGCAAAAGCTCGGCGACGCCTTCGCCACCGTGCTGGCCGATCAGCTGAAGGCCCAGGGCCTGGCCTCGGACGCCTGCGTGGTCACGCCCTTTGCCTCGCCGCGCCGCCTGGCGGCGCACGTCACTGCCGTGGCCGACAAGGCCGCCGACAAGGCCGTGCAGCAAAAGCTGATGCCCGTGACCGTGGGCCTGGACGCCAGCGGCAACGCCACGCCCGCGCTGCTGAAAAAGCTGCAGGCCCTGGGCGCCGACGCATCCGCCGTGCCCGCGCTCAAGCGCGCGCAGGACGGCAAGGCCGAAGCCCTGTTCTACGACAGCGTGGTGCCTGGTGCCACGCTGGCCGTGGGCCTGCAGAAAGCGCTGGACGAAGCCATCGCCAAGCTGCCCATCCCCAAGGTCATGAGCTACCAGTTGGAGACCGACTGCGAACTGCCCGGCTGGACCAGCGTGAATTTCGTGCGCCCCGCGCACGGCCTCGTCGCGCTGCACGGCAGCACCGTGGTACCCGTGAAGGCGCTGGGCCTGACGGCAGGCAACACCACCCAGGGCCACCGCTTCGAGGCCGCCGTGTCGCCCGTGGTGCTGGCCAATGCCGACAGCTACGCCGACACCTTGCGCAAGGACGGCGCGGTGATCGCCAGCTTTGCCGAGCGCCGCGCCGAGATCGCGCGCCAGCTCGCCGCCGCTGCCGCCAAGGTAGGCAACGGCGCGCGCCCCATCGACGACGACGCGCTGCTCGACGAAGTGACCGCCCTGGTCGAACGCCCCAACGTGCTCGTCTGCCAGTTCGAGGAGCAGTTCCTCGACGTGCCGCAGGAATGCCTCATCCTCACGATGAAGGCCAACCAGAAGTACTTTCCGCTGCTCGACGCCGCGGGCAAGCTGACCCACCAATTTTTGGTGGTCAGCAACATCCGCCCCGACGACGCGAGCTTCGTCACCGGCGGCAACGAGCGCGTGGTGCGCCCGCGCCTGGCGGATGCCAAATTCTTCTTCGACCAGGACCGCAAGAAGACCCTGGCCTCGCGGGTTGAAAGCCTCGCCAAGGTCGTCTATCACAACAAGCTGGGCACGCAGGGCGAGCGCGTGGCGCGCGTGCGGGCGATTGCCAAATCCATCGCGCAGCAATTGGGCGACGCCGCGCTGGTGCAGCAGGCCGACCAGGCCGCGCTGCTCGCCAAGACCGACCTCGTGACCGACATGGTGGGCGAGTTCCCCGAGCTGCAAGGCACCATGGGCCGCTACTACGCGCTCAACGACGGCCTGGGCGACACCATCGCCGACGCCATCGAGGACCACTACAAGCCCCGCTTCGCAGGCGACCAGCTGCCGCGCAACACCGTGGGCGTGGTCGTGGCGCTGGCCGACAAGCTCGAAACCCTGGTGGGCATGTTCGGCATCGGCAACCTGCCCACGGGCGACCGCGACCCGTTCGCGCTGCGCCGCCACGCGCTGGGCGTGATCCGCATGCTGGTCGAGAAGGACTTGCCGCTCGACCTGAACGCGCTGCTCGCGCTGGCCGGGCCCGCCTTCGGCGACAAGATCCAGGACGCCACCGCACAGCTGGCCGACTTCATCTACGACCGCCTCGCGGGCAGCCTGCGCGAACAGGGCTACAGCGCGCAAGAGGTGGACGCCGTGCTGGCCCTGCGCCCGCAGCGCCTGGCCCTGGTCGAGAAGCAGCTCGCGGCGGTGCGCGCCTTCGCCGCCTTGCCCGAAAGCCCGGCCCTGGCGGCGGCCAACAAGCGTGTGGGCAACATCCTCAAGAAGGCCGAGGTCGAAGGCCCGGTGGACCCGCACGTCAACCCCGACCTGCTGCAAGAAAAGGCCGAGCAGGACCTGTACGCCGCCCTGCAGCGCTTCGTGCCCGAGGCCAACGCGCAGTTCGACGCGGGCGACTACACCGCCAGCCTGCAGACCCTGGCCGTGCTGCGCGTGCCGGTGGACTCCTTCTTCGACGACGTGATGGTCAACGCCGAGCAGATGGACCTGCGCCTGAACCGCCAGGGCCTGCTCAAGAGCCTGCACGACGCCATGAACCGCGTGGCGGATTTGTCCCGCCTCGCCTGACGCCATGAAGCTCGCCATCCTCGACCGCGACGGCACCCTCAACCCGCAGGGCGAGGACTACATCACCACGGCCGACGAATGGAGCGCCGCGCCCGGCGCGCTCGAAGCCATCGCGCGGCTCAACCACGCGGGCTGGCACGTGGTGGTCGCCACCAACCAGCCGGGCCTGGGGCGCGGCCTGTTCGACGTGATGGCGCTCAACGCCATCCACGCCAAGATGCTCCGGCAGGTGGCGGCCGTGGGCGGGCGCATCGACGCGGTGTTCTACTGCCCCCACGCCGCCGACGAGGACTGCGCCTGCCGCAAGCCAGCAGCGGGTTTGCTCGAACAAATCTGCGACCGCTACGGCGTGGAGCGGCACGAGGTGCAGGTGGTGGGCAGCTGCGCCGCACACCTGCAGGCCGGCGCCGCACTCGGCGCGCAGCTGCACCTGGTGTGTACGGGCGCGTCGGCCCACCTGGCGCCCGGCGCGCCGCTGCCCGGCGAGTTCCCGCCCGGCACGCGGGCGCATGCGAGCCTGGACGATTTTGCAGGTCATTTGCTACTTAATTAATAGCTGTTGGTGCTTATCCAATAAGGGCTAGAGGCCAAAAACACCTAAAATCACCGCCATGGCACTCATCCGCTCCGTCATCCACCTGCTCTGGATGGGCATCACCGTCGTGCCCTACGCGATCGCCATCCTGCTCGGCACGCTGCTGGGCGTGCGCGGCCTGCCGCTGTACCGCATCGCCGTCGCCTGGCTGTCGCTGTGCATCAGCGGGGCGCGGGTGCTGCTGGGCATCCGCGTGCAGATCAGCGGCATGGAGAACCTGCCGCAAGAGGCCCACCAGGGCGCCGTGCTGCTGGTCAAGCACCAATCGACATTCGAGACGTTTTTGATGCCCACGATCATGCCGCACCCCCTGGCCTACGTGTTCAAGAAGGAGCTGCTCTACGTGCCCTTCTTCGGCTGGGCCATCGGGCGGCTGGACATGATCCACATCGACCGCAGCCAGCGCACGCAGGCGTTCAACAAGGTCGTGCAGCAGGGCAAGGCGCTGCTGGACAAGGGCGTGTGGGTCATCATGTTCCCCGAGGGCACGCGCATCCCGCGCGGCCAGAAGGGCCAGTACAAGACCGGCGGCACGCGCCTGGCCGTGGACACCGGCGCGCCGGTGATCCCCATCGCCGTCACCTCGGCCAAGGTCTGGCCGCGCAAGGCGTTCATCAAGCGGCCCGGCGTGGTGGACGTGTCCATCGGCAAGCCCATTGCCAGCGAAGGCCGCCAGCCCGACGAGCTGATGCGCGAGGTGGAGGCGTGGATCGAGTCCGAGATGCGCCGCCTCGATCCTGACGCCTACCGTTGACGGCGGAGACCTCTTCCATGCGCGGCCTGGTGCAACTCGCCTTCGATTTCTTCGATGCGCTGGAATCCAAGCCAAAACAGGCTCCAGCGCCCATCAATCAAGCACCAGTAGCTCCTGAAATAGGAGCAATCGACCCCGTCCCGCTGCCCACGCTGCTCGCCCCCACCGCCTTCCGCCACCCGCGCGCGCGGCGCGAGGTGCTGCTGGGCGATGCCGTCGTCGCCTACGCCTTCGAGCGGGCGCGGCGGCGCAGCATCGGCTTCTCGGTAGGCCCCGAAGGGCTGTCGGTGCGCGCGCCGCACTGGGCCACGCTCTCTGCCGTGGACGCAGCGCTGCGCGAAAAATCCGGCTGGATCCTGCGCAAGCTGCAAGAATCGCGCGAGCGCCAGGCGCGCACCGAGCAGGGCCGCATCACCTGGGCCGACGGCGCGGCGCTGCCCTACCTGGGCGGCACGCTCAGGCTGGCGCTGGACCCGGCGCACCGCTTTGCAGGCAAGGGCGCGGCGCGCGAGGGCGGCCAGCTCGCCATCGCCCTGCCGCACAACGCCGCCCCCGCGCAGATCCGCGACGCCGTGCAGGCGTGGCTCATGCGCGATGCGCGGCGGCACTTTACCGAGCGGCTGGACCACTTCGCGCCGTTGCTGGGCGTGCGCTGGACCAGCCTGCGCCTGTCCAACGCCAACACCCGCTGGGGCAGCGCCAAGGCCGACGGCTCCATCCGCCTGAACTGGCGGCTGCTGCACTACCGCCCGGCCATCATCGACTACGTGGTGGCCCACGAATTGGCCCACCTGCGCGTGATGGACCACAGCCCCCGTTTTTGGGACACGGTGGCCACTGTGGTGCCCGACTACGCGCAACTGCGCGACCACCTGCACGACGAACCAGCGCCGCTCTGGGATTGAAAAAGAGGAATCTGACGATGACTACACAGCCGCAACCCGAAGGCTACGCGGGCGACCTGCCGCCGCAGCAGGCATGGCAATGGGTACAGGAGGGCCGCGCCCTGCTGGTGGACGTGCGCACCGACGCCGAGCGCGCCTGGGTGGGCCAGGTGCCCGGCGCGGCGGCTGTGGCCTGGAAGCAGTGGCCCGGCATGGCGATGAACCCGGAGTTCGACGCGCAACTGCGCGCCGCCGCGCCCGAGGGCGCCACGCTGGTGCTGCTGTGCCGCAGCGGCGTGCGCTCCGTTGCCGCGGCCCGGCGCGCGACGGAGCTGGGCTATGCGGCCTACAACATCCTCGAAGGCTTCGAGGGCGATGCCGACGACCAGGGCCAGCGCGGCAAGCGCGGCGGCTGGCGCTTCCATGGCCTGCCGTGGACGCAGGGCTGATGCTCCCAAAAAAATAGCTGCCAGCGCTTGCTGTGCAAGCGGTGGCAGCCTAATTTCCTGGAGTATGGATTCGTTCTTGTTCTCTCGCGCCTGGCTTACTTGGCCAGCGGCGGGATGCGCAGCTTCTGGCCGGGGTAGATCTTGTCGGGGTGCGTCAGCATGGGCTTGTTGGCCTCGAAGATCACGGGGTACTTGTTGGCGTCACCGTAGAACTTCTTGGCGATGGCGCTGAGCGTGTCGCCGCGCACCACGTCGTGGTACTGGGCCTCGGGCTCGGGGTTGGTCACGGCCATCTGGTTTTCGACGCTGGTCACGCTGGCCACGTTGCCGCAGCACAGGGTCACCTTCTCCTTGACGGCCTGGGTGGGGGCCGTGCCCTTGACCGTGACCTTGCCCTCGGGGCCTTCGAAGGCCACCTGCACGTCGGAGACGCCCAGGTTCTGCGCGGCGATGTAGGTCTCGATGGCCTTGCCCGCCTTGGCGTTGAGGTCGGCCTGCGTGGCCGCAGCGGCGGCTGCGGCGTTGGCATCACTGCCGCCGAACAGTTTTTCGCCGGCTTCCTTGATGAAGCTGAAAAGTCCCATGGTTAACTCCTCGTGTTGCGGGTGAATGGAAAGACGTTGCACTGTAGCGGCAAAGCAGCGCGGGGTGCGTGCCGGGCGGGGATTCAAAACACTTTTTCACAATCCTGGTGCGGGCGCAAAACTCGGGATAATCCGCCGCATGACTTTTCTGGCCATCGATGTCGGCAACACGCGCCTGAAGTGGGCGATGTACGACGCCTGCCGCCCCGGGGCCGCCTTGCTGGCGCACGGCGCCGAGTTCCTGGATCACATCGACAAGCTCGCCGAGGGCGCCTGGGCCGCGCTGCCGCAGCCCGCGCGCATGCTGGGCTGCGTGGTGGCGGGCGACGCCATCAAGCGCCGAGTGCAGGAGCAGATGGAGCTGTGGGACGTGGCGCCCGCATGGGTGGTGTCCTCGCCGCAAGAGGCGGGCCTGGTCAACGGCTACGACCATCCCTCGCGCCTGGGCTCCGACCGCTGGGTGGCCATGATCGGCGCGCGCCACCGCGTGCTGCGCCAGGGCCCCGCGCGGCCACTGGTGGTGGTGATGGTGGGCACGGCGGTCACGGTGGAATGCATTGACGCCGAGGGGCGCTTTCTGGGCGGGCTGATCCTGCCGGGCCACGGCATCATGCTGCGCGCGCTGGAGTCGGGCACCGCCGGCCTGCACGTGCCCACGGGCGAGGTGCGCACGTTCCCCACCAACACCAGCGACGCGCTGACCAGCGGCGGCACCTACGCCATCGCGGGCGCGGTCGAGCGCATGGTGCAGCACGTCATTGCGCACTGCGGCGAGGAGCCTGCCTGCCTGATGACCGGCGGCGCTGGCTGGAAGATGGCGCCCAGCATGACGCGGCCCTTCGAGCTGGTGGACAACCTGATCTTCGACGGCCTGCTGGAAATCGCTTCACGCCGGTTCAGTGGCGCATAGCCTATGACACCGGCGCGGCCCAGGCGAGGGCCGCGACGAAGTCGCTCAGGGGGTGTCGCTTTCTTTCAGTCTTCTAGCTCTGCCTTGGCCATTTCCACATCCAGCCGCTCCATCGCGTCGGCGGGCGTGCTGGCGGCGGCCTTTTCGTACAGCGCCGTGGCTTCGTTCATCTTCCTGTCGCCTTCGAGCATGACCAGCGCATTGGCGTATTCGATCATGGCGATGGGTGAGCCGGGGTTGAGCTTGAGGGCTTCCTGGAACAACTTGAGGCCGGTGTCCTTCTTGGCCCCATAGGTCATGCCGCCGATCAGCGAGCCCACCTTGTCGATTACCTCGGCATGGAAGGCGCCCAGGGCGATGCGCGCATCCGCGTGCCGGGGCGACAGGGCGATGGCTTTTTCCAGCGACTCCTTCACCTTGCCGCCCAGCCCCTGCGCCAGCGCCTTGGCCACGCTGATGCCCTGGCTGTAGCGGCCCAGCGCGTAGGCGTGCCAGTACCAGGCGTTGGGGTTGCCGGGCTCGGCGGCGGCCTGGGCCTCGGCGCGCTCGGCCACCTGGGTGAACAGGTCCAGGCGCGTTTTCTCCTTGGGTTCCAGGTAGTTGGCGTAGATGGCGGTGGCCTTGTTGGCGACGGTGATGCCCGCGCCGCCTGCAGCCAGCCCGGCGGCGGCGGCCTTTTCGAAGTCGCCGCTGTGGAACAGCGCCCAGGCGTTGAGCACGGCGGCGTCCTGGGGGCAGGGCTCGGCATCGCCGCCATGCAGGCGCGCCCATTGCTTCTTGACGCTTGCCGCATCGAACCTGTAGTCGCCAGCGTGGGGGAAGGGGGTCCATTTGGCCATGGTGTGTGTCTCCGTGAATGTTCTTGTGGGCGGTGCGCAGGGGCGGGGTCAGCTGCGGGCGGCGGCATAGGCGCCCGCCAGTTCCAGCAGGTGGGCGCGCTGGCCGCTTTCGAGATAGGGCATGAGCAGGTTGAGCACATGGTGCGCGCCGCGCAGCAGGGCGGCCTGGGCGCTCTCGGGCTCCAGTGCGTGGCGCGGGTCGCGCACGTACTCGAAGCTGAGCCAGTAGGTCAGCACCACCACCATGCTGGTGGCGGTGGCTTCCAGCTCCCGGCTGTCGATGCGCAGGGCATCCGCACGGCCCATGCCGTCGAGCATGGCGCGCACGGCGCGGGTCTTGTTCTTCAGGATGGCCTGGAAGTGCGTCTCCAGCCGCCGGTTCTTGGACAGCAGGTCGTTGAGGTCGCGGTACAGAAAACGGTACTGCCAGATCAGCTCGAACAGCGTGTGCATGAAGAACCACGCGTCCTCGACGTTGCGCACGCCGTCGCTGGCGGCCAGCAGCTCGGTGAGCGACCGTTCGTAGCGGTCGAACAGCGCGTTGATCAGCTCGTCTTTGGCGGGGTAGTGGTAGTAGAGGTTGCCGGGGCTGATGCGCAGCTCGGCAGAGATGAGGGTGGTGGAGACGTTGGGCTCGCCGAACCGGTTGAACAGGTCCAGCGTCACCTCCAGAATGCGTTCTGCGGTGCGGCGCGGCGCTTTCTTCACCATGTCTGCAGGCCCTCTTCGCTTCGTTTGCGCGTCGTTGTTTCCGTGTCTCTGCGGCTACTCTAACCCAGCCCGGATTGTTGCACTGCGGCATTCACCCAAAGAAAAACGGCCGATGCAGGCATCGGCCGTCGAGGCAGTGGCTGCTCGGTATCAGTTGGCGGACGATGCGCCGGTGTCGGCGGCTGCGGCACGGGCGGCGGGCTTCCTGGGGGCGGCCTTCTTGGCGGCGGGCTTGGCGGCAACGGCAGCCTTCTTGGCCGGGGCCTTCTTCGCAGGCGCCTTGGCTGCTGCCTTGGCGGGGGCGGCCTTGGCGCCCTTGGCCAGAGCGTCCACGCGGGCGCTCAGGGCTGCCAGGTCACGGGCCGAGGGCACGCCCAGCTTGGCCAGGGCCTTGGCAACGCGGTCTTCAAAGATGTTTTCCAGCTTGTCCCACTGGCCTTGGGCCTTGGAGCCGATGTCGCTGGCCATGTTGGTCACGCGGCTGGTGGCTTCGGAGATCTTTTCCTCGGCGACGGCCTGGGTCTTGCGCTGGATGGACAGGCCCTCTTTGACCAGGGCCTCGAACACCTTGCTGCCTTCGGCCTGTGCCTTGGAGAAAGCGCCCAGGCCGGCCAGCCAGATCTGCTGGGCGGAGTCCTTGACGGTGCTGGACAGTTGGGTGTTGCCCTTCTTCTTGCTGGCGCTGAGTTTCTGCAGTTTCTTGACCATGTGGCCTCCGTGTCGGTGAGTTGGTTGAGTGATGGATTCAGTGGGGGACTGTACGCCGCGCCGCGCCCCACGTGTAGGCGCGCGCTCCTAAAAACGTAGAGCGCGCCACCTAGCCGCCGCCGAGGCCCCGCCGCTAGCATCGGCGCGGGTTTGTGCTGAAGCAGTCGGCACGGGCCCTGCGCAAGAATCAAACCATTAAAGAGGAGTTTTCCATGCAGTATTTCGTGACGGGGGCAACGGGATTCATCGGCAAGCGGCTGGTCAAGAAGCTGCTGGAGCGCAAGGGCGCGGTGGTGCATTTCCTGATCCGCAAGGAGAGCGCCGACAAGGTGGCCGACCTGCGCGCCTACTGGGGCGTGACCGCCGCGCGCGCCGTGCCCGTGCATGGCGACCTCACCGCCAGGAAGCTGGGCGTGTCCGCCGAGGACGTGAAGAAGCTCAAGGGCCAGATCGACCACTTCTACCACCTGGCCGCCGTCTATGACCTGGGGGCGGACGAAGAGACGCAGGTGGCCGTGAACATTGAGGGCACGCGCAACACGGTGGACCTGGCGAAGGCCGTCGACGCCGGGCACTTCCACCACGTCTCGTCCATCGCCGCGGCGGGCCTGTACGAAGGCGTGTTCCGTGAAGACATGTTCGACGAGGCCGAGGGCCTGGACCACCCGTACTTCCAGACCAAGCACGAGAGCGAGAAGATCGTGCGCCAGGACTGCAGGGTGCCCTGGACGGTCTATCGCCCCGCCATGGTCGTGGGTGACAGCGCCACGGGCGAGATGGACAAGATCGACGGCCCGTACTACTTCTTCAAGCTCATCCAGCGCATGCGCCAGCTGCTGCCGCCGTGGATGCCCACGGTGGGCCTGGAAGGCGGGCGCGTGAACATCGTGCCCGTGGACTTCGTGGTCAACGCGCTCAACGTCATCAGCCACCAGAAGGACATCGCCAAGAAGTGCTATCACCTGGTGGACCCGGTGGGCTACCGCGTGGGCGACGTGCTCGACATCTTCTCGCGCGCCGCGCACGCGCCGCGCATGAACCTGTTCGTCAACGCCGCGCTGCTGGGCTTCGTCCCCAAGAGCGTGAAGAAAAGCCTGATGGCCCTGGCCCCCGTGCGCCGCGTGCGCAACGCCGTCATGAAGGACCTGGGCCTGCCCGAGGACATGCTCACCTTCGTCAACTACCCCACGCGCTTCGACTGCCGCGAGACGCTGGCGGCGCTCAAGGGCTCGGGCGTGGAATGCCCCAACCTCAAGGACTACGCCTGGCGCCTGTGGGACTACTGGGAGCGCCACCTCGACCCCGAGCTGTTCATCGACCGCACCCTCAAGGGCACGGTGGCGGGCAAGGTGGTGCTCATCACCGGTGGCTCGTCGGGCATTGGCCTCGCGGCGGCGCACAAGTTTGCCGAGGCAGGTGCCACCACCATCATCTGCGGCCGCGACCAGGAGAAATTGGACGAAGCCTGCGCCGAAGCCAAGGCCCGGGGCTACGAGTTCATCGCCTACCCGGCAGACATTGCCGACATGACCGACTGCGACCGCTTCGTCAAGCTGCTCATCGACCGCCACGGCGGCGTGGACTTCCTCATCAACAACGCGGGCCGCTCCATCCGCCGCGCCATCGAGTCGAGCTACGACCGCTTCCACGACTACGAGCGCACCATGCAGCTCAACTACTTCGGCTGCCTGCGCGTCACCATGGGTCTGCTGCCCGGCATGGTCGAAAAGCGCCGGGGCCACGTGGTCAACATCAGCTCCATCGGCGTGCTGACCAACGCGCCGCGCTTCTCGGCCTACGTGGCCAGCAAGGCCGCGCTGGACGCCTGGACGCGCTGCGCATCCAGCGAGTTCGCGGATCAGGGCATCACCTTCACCACGATCAACATGCCCCTGGTGCGCACGCCCATGATCGCGCCCACCAAGATCTACAACAACGTGCCCACGCTCAGCCCCGAAGAGGCGGCGGACATGATCGCCCAGGCGTGCATCTTCAAGCCCGTGCGCATCGCCACGCGTTTGGGGATCACCGGCCAGCTGCTGCACGCGCTGGTGCCGCGCTTGGCGCAGATCGCCATGAACACGAGTTTTCGCATGTTCCCCGACTCCACGGCAGCCAAGGGCGACAAGAACGCCAAGCCCCAGCTCTCCGCCGAGGCCGTGGCGCTGCAGCAGATGATGCGGGGCATCCACTTCTGAGGTGGCGGGGCGAAGGGGATAATCCGGCCTTCCTTCGGACACGCCCATCCCCCCATGATCCTCGTCACCGGCGGCGCCGGTTTCATCGGTGCCAACTTCGTGCTGGACTGGCTCGCCACCTCGGATGAGCCGGTCCTGAACCTCGACAAGCTCACCTACGCGGGCAACCTGCACAACCTGGACAGCCTGCAGGGCGACCCGCGCCACGTCTTCGTGCAGGCCGACATCGGCGACAGTGCCACGCTCGCGCGCCTGCTGGCCGAACACCAGCCCCGCGCCATCGTCAACTTCGCGGCCGAGTCGCACGTGGACCGCTCGATCCACGGCCCCGAAGACTTCATCCAGACCAACGTGGTCGGCACTTTCAGGCTTTTGGAGGCCGTAAGGCAATACTGGAGCGGGCTGCCAGCTATCAAAAAAGAAGCATTCCGCTTTCTCCACGTCTCCACGGACGAGGTGTACGGCACCCTGCACGCTGACGCGCCCGCCTTCACCGAGGTACACCCCTACGAGCCCAACAGCCCCTACAGCGCCAGCAAGGCCGCCAGCGACCACATGGTGCGCGCCTGGCACCACACCTACGGCCTGCCGGTGCTCACCACCCACTGCAGCAACAACTACGGGCCCTACCACTTCCCGGAAAAACTCATCCCGCTGATGATCGTCAACGCCCTCGCGGGCAAGCCCCTGCCCGTGTATGGCGACGGCCTGCAGGTGCGCGACTGGCTGTACGTCAAGGACCATTGCAGCGCCATCCGCCGCGTGCTGGAGGCCGGGCAAACCGGCCAGACCTACAACATCGGCGGCTGGAACGAAAAGCCCAACATCGACATCGTGCATACCATCTGCGCGCTGCTCGACGAATTGCGCCCCCGCGCCGACGGCCAGAGCTACCGGGCGCAGATCACCCACGTGAAGGACCGCCCCGGCCACGACCGCCGCTACGCCATCGACGCCCGCAAGATCGAGCGCGAGCTGGGCTGGAAGCCTGCCGAGACCTTCGACACCGGCATCCGCAAGACCGTGCAGTGGTACCTGGCGAACGCCGACTGGGTCGCCAGCGTGCAGACCGGCGCCTACCGCGACTGGGTTTCCAAACAATACGAAACCGCATGAACATCCTGCTCTTTGGCAAGAACGGCCAGGTGGGCTGGGAGCTGCAGCGCAGCCTGTCGGTGCTGGGCACCGTCACCGCGCTGGACTTCGACAGCACCGACCACTGCGGCGACTTCGCCAACCCCGCAGGCGTGGCCGACACCGTGCGCGCCCTGCGTCCCGACGTGATCGTGAATGCGGCGGCCCACACCGCCGTGGACAAGGCCGAGAGCGAGCCCGAATTCGCCCACACCCTCAACGCTGCGGCGCCCGCCGCGCTGGCCGACGAGGCTGCCCGCCTGGGTGCATGGCTCGTCCACTACAGCACCGACTATGTGTTCGACGGCAGCGGCACCCGCCCCTGGACGGAAGACGACACGCCCGCGCCCCTGTCCGTCTATGGCCGCACCAAACTCGCGGGCGAGCAGGCCATCCAGCAGTCCGGCTGCCAGCACCTCATCCTGCGCACGAGCTGGGTGTATGGCGCACGCGGCGGCAACTTCGCCAAGACCATGCTGCGCCTGGCGCAAGAGCGCGAGCGCCTCACCGTCATCGACGACCAATGGGGGGCGCCCACCGGTGCCGACCTGCTGGCCGACGTGACCGCCCACGCCATACGCCACCTGCGCCAGCACCCGCAGCACGCGGGCCTGTACCACTGCGCGGCGGCGGGCGAAACCAACTGGCATTTTTATGCAAATCACGTTCTAGCGCTTGCTGCACAAGCGCAAGCAGCTATCAAAATTAAAGCAACCGAGGTGGCGCCCATCCCCACCAGCGCCTACCCCACGCCCGCCGCGCGCCCGCACAACTCGCGCCTGAACACGCGCAAGCTGCAGGCCACCTTTGGCCTGACCCTGCCCCCGTGGCAGGCGGGCGTGGCGCGCATGCTGGCGGAAATTCTTTGAAAAACAGCACCATGGAACGCAAAGGCATCATCCTCGCGGGCGGCTCCGGCACCCGCCTGCACCCGGCCACCCTCGCCATCAGCAAGCAACTGCTGCCGGTCTATGACAAGCCCATGATCTACTACCCCCTCAGCACCCTGATGCTGGCGGGCATCCGCGAGATCCTCATCATCAGCACCCCGCAGGACACGCCCCGCTTCCAGCAACTGCTGGGCGACGGCAGCCAGTGGGGCATCCGCCTGGAATACGCCGTGCAGCCCAGCCCCGACGGGCTGGCGCAGGCGTTCCTGATCGGTGAGGCATTTCTGGCAGGCAGCCCCAGCGCCCTGGTGCTGGGCGACAACATCTTCTACGGTCACGACATCCACCTGCTGCTGGCCCACGCCATGCACCGCACCGAGGGCGCCAGCGTCTTCGCCTACCACGTACACGACCCCGAGCGCTACGGCGTGGCCGCGTTCGACGGCGCGGGCAAGGTGCTGTCGCTGGAAGAAAAGCCTGCCAAGCCCCAGAGCAACTACGCCGTCACCGGGCTGTACTTCTATGACAGCCAGGTGGTGGACATGGCCAGGCGCCTTACTCCGTCGCCGCGGGGCGAGCTGGAGATCACCGACCTGAACCGGCTGTACCTCGACCAGGGCCAGCTCCACGTCGAGATCATGGGCCGGGGCTATGCCTGGCTGGACACCGGCACCCACCAGAGCCTGATGGAGGCGGGTCAGTTCATCGCCACGCTGGAGCACCGCCAGGGCCTCAAGATCGCCTGCCCCGAAGAGATCGCCTGGCGCCAGCGCTGGATCGACGGCGCACAGCTCGAAGCCCTGGCCCGGCCTCTCACGAAGAGCGGCTACGGCCAGTACCTGATGCGGCTGCTCACCGAAAAAATCTATTGATAACGCCGCCCCATGCAAGTCACGCCCCAGGCCATCCCCGACGTTCTGCTGATCGAACCCAAGGTGTTCGGCGACGCGCGCGGCTTTTTCTTCGAGAGCTTCAACCAGCGCGCCTTCAACGAGGCCACGGGCACCAACCATCAGTTCGTTCAGGACAACCACAGCCGCAGTGGCAAGGGCGTGCTGCGCGGCCTGCACTACCAAGTCCGCCAGCCGCAGGGCAAACTGGTGCGCGTGGTCAGCGGGGCCGTGTTCGACGTGGCGGTGGACATCCGCAAAAGCTCGCCCACGTTCGGCCGCTGGGTGGGGGTGGAACTCAGTGCCGACAACCACCGGCAGCTCTGGGTGCCGCCCGGCTTCGCGCATGGGTTCGTGGTGCTCAGCGAGACGGCGGAGTTTCTGTACAAGACCACCGACTACTACGCGCCCGAGCATGAGCGGTGCATCGCCTGGAACGATGCCGCCTTGGCCATCGACTGGCATCTGGGTGGCGAGCCGCGCCTGTCGGCCAAGGATGCGCAAGGCGTGGCGCTGGCACAGGCGGAAGTCTTTGCCTGACGGGTTTGGCGCCCCCGCGCTGGAAGCTGTTTTTGTCGTCCCCCGCTGGGCGACCCGACTGATGCCATTGGTCTGCACGAGCTGGTGTGCCGCTGCTGCGCCTGGAATCCGGTGCGACCGGAATACTCCTGAATGTTTGCAATTTGAAACCTGCGTGCCGCGTAACATCGGCAATCCCATGATCTTGTTGTCCTTTGTCAGTTTCCTCTGCACGCTGGCCGTTTCCGCCGCCGTCATCCGTTGGCTGGGCAAACGCAGTGTCGAATACGGTGAAGGCATGCCCCAGCGCTTCCATGTGGGCGAAGTGCCCCGACTGGGCGGCCTGGCCCTGTTGATCGGCGTAGTGGCCAGTTGGCTGCTGGGCGTGTGGCGGACGCAGGCGGGTGACCCGGGCTTGCTGCGCCTGGGCTCCTGGGTGCTGCTGTGGATCGCAGTGCTGCTGCCCGCAGCACTGGGCGGCATCGCGGAAGACATGACGCAGCGGCTGTCGGTGCGCTACCGTTTGCTGCTCACCCTGCTGTCGGGCGGCCTGGCAGTGTGGTTGCTAAACCTGCGCCTGCCGCGCCTGGAACTGCCCTGGCTGGACGTGCTGCTGCACCAGGCGCCCTGGCTGGGGGTGGGCATCGTCCTGCTGGCCATCGCGGGCCTGCCGCATGCCTTCAACATCATCGACGGTTACAACGGCCTGGCGGGCATGGTGGCCCTGATCGTGTGCCTGGCCCTGGCCCACGTGTGCCTGCAGGTGGGCGACCGGGCATTGGGCGCGCTGCTGGTGTGTACAGCGGCAGCGACAGGCGGGTTTCTGGTGTGGAACTACCCGCGCGGCATGCTCTTCGCCGGGGATGGCGGGGCCTACATTTGGGGCCTGGTGATTGCGGTGGCCAGCCTTTCGCTGGTGCAGCGCAACCCCGACGTGTCGCCCTGGTTCCCCATGCTGCTGCTGATCTACCCAGTCTGGGAGACAGTGTTTTCCATCTACCGCAAGACCGTGCGCGGTGTGTCGCCCGGCGTGGCGGACGCGCTGCACTTTCACCAACTGATCTACCGCCGCATCGTGCGCGGCGTGTTCCACGACGACGAATCGCGCCGCGTACTGATGCGCAACAACCGCACCTCGCCCTACCTCTGGGGCTTCACCCTGCTGACCGTCGTGCCTGCCGTGCTGTTTTGGAACAACACGCCGCTGCTGATGGCGTTCTGCGGGTTGTTCGTGATCAGCTACGTCATGGCGTATTTCGCCATCGTGCGCTTCAAGGTTCCGCGCTGGCTGAGGCATTGAACCGGATACGGCACAATTTGCGCCTTACCGTTTTCTTTGCTGCCCAGCGGCCCGCCCCCATGACCGATCTCCTCTCGATTGCCCCGCGCGACAAGGCTGAAATCCTGGCCCAGGCGCTGCCCTACATCCGCAAGTTCCACGGCAAGACCATCGTCATCAAGTACGGCGGCAACGCCATGACCGACCCGGCCCTGCAGGCTGATTTTGCCGAGGACGTGGTGCTGCTCAAGCTGGTGGGCATGAACCCCGTGGTAGTACACGGCGGCGGGCCGCAGATCGAGATGGCGCTCAAGCGCCTGGGCAAGAAGGGCGAGTTCATCCAGGGCATGCGCGTGACCGACGCCGAGACCATGGAAGTGGTCGAGTGGGTGCTGGCCGGCGAGGTGCAGCAGGACATCGTGGGCCTCATCAACCAGGCCGGCGGCAAGGCCGTGGGCCTGACGGGGCGCGACGGCGGCATGATCCGCGCGCAGAAGCTCAAGATGGTGGACAACAAGGACCCGAGCATCGAGCACGACGTGGGCCAGGTGGGCGACATCGTCGCCATCGACCCCAGCGTGGTCAAGGCGCTGCAGGACGACGCCTTCATCCCCGTCATCAGCCCCATCGGCTTCGGTGAGGCCAACGAGAGCTACAACATCAACGCCGACGTGGTGGCCAGCAAGCTCGCCACGGTGCTGCAGGCCGAAAAACTGGTGATGCTGACCAACATCCCCGGCGTGCTGGACAAGCAGGGCCAGTTGCTAACCGAACTGACGCCCCGCCAGATCGACGCGCTGATTGCCGACGGAACCATCTCGGGCGGCATGCTGCCCAAGCTGGCCGGCGCCATCGACGCGGCCAAGGCCGGCGTGAACGCGGTACACGTGGTGGATGGCCGCGTGCCGCATTCCATGCTGCTGGAGATTCTGACCGACCAAGCCTACGGCACCATGATCCGCAGCCATTGAAATTGCGAGCAATGGCGGGTAGCGGTTCGTTACGTGCTGCCGTGGGGCGATGGGATAATTCTTCGCATTGCCGCTGCAGCACATCCAACTCACCTGATCGTCCTTCGATCACGGCCCGCCTTGCAAATGCTTTTCGTTGGTTCGTTTCTTCCCAAAGGTAAGTCATGTTGATCCCCGTAGTACTGTCCGGCGGTGCTGGCACACGGCTCTGGCCTGCTTCCCGGGAGGGCCATCCCAAGCCCTTCATGCAACTGGCGGATGGCGAGAGCCTGTTGTTGAAAACCTACCGGCGCGCTTCGGAAGTGGCTGCCGGTGGCGAAATCGTGACGGTCACCAACCGCGACTACTACTTCATGAGCAAGGACGAACTGGCTCTGCTGGGGGGCGGTGAGCGCGGCACATTCCTGCTGGAGCCGACGGGGCGCAATACGGCTCCCGCCGTTGCACTGGCTGCCCGGATGGTGGCGGCCCGGTACGGGCGCGATGCGGTGATGCTCGTGCTGGCGGCGGATCATTTGATTCAAAACCAGCGAGGGTTTGTCGATACCGTCGCCATCGCGCAAGGGTTGGCCCAGCAGGGGCGGCTCGTGACGTTTGGCATCGTGCCGACGGCTCCCGAGACCGGCTTTGGGTACATCGAGACGCAGGAGGGCGAAGCCTCTGACGGCGGCAAGCGCGTGCTCCGTTTCGTTGAAAAGCCTTCGGCGGACAAAGCGCGCGAGTATCTGGCGAGCGGGCGGTTTTTGTGGAACTCGGGCATGTTCTGCTTTCAGGCGGGCGTCATCCTTGACGAACTGGCGCGGCATGCGCCTGATGTCAGCGCCGCCGTTGAGGCATGCTGGAGCGCGCTGGGCGCTGCGGAGGGCGAGATGATCGAACTCCCGGCACAGTCTTTTTCCCAGGTGCCGGACATTTCCATCGACTATGCCGTCATGGAGCGGTCGAGCAACGTGGCCGTGGTGCCGACCGACATCGGGTGGAGCGACATCGGCTCATGGGTCGCCGTGAGCCAGCTCACGCAGCCTGACGGCGACGGCAACCGTGCAGCCTGCGATTCGGCGGTGTTCGTCGATAGCCACGACGTGTTCGTGCGCAGCGAGGGGCGGGTGGTGGCAACGGTGGGGGTGCGTGATCTGATGATCATCGACACACCCGATGCACTGCTGGTTGCCGACCCCGCGCGTGCGCAGGATGTCAAGCAGGTCGTGGCAAGACTGAAGAAACAGGGGCACGAAGCCTACAAGCTGCACCGCACCGTAAGCCGCCCATGGGGCACCTATACGGTGCTGGAGGAAGGCGCCCGCTTCAAGATCAAGCGCATCGAGGTCAAGCCCGGCGCCAGCCTCAGTCTGCAGATGCACCACCACCGCAGCGAGCATTGGATTGTCGTCAGCGGCATGGCCAAGGTCGTCAACGGCGACAAGGAATTCTTCGTCCGGGCCAATGAATCCACCTACATCCCCGCCGGCCACCAGCACCGGCTGGAAAACCCCGGCGTGCTTGACCTGGTGATGATCGAGGTGCAAAGCGGCGAATACCTGGGTGAAGACGACATCGTCCGTTTCCAGGACATTTACGGGCGCGCCTGATGCTGGGCATGGTGAGGGCCCTTTGGGCCTACCGCGGCTTCATCCTGGGCAGCGTCAAGCGCGAATTTCAATCCAAGTACCAGAATTCGCTGCTGGGCGCGGCGTGGACGGTGCTCAATCCGCTGGCCATGATCGTCGTTTACACGGTGATCTTTTCACAGGTCATGCGCACCAGGCTGCCGGGAGCGGACAACAGCTTCGCTTACAGCATCCACCTTTGTGCGGGCGTCCTCACCTGGGGGTTGTTCGCGGAGATCGTCAGCCGGGCGCAGAACACCTTCATCGACAATTCCAACCTGCTAAAAAAACTGAGCTTTCCGCGCCTGTGCCTACCGGTGATCGTGGTCGCCAATGCGCTCGTCAACTTTGGCATCGTGTTCGGGCTGTTCACGCTGTTTTTGCTGGTCTCGGGCAACTTTCCGGGCCTGGCGTATCTGGCACTGCTGCCCACGCTGGCGCTGCTGGTGATGTTCGCCGTCGGCCTGGGCGTCACATTGGGCGTGCTCAACGTGTTCTTCCGCGATGTGGGGCAGTTCTTTGGCATCTTTCTGAACTTCTGGTTCTGGCTCACGCCCATCGTCTATTCGGTGAGCATCCTGCCCGAACGTGTGCGCCATTGGGTACACCTCAACCCGATGGCACGGCTGATGGAGTCCTACCAGACGATTCTGGTGCAGGGCCGCTGGCCCGATTGGACCAGCCTGTGGCCGGTGCTGGTGCTGGCCATTCTGCTGTGCGTGCTGGCCCTGCGCTTGTTCCGTAGGCACGCGGGCGAAATGGTGGACGAGCTGTGATGAACGCAATCACCGTCAGCGGCCTGGGCAAGGCCTACAAACAATACCCGTCACGCGGGGCGCGGCTGTGCGAATGGATGGATCCGCGCGACAAACCGCGCCACCAGCTGCACTGGGTGCTGCGTAACCTGAACTTCGTCGTACGCCGGGGTGAGGCCGTGGGCATCATTGGCATCAATGGCGCGGGCAAGAGCACGCTGCTCAAGATGATCGTCGGCACCACCCAGCCGACGACCGGCAGCGTGCAGATGGTGGGCCGCGTCGCCGCGCTGCTGGAGCTGGGCATGGGCTTTCACCCGGATTTCACCGGCAGGCAGAACGCCGTCTTGGCAGGGCAGCTGCTGGGCATGGGCGTGGCCGACGTGCTGGCGCTGATGCCGCAGATTGAAGCCTTTGCCGAGATCGGCGACTACATTGACCAGCCGGTGCGCGTGTATTCCAGCGGTATGCAGGTGCGCTTGGCCTTTGCCGTGGCCACGGCCGTGCGGCCCGATATTCTGATCGTCGATGAAGCACTGTCGGTGGGCGATGCCTACTTTCAGCACAAGAGCTTCGAGCGCATCCGCGAGTTCCGCCAGCAGGGCACCACGTTGCTGCTGGTGTCGCACGACAAGCAAGCCATCCAGTCCATCTGTGACCGCGCCATTTTGCTCAGCGCAGGCGAGCTGCTGATGGAAGGCGAGCCCGAGGCAGTGATGGACTACTACAACGCCATGCTGGCCGACAACCAGAACCAGACGGTGACGCAAGAGGTGCGCGGCGACGGCAAGGTGCAGACCATCTCCGGCACGGGCGAGGCCACCGTCGAGCATATTGCGCTGCTGGATGCCAATGGCCAACCCATCGAAGTGGCCGACGTTGGTCAGCCGGTGCGTCTGCGCGTGGACGTGCGCGTGCATGCGCCCATCCCCAGGCTGGTGCTGGGCTACGGCATCAAGGATCGGCTCGGCCAAGTGATGTATGGCACCAATACCGACCTGAAGCAGCAGCCGCTGAACGACGTGCCCGCAGGCAGCCTGTGGCGCTATGACATCGACTTCCCTGCCAGCTTGGGGCCGGGCACGTATTCGGTGCAGACGGCGCTGTCGAGCACCGACACGCACTTGGTCAACAACTATGAGTGGCGCGATCTGGCGCTGGTGTTCACCGTGGTCAATATCGGCAAGCCGCATTTTTCCGGAGTGGCCTGGATTGACCCGCAGATTCGGATTGAACCGCGATGAGCCTGATTTCCTACGCACAGAACTTCGAGGACGTCATGCTCTGGCGCGCGCTGAGGCATGTGTCAGCAGGCTTTTATGTCGATGTAGGCGCGGCTTGGCCGGAACAGCATTCGGTGAGCAAGGCCTTTTATGACGCCGGCTGGTCTGGCATCAATATCGAGCCGAACCCTGCACTGTATGCAGCGCTGTCGGCAGCGCGACCGCGTGATGTCAATCTGAACGTTGCTGTCGGCGAGCGCAGCGGACGGATTCGCCTCCATGTGATTGATGACACTGGACTATCTTCCGTGGACGAGGGCATCGCGCAACGGCACATCCAGTCCGGGTGGCAGACCACGCCACGCGAGGTGGACATGGCGCGTTTGACAGACATCCTGAATGCGCATTTGTCTGCAGGGCAGGCGATCCATTTTCTCAAGGTCGATGTCGAAGGGCTGGAAACCCAGGTGCTGCGAGGCAATGACTGGCATAAATATCGTCCATGGATCGTGCTGGTCGAAGCCACGCAGCCCATGACACAAGTGGCTTCATACAGCGAGTGGGAACCGCTGTTGCTGGATGCAGGCTATGCATTTGCCTATGCGGACGGGCTCAATCGCTTTTATCTCGCCAGAGAACATGAGGGTTTGCAAACGCATTTCAGCGTTCCGCCCAATGTGTTCGATGACTTCGTCCCTGCCGAGCAGGCAAGGCTTGTTGCCCGGGCGGACGCTGCGGATGCGCGAGCGGACGCTGCGGATGCACGGGCGGATGCTGCGGATGCACGGGCGGATCATGCCCTGGCGCTTGCAGCCAGCGCCAATGCACGGACGCAGCAGGCATTCGCAGAGCAGTCGCGCCTGGCTGATGAGTTGGCGCGCACTTATCGCAGCCTGTCGTGGCGTCTGACCACACCGTTGCGCGTGTGCAATCCCAAGCGCTTCGTGTTCGCTGGATTGCGGTGGGCGGGGAGGCGAGCCATGCAGCATCCGGGGTTGGTCGCGACGGTCAAGCCTCGGCTTGAGTCGTGGCCCTGGCTGTGGGAGCGGCTCAAGCGTGTGGTGGTGTACGACGGTGGATCGACTCAAAAAGATGCAGCGCCTTACACGACATTGGTGTTTCCTGATTTCGATCTGCTGTTTGCCAATGGCCCTTTGGCCGACCAGCGCGGCATTGGCCGGGTTTGTCGCGAGCAGTTCAGGCAATTGCAGCGACTGGCAGGCAGTGCAAAAGGCCCGGCAGCGCCTGGGACAGATCAGCAAGCGATGCGTCCGCGCTTGCATTTCTATACATCCATACACTGGTGTCCGGAAGTGCTCCCTCCCAACTCGGTGGTCATGATCCATGATGTGACGCCATTGTTGTTTCCACAGCATTTTCCAAAGGCCGTGTGTGAGGAATGGGAAGGTCGTTATGCACGCATTGCCCGGCAAGCCGAGCGCATAGTGACGATCAGCCGCGCCAACGTGCAGGATGTATCGCGCCTGCTGGGCGTGCCGCCCGAGCGCATCAGCATGGTTTACAACGGAGTGACTGCCTTGCCTGCAGCAAGAGAGGTCGATGTGAAGCTACCAGAGCGTCCGTTTCTGGTGTTTCTCGGCTCTGATGACCACCATAAAAATCTTGACATCGTGCTGCAAGCCTATGCGCAGTTGCGTGACGAAGCTGTGGACTTGGTGATGATCGGCGACAACAGAACCTGTGAGCCGAAGGTGCGCGCGCTGGGCTTGCAGGAGCGGGTGCATTTCCTGGGCAAGCTGGACGATGGCAGCGTTGGCTATGTGCTGTCGCGCGCCAAGGCGTTGGTTTTCCCCAGTCTGTACGAAGGTTTCGGGCTGCCGCCGCTGGAGGCCGCGTTACTGGGAACCCCTTCGCTGTGCAGTGATCGCCCGGCCATGAACGAGATCATCGATACGGGCGTCATCTTCTGCGACCCGCTCAAAGTGCAGGATTGGGAGCAGGCCATCGCCACGGCGGCCCGTGGCGGCATTCCCGCTGAGGGCGTCCAGGCGCTGAAACGCAAGCTGGAGCAGGACTTTTCCTGGGAAAAGTCTGCCAAGGCACTGCAAGGCATCCTGCATGAGGCTGCAACCGCAGGGGGTCTGCGGTCTTGAAGGCGCTGCACGTCTACCGCACCTACTTCCCCGACAGCACCGGCGGCATCGAAGAGGCCATCCGGCAGATCGCCCTGGCGACGGCGGCGCTGGGCGTGGAGAACACGGTGTTCGCGTTGTCCACCCGGCCCGAGCCTGCCGAGATGGTGCGGCCCGAGGCCCGGGTGGTGCGCGAGCGCTCCTGGGCCGCCCCCGCCTCGTGCGACCTGGGCGGGCCTGCCGCCTTCCGGCGCTTTGCGGCGCTGGCGCGCGGGGCCGATGTGGTGGTCTATCACTATCCCTGGCCGTTGGCCGATGTGCTGCATGCGGCGGTACGGCCCGGTGCGCCTGCGGTGATGCTGTACCACTCGGACATCGTGCGCCAGCGCTGGCTGGGCATGGCCTATGCCCCGCTGATGCGGCGCACGCTGAGGGCCATGTCGGCCATCGTGGCGACCTCGCCCGCATACGCGCGCACCAGTCCGGTACTGACGGCGCCGGATTTGCGAGACAAGGTGTGTGTGATCCCTCTGGGCATGGGCGATGACGCTCGGGATGGCCCTGGCGATCCGGCCATCCTTGCGCGGCTGGGCCTGGGGGAGGGGGAGCCGTTCGTCCTTTTCGTCGGCGTGCTGCGCTACTACAAGGGCCTGCATGTGCTGCTGCAGGCGGCAGCTTCGGTGGGGGCGCGTATCGTCATCGCGGGCTCGGGGCCGAAGGATGCGGAACTGCGTGCCCAGGCCGCACGGGATGGCGTGGGCAACGTGCTATTTGCCGGCCAGGTAACGGACGCCGAAAAGACCGCGCTGTTCAGACACTGCCGTGTATTCGTATTGCCTTCGCATTTGCGTTCCGAGGCTTACGGAATGGTCCTGGTGGAGGCTGCCATGTTCGGGCGCCCCATGGTGTCGTGCGAAGTCGGTTCGGGCACCTCTTTCGTCAATGCGCATGGGGAGTCCGGCTTGGTGGTGCCGCCTGAAGATGCTTCGGCCTTGGCCGCTGCACTCAATACGCTGCTGGATGATGCGGCGCTGGCTGCGCGCTATGGGCGCGAGGCGCGGGCCCGGTACGAACGCCTGTTCTCGCGGTCGGCATTGGGCCGGAGCTATGTCGAATTGTTCGAGCGGCTGCGGTATCGGCAGTTGGCATAAGAGCGTCGCAACGGAGTGGCGATGCCGCCCGCCGAGCGCCTGAGCGCTGCATCCCTCGCATGACAGCAGCCATTGAGTATTTGGGCGGAAATGTGGCTCTAGCGCTTATCTGGTAAGCGCTAGCAGCTATGATTTTGGTAGTATTCCGGGTGCAAGCCTCGCTGTGCGAGAATCAATTGCACACATTTGTTGCCCATGCCAGAACCGACCGCCGCCTCTATCGAACCCTCCGAAACCGGCGAGGCTCCCACTGCGCGCAAGCGGCCCAAGCCCGGCGAGCGGCGCGTGCAGATATTGCAGACCTTGGCCGCCATGCTGGAGCAGCCGGGGGCCGAGCGCATCACCACCGCAGCGCTGGCCGCCCGCCTGTCGGTCAGCGAGGCCGCGCTGTACCGCCACTTCGCCAGCAAGGCGCAGATGTTCGAGGGGCTGATCGACTTCATCGAGCAGACCGTCTTCAGCCTGGTCCAGCAAATCGTGGGCCGCGAGCTGCCCGATGCGGACCAGCCCCCCGAAGTGGGTGCGCGCCAGGCAGTGCGCGTGGTGGCGCTGCTGCTGCAGTTCGGCGAGCGCAACCCCGGCATGGTGCGCGTGATGGTGGGCGACGCCCTGGTGTTCGAGCACGAGCGCCTGCAGCAGCGCATGAACCAGTTCTTCGACCGCATCGAGTCCACCCTGCGCCAGTGCCTGCGCCTGGCGGCGGCGGGTTCGGCCACGCCCACCGTGGATGCGCAGGTGGCGGCCAGCGTGCTCACCGCCTTTGCCGTGGGGCGGCTGCAGCGCTACGCCCGGTCGGGCTTCAAACGCCTTCCCACCGAGCATCTGGACGCGAGCATCGCGCTCATCTTGTAAGGGTTGTCCCGTAGCCGGTTTTGGCGCGGCTCCCTATTTTTTCTGGGGGTTTGGGGTGGTTGCGGAAATTGCTGCAAAATAGAACGAACGTTCGTTTTTATCTGCATCGCATGTCCGCCATTCCAGAAACCGCTTCGGTCACCCGCATCCCGCGCTCGCGCAGCGGCACCGGGCGCGCGCTGCAGAAGGGCCAGCAGACCAAGGCCGCCATCGTCGAGGCCGCGCTCGGTCTGGCCACGCACATCGGGCTGGAGGGGCTGTCCATTGGCGCGCTGGCCGATGTCACGGGCATGAGCAAGTCGGGCGTGTTCGCCCATTTCGGCTCGCGCGAGGAACTGCAGATCTCCGTGATCCGCGAATACCACACGCGCTTCGAGCAAGAGGTGTTCTACCCCGCCATGTCCGAGCCGCGCGGCGTGGCGCGTCTGCGCGCGCTGTTCGACAACTGGATGAAGCGCACCTCCATCGAGATCGACTCGGGCTGCATCTACATCAGCGGCGCGGTCGAGTTCGATGACCGCGCCGGCCCCGTGCGCGACGCGCTGGCGCACTCGGTGCTGACCTGGCACGCCGCCATGCGCCGCGCCATCGAGCAGTGCAAGGTGTTGGGTGAGCTGCAGGCGGACACCAACGAGGAGCAGATGCTCTTCGAGATCCACGGCCTCATCCTGGCGCTGCACTACGAGGCGCGCTTCCTGCGCACGCCGGGTTCCATCGAGCGTGCCCTCACCGGCTTTCACAACATCCTGGCGCGCTACAGCGCCGAGGCGCCCGCAGCGGCCACGGCAGCCCCTGCCGCCGCGAAGCGCCGCAAAGTTTCCAACCAAACCACCACCTCCAAGGAGTAAACCCCATGCCCAGCTACACGCCGCCCCTGCGCGACATGCAATTCGTGCTGCACGAAGTGTTCAAGGTCAGCGATGAATTCAAGGCCATGCCGACCCATGCCGAGGTGGACGTGGACACCATCAACGCCGTGCTCGAAGAGGCGGGCAAGTTCGCCGCCGAGGTGACCTTTCCGCTCAACATCAGCGGCGACACCGAGGGCTGCGTACTGGACCAGGCCACGCACGAGGTCAAGACCCCCACGGGCTTCAAGGAAGCCTATGCCAAGTACGTCGAGGGCGGCTGGGCCGCGCTGTCGTGCGACCCGGCCTACGGCGGCCAGGGCCTGCCCTTCGTGCTGAACCAGTGCCTGTACGAGATGATGAACAGCGCCAACCAGGCGTGGACCATGTACCCCGGCCTGTCGCACGGCGCGTACGAGGCCCTGCACGCCCACGGCACGGACGAGCAGAAGAAGACCTACCTGCCCAAGCTGACCAGCGGCGAATGGACCGGCACCATGTGCCTGACCGAGCCGCACTGCGGCACCGATCTGGGCCTGCTGCGCACCAAGGCCGAGCCGCTGCCCGACGGCACCTACAAGATCACCGGCAACAAGATCTTCATCAGCGCGGGCGAGCACGACTTCACCAGCAACATCGTCCACCTGGTGCTGGCCCGCCTGCCCGACGCGCCCAAGGGCAGCAAGGGCATCAGCCTGTTCGTGGTGCCCAAGTTCAAGGTGAATGCCGACGGCAGCCTGGGCGAGCGCAACCCGATCTACTGCACGGGCCTGGAGCACAAGATGGGCATCCACGGCAACGCCACGGCGCAGATCGCCATCGACGGCGCCATCGGCACCATGGTGGGCCAGCCCAACAAGGGCCTGGCCGCCATGTTCGTGATGATGAATGCCGCCCGCCTGGGCGTGGGCAACCAGTCGCTGGGCCTGACCGAAGTGGCATACCAGAACGCCCTGGCCTACGCCAAGGACCGCATCCAGATGCGCAGCCTCTCCGGCACGAAGGCCAAGGACAAGGACGCCGACCCCATCATCGTCCACCCCGACGTGCGCAAGATGCTGCTGACGGCCAAGGCGTACGCCGAAGGCGGCCGCGCGCTGCAGGTGTTCTGCACGCTGCTGCTGGACAAGGCGCACAACCACCCCGACGAAAAGGTGCGCGCCGACAGCGATGAACTGGTCGCGCTGCTGACGCCCATCGTCAAGGCGTTCATCACCGACAACGGCCACATCTCCACGCACGCCTGCATGCAGGTCTTCGGCGGCCACGGCTTCATCAAGGAATGGGGCATGGAGCAGTTCACCCGCGACAACCGCATCAACATGATCTACGAAGGCACGAACACCGTGCAGTCGCTGGACCTGCTGGGCCGCAAGATCCTGGGCAACAACGGCGCTACCCTGAAGAAGTTCGGCAAGCTCATCGGTCAACTGGTCGAGGAAGAAGGCGTGAACGAGAAGATGGCCGAGTTCATCAACCCGCTGGCGATGCTGGGCGACCAGTTACCTAAGTTCACCACCGAGATCGGCTTCAAGGGCATGCAGAACCCCGACGAAGTGGGCGCTGCCGCCGTGGACTACCTGCGCGTGGCGGGCCACCTGGTGTTTGCCTACCTGTTCGCCCGCATGGCCCAGGTGGCGCTGCGCGAAATCGCCGCAGGCAACACCGACCCGTTCTACGGCGCCAAGCTGCAAACGGCGCGCTTCTACTTCGCCAAGCTCTTCCCCGAGACGGCGACGCTGATGCGCACCGCCCGCGCAGGCAGCAAGGTGTTGATGGATACCGACCTGGCCCTGGCCTGAGTCTCCCTCTCGCAAAATTTAAGTCTTTTTGCCACGGAGCCCTTATGTATCAAGCGCTAGCAGCTATTGTTTTGGTAGTAAGTGCGGTGCCTGCCTGGGCGCAGATGACGCCCGAGGGCCTGTGGCGCAACATCGACGACAAGACCGGCGAGTCCAAGGCCGAGATCCGCATCAAGGACACGGGCGGCGTGCTCACCGGCGTGCTGGAGCGGCGCCTGACCAAAGACGCCAAGCCCGATGACGTGTGCAAAGAGTGCAGCGACGACCGCAAGGACAAGCCGCTCGTGGGCCTGGAGATCATCCGCGGCGCGAAGAAGGCCGAGGGCAAGGACGTGTGGGAAGGCGGCAAGATTCTCGACCCCGAGAACGGTCGCAACTACACCCTGCGCCTCACGCCCATCGAGGGCGGCAAGAAGCTCGAAGTGCGCGGCTCCATCGGCCCCTTCGGTCGCACCCAGACCTGGGTGCGCGTGCAGTAACCCCATTCAAAGAAAACAACCATGTCCCGATTCCAAGTGAAGAAAGTCGCCGTGCTCGGCGCGGGCGTGATGGGCGCGCAGATCGCGGCCCACCTCGTCAACGTGAAGGTGCCCGTGGTGCTGTTCGACCTGCCGGCGAAAGAAGGCCCCAAGAACGGCATCGTCTCCAAGGCCGTCGAGGGCCTCAAGAAGCTCAAGCCTTCACCCCTGGGCGTGGCCGATGACGCCGCACTGATCCAGCAGGCCAACTATGAAGAGCACATGCACCTGCTCAAGGAATGCGACCTCGTCATCGAGGCCATCGCCGAGCGCATGGACTGGAAGCTCGACCTGTACAGGAAGATCGCGCCCCACGTCGCCAAGCACGCCATCCTGGCGAGCAACACCTCGGGCCTGTCGATCACCAAATTGAGCGAAGCCCTGCCCGAGAGCGTGAAGCCGCGCTTTTGCGGCATCCACTTCTTCAACCCGCCGCGCTACATGACGCTGGTGGAACTCATCGACACGCCCACCACGCAGCCCGAGGTGCTCGACCAGCTCGAAGCCTTCGTCACCAGCGGCCTGGGCAAGGGCGTGGTGCGCGCGCACGACACGCCCAACTTCATCGCCAACCGCGTGGGCATCGCGGGCATGCTCGCCACGATGAAGGAGGTCGAGAACTTCGGCCTGACCTTCGACGTGGTGGACGACCTCACCGGCAAGAAGCTGGGCCGTGCATCCAGCGGCACCTTCCGCACGGCCGACGTGGTGGGCCTGGACACCATGGCGCACGTCATCAAGACGCTGCAGGACAACCTGGACGAAAAGTCCGACCCGTTCTACGGCAGCTTCGGCACGCCCGCCGTGCTGCAAAAACTGCTCGATCTGGGCAACCTGGGCCAGAAGACCCAGGCTGGTTTCTACAAGAAGGTGGGGCGCGACGTTCTGCGCTTTGAGCTGGAGAGCGAGGAGTACGTGCCCGGCGGCCAGAAGGCCGACGAGGTGTATGCCCGCATGCTCAAAAAGCCCGCCGCCGAGCGCTTGAAACTGCTGCGCAACGCCGAGGGGGCGCAGGGCCAGTTCCTGTGGGCCATCCTGCGCAACAGCTTCCACTACGCCGCAGTTCACCTGGGCACGATTGCCGACAACGCGCGCGACGTGGACCAGGCCATGCGCCGGGGCTTTGGCATGCAGCAAGGCCCCTTCGAGCTGTGGCAGGAGGCGGGCTGGCTCGAAGTCGCGAAGATGATCCAAGAGGACATAGCCGCAGGCAAGGCGCTGTGCAAGGCACCGCTGCCGGATTGGGTCTTCAAAGGCCCCGTCGCCGAAGCGGGCGGCGTACACACGGCCAACGGCTCGTGGAGCGCATCCAAGGGCGTCTTCGTGCCGCGCCGCCAACTGCCGGTCTACGAGCGCCAACTGTTCCCCGAGGCGCTGCTGGGCGAAACCAACCTACCCGACTGGCGCACCGCGGGCACGACCGTTGCCGAATCCAAGGCGCTGCGCACCTGGACGCTGGACGGCCAGGTGCTCATCGCCAGCATCAAGAACAAGATGCACGCCATCAGCCCCGAGGTGATGGAAGCGCTGATGGAAGCCGTGGAAGTGGCCGAGCGCGACTACCAGGCCATGGTCATCTGGTCGGGTGATGCGCCGTTCAGCGTGGGCGCCGACCTGGAAGCCACCATGCCCGCCTTCGTCGTCGGCGGCCCCGACGCCATCGACAGCGTGGAGCAGGATCTGCAGAACCTGATGCTGCGCATCCGCTACGCCCAGGTGCCCGTGGTCGCGGGCATTCACGGCATGGCGCTGGGCGGCGGCTGCGAGCTGGCCGTGCATTGCGCCCGCCGCGTGGCACACATGGAAAGCTACATCGGCCTCGTCGAAGTGGGCGTGGGCCTGGTGCCCGGCGCGGGCGGCCTGACCTACATCGCCCGCCGCGCGGCGGAGAGCATGGCCGCATCGACGAGCAAGGACATCCTGCCGTTCCTGACCGAAGGCTTCACCGCCGCCGCCATGGCCAAGGTGGGCACCAGCGCCATCGAATCGAAGAAGCTCGGCTACCTGCTGGACAGCGACCTCATCGTGCCGCACAAGGACGAGCTGCTGTTCGTCGCCATCAACGAGGCCAAGTCCCTGGCCGCAGGCGGCTGGCGCGCGCCGCACAAGCGCCTGTTCCCCGTGGCGGGCCGCAGCGGGCTGGCCACCATCACGGCGCAACTGGTCAACATGCGCGACGGCGGCTTCATCAGCGCGTACGACTTCAAGGTCAGCACGCTGATCGCCAACGTGGTCTGCGGCGGCGACGTGGATGCAGGCTCGCTGGTGAGCGAGGAGTACCTGATGGCGCTGGAGCGCAAGGCGTTCTGCCACCTCATCGGGCAGCCCAAGACGCACGAGCGCATCCTGGGCATGCTGAATACGGGCAAGCCGGTGCGGAATTGATGCAACCAATTGCCACGGTCCCCGCTTTGCTCCCTCCCCCGTTGGGGGAGGGCTGGGGTGGGGGCTTGCCCGCCACGGGGCGCTGATCATGCAGAACCAAGCCACATCCAATGCCCGGAAGAACGCCGTGGTGTTGCGCCGTGCCATGACCGAAGCGGAGCGCAAGCTCTGGGGCGGCCTGCGCGGCGAGCAGTTGGGCGTGAAGTTCCGCCGCCAGCATCCGCTGGGCAGCTATGTGGCTGATTTCGCGTGCCTGGCTCCCCGGCTGATCGTGGAGCTTGACGGCTCCCAGCACCTGCAGCAAGAAGACTACGACGCGCAGCGTGATGCCTTTTTTCGCCGCCAAGGATTCGATGTGATGCGTTTTGCATCCAACGAGCCATTCGTCCATCTGGAAGGGGTTTTGCAGGCCATTGCCAACCGGCTCGGCGCGCTGGCCCCCATCCCCGCCTTCCCCCAAAGGGGGAAGGAGTAAAGACAACCCAGGAGCCATCTCCATGAAACAAGTACAAGACGCCTACATCGTTGCCGCCACGCGCACGCCCATCGGTCGCTCGGGCCGCGGCTACTTCAAGAACACCCGCCCGGACGACCTGCTGGTCGCCGCCATCAAGAGCGCCATGACCCAGGTGCCCACGCTCGACCCCAAGGCCATCGAGGACGCGATCATCGGCTGCTCCTTCCCCGAGGGCGAGCAGGGCATGAACATGGCGCGCATCGCCGTGGGCCTGGCGTTCGACCACCCCGTGGGCGGCGTTACGGTCAACCGCTTCTGCGCATCCGGCGTCACCGCCATCCAGATGGCTGCCGACCGCATCCGCGTGGGCGAGGCCGACGTGCTGATCGCGGGCGGTGCCGAGTCCATGAGCCTCGTGCCCATGGGCGGCAACAAGCCCTCGTTCAACCCCGCGGTCTTCCTGCGCGACGAGAACGTGGGCATCGCCTACGGCATGGGCCTGACCGCCGAGAAGGTGGCGCAGCAGTGGAAGGTGTCGCGAGAGGCGCAGGACACCTTCGCGCTCGAATCGCACCTGCGCGCCATCAAGGCGCAGCAGGCGGGCGAGTTCGCCGACGAGATCACGCCCATCGAGGTCGTTGACCGCTCGCCCGACCTGGCGACGGGCGAGGTGGTGGAAAAGCGCCGCACGGTCAGCCTGGACGAAGGTCCGCGCCCCGACACGTCCCTGGAGGGACTGGCCAAGCTGCGCCCCGTGTTCGCTGCGCGCGGCAGCGTCACGGCGGGCAACAGCTCGCAGACCAGCGACGGCGCGGGCGCGCTGATCCTGGCGAGCGAGAAGGCCGTCAAGCAGTTCGGCCTGACGCCCCTGGCGCGCTTCGTGAGCTTCGCCGCGCGTGGCGTGCCGCCCGAGATCATGGGCATCGGCCCCATCGAGGCCATCCCCGCCGCGCTGCGCTACGCGGGCCTCAAGCACGAGGACATCGGCTGGTTCGAGCTGAACGAGGCCTTTGCCGCCCAGTCGCTGGCCGTCATCAACACGCTGGGGCTGGATGCGTCCAAGGTCAACCCCATGGGCGGCGCCATCGCCCTGGGCCACCCGCTGGGCGCCACGGGCGCCATCCGCGCCGCGACGGTGGTGCATGCGCTGCGCCGCCACAAGCTCAAGTACGGCATGGTCACGATGTGCGTGGGCACGGGTCAGGGCGCGGCGGGCATCTTCGAGGCGCTGTGAGCGGGGCGGGCCGCGCAAAGGCCCGTCTCCTGCATGACCGGGCGCGGGCCCGATTGGCGGCACACTTGGCGGCATGACTTCTTCCTCACACCTTCATCCGCTGGACGAGGCGCTGCAGCTCGCCGCGTCCGCCCCTGGCCAATACCAGGGCCAGACGCATCCAGGCTACTGGAACATGGTCGGCCCGTTCGGTGGCATCACCGCCGCCACGCTGCTGCAGGCCGTGATGCAGCACCCCGACCGCCTGGGCGAGCCGCTGTCGCTCACCGTCAACTACGCGGGCGCGCTGGCGGCGGGGCCGTTCAGCGTGCAGGCCACGCCCGTGCGCACCAACCGGTCCACGCAGCACTGGACCTTGAGCATCCTGCAGGCCGGCGCCGACGGCGCCCAGGTGGTCACCACCACCGCCACGGCGGTGACGGCGGCGCGGCGCGAGACCTGGAGCGTGAGTGACCTGCCCATGCCCTCCGTTCAACCGCCCGCGCAGCACGCGACCGTCCCGCCGCAGGTGGGCACGATCGAATGGCTCAACCGCTATGAGATGCGCCCCATTGCAGGCTTCATCCCCGAGGCGTGGGACGGCAGCGGCGACCACAGCCTGTCGCAGCTGTGGATGCGCGACGCACCGCCGCGCCCGCTGGACTTCTGCGCGCTGGCAGCGCTGGCGGACTTGTTCTTCCCCCGCGTGTGGCTGCGCCGCGCGCGCCACGTGCCTGCGGGCACCGTGTCCATCACCGTGTACTTTCACGCCAGCAGCGCGCAACTGCAGGCCACCGGCACCGGCTACCTGCTGGGCCAGGCGCGCGGGCAGGAGTTCCGCAACGGCTTCTTCGACCAGACCGTGCAGCTCTGGAACGAGGCGGGCCTGATGCTCGCCACCAGCCATCAAATCGTTTACTTCAAGGAGTGAGACACCATGACCCAAGACATCCTCGTCCACACAGAAGGCGGCATCACCACCATCACCTTCAACCGGGTGGACAAGAAGAACTCCATCACCGCCGCCATGTACGCCGCCATGGCCGACGCGCTGGAAGCGGCCAAGGCCGACGCCAGCGTGCGCGTGGTGGTGCTGCAAGGTGACATGGCCATCTTCAGCGCGGGCAACGATATTGGCGACTTCCAGCGCCAGCCGCCCAGCTCGCGGGAAGAGTCGCCCGTGTTCCGCTTTCTGCGCGGCATTGCCACCTTCCCCAAGCCCCTGGTAGCCGCCGTGTGCGGCCCGGCGGTGGGCGTCGGCACCACCATGCTGTTCCACTGCGACCTGGTCTATGCGGGCGACAACGCGGCGTTCAGCATGCCCTTCGTCAACCTGGGCCTGTGCCCCGAGGCCGCGTCCAGCCTGCTGGTGCCGCAGATGATGGGTTACCACCGCGCGGCAGAGGCGCTGTTGCTGGGCGAGCCGTTCATGGCCGAAGCCGCGCTCGAAGTCGGCCTGGTCAACCGCGTGGTGCCGCCTGCCGAGTGCAACGCCCTGGCGCAGGCGCAGGCGAAAAAGCTGGCGGCCAAGCCGCTGTCGGCACTGATCGAAACCAAGCGCCTGCTCAAGGGCCCGCAGGCGGCCAAGGTGCTGGAAGTGATGGATGAGGAGGGCGACAGCTTTCGCCGCATGCTGCGCGAGCCTGCGGCGCGTGAGGCGTTCTCGGCCTTCATGGAGAAAAGAAAGCCGGACTTCAGCAAAGTCTGATCCATAAAAATCATAGCTGCTAGCGCCTGCTGTGCAATGGTTTCAGATAGAAATTGGCCTGAAACCATTAATTGACAGGCGCTGGCAGCTATTTTTTTGATAGTACCCTGTCAGGGTATTTTTACAAAGCATTTGCTTGTTAAAAATACCTGGCTTTGCTATCGTCCAGCGCATGGACCAACCCGCCGCGCGCCGTCCCCGGGGCCGCCCCCGCAAGACCGCCGAAGAAATTGACGACGGCAACCGCCGCCGCACGCTCATGGACGTGGCGGCGCGGCTGTTCATCACCAAGGGCTACGCGGCCACCAGCACGCGCGACATCGCCGCTGCGGCGGGCATGCACAGCGGCTCGCCCTTCTATCACTTCGAGAGCAAGAACGCGCTGCTCTTTGCCATCATGAACGAGGGCATGGACACCGCCGTGCAAAGCCAGCAGCGCGTGCTGGCGGCCCTCGCCCCCGATGCCGCGCCGCGCGAGCGGCTGCGCGTGCTCATCCGCCACCACTTCGAGGTGCTGCTCGGCCCGCACAGCGGCTTCATCCCCGTGATGCTGTACGAGTGGCGCTCGCTCACGCCCGCGCAGCGCAAGAACATCACCCGCGTCAAGGACGTGTACGAAGCCGTCTGGGTGCCCACGCTGCAGGCGCTGGCGGCGCAGGGCGCGCTGGCTGCCGACCCGGGCGTGGCGCGGCTCTTCATCTTTGGCGCCTTGCATTGGGCCGTGCAGTGGTTCACGCCCCACAAGGGCAAGACGCTCGACGAACTGACGAGCGAGGCGCTGGCCCTGTTCATCCGCGAGGTTTGATCGCATGACTTACCAATCCATTTTTGCGCCGGGCCTGTTCGACGGCCAGGCCATCATCGTCACGGGCGGCGGCTCGGGCATAGGCCGCTGCACGGCGCACGAACTGGCCCGGCTGGGCGCGCACGTCGTCCTGGTGGGCCGCAAGGCCGACAAGCTGCAGGCTGTGCAGGGCGAGATCGAGGCCGACGGCGACCGGGCGTCCTGGCATGCCTGCGACATCCGCGCCGAAGACGCGGTGGCGCAGATGGTGCAGCAGGTGCTGGCCGCGCGCGGCCGCATCGACGCGCTGGTGAACAACGCGGGCGGGCAGTTCATGGCGCCGCTCGAATCCATCAGCGCCAAGGGCTGGGAAGCGGTGGTACACACCAACCTCACGGGCGGCTTTCTGCTGGCGCGCGAGTGCTACCGGCGGTGGATGGGCGCGCACGGCGGCAGCATCGTCAACATCGTGGCCGACATGTGGGGCTCCATGCCCGGCATGGGCCACAGCGGCGCGGCGCGTGCGGGCATGGTCAGCTTGACCGAGACGGCTGCCGTCGAATGGGCGCACAGCGGCGTGCGCGTGAACGCCGTCGCCCCGGGCTACATCGCTTCGAGCGGCATGGACAACTACCCGCCCGAGGCCGCAGCCACGCTGCGCGCCATGCCGCGCACCGTGCCGCTGGGGCGCTTTGGCAACGAGGCCGAGGTGTCCGCCGCCATCGTCTTCTTGCTGAGCCCCGCCGCCAGCTTCATCAGCGGCAGCACGCTGCGCGTGGACGGCGCGCGCCCCCAGGTGCGCATGGGCTGGCCCATGCAGCCGCCGGACGACGCTGCCCGCGAGCGCGCCGCCGTCAAGCCGTTTGGGGGCTTTCACCGCGCCCAGGTGCCGCGTGTGTTTGCGGCGCAAGACGGCAAGGGGGCGCAATGAGCTTCGCCTCGCGCTTCAACCCCGGCGGGCCCGACGCGCAACGCCGCCGCGCCGCGCTGCTGTCGCGGCTCGATGCCCTGCGCGCACTCGAAGACCGCGCCGCCGCCGCCTCGGCCCGCTCGCTGCCCCAGTTCGAGAAACGCGGCCAACTGCTGCCGCGCCAGCGCGTCGCCCTGCTGCTGGACGCGGGCGCGCCGTGGCTGCCGCTGTGCTCGCTGGCGGGTTATCTGCACGACACCCAAGACCCCGCCAAATCCATACCCGGCGGCGGCGTCATCGCGGGCATCGGCTTCGTGGCGGGCGTGCGCTGCATGGTGGTCGCCAGCGACTCGGGCATCGAGGCGGGCGCGATGCAGCCCATGGGCTTGGACAAAATCCTGCGCGTGCAGGAGATCGCGCTGCGCGAGCGCCTGCCCTTTGTCCACCTGGTGGAGAGCGCGGGCGCCAACCTGATGCGCTACCGTGTGGAAGGCTTCGTCCACGGCGGTTCGCTGTTTCGCAACCTGGCGCGGCTGTCGGCGGCGGGCATCCCCGTCATCACCATCCAGCACGGCTCGGGCACGGCGGGCGGGGCGTACATGCCGGGGCTGTCGGACGTGGTCATCATGGTGCAGGGCCGCTCGCGCGCCTTCCTGGCCGGGCCGCCGCTGCTCAAGGCCGCCACGGGCGAGATTGCCACCGAGGAGGAACTGGGCGGCGCGGAGATGCACACCGCCGTCTCGGGCCTGGGCGAATACCTGGCGGCGGACGACCGCGAGGCCATCGGCATCGCCCGTGCCGTGGTTTCCAACACCGGCTGGGCGGCACAAAAACGCAGCGCGGCTTTGGAACCCGCATTGCCCGCCGATGACCTGCTGGCCCTGATCTCCGAAGACCTGCGCCAGCCCGTGGACATGCGCGAGGTCATTGCGCGCATCGTCGATGGCTCGGAGCTGCTCGAATTCAAGCCCCGCTACGGCGCGGCCACCGTCTGCGCGCAAGGCCGCATCCAGGGCCACGCCGTGGGTTTCATCACCAACAACGGCCCCATCGACGTGGCGGGCGCGAACAAGGCCACGCACTTCATCCAGTGGATGTGCCAGCTCGGCCACCCCATCGTCTATCTGCAGAACACCACCGGCTACATGGTGGGCAAGGACAGCGAGCAGGGCGGGATGATCAAGCACGGCAGCAAGATGATCCAGGCCGTGACCAACGCCACGGTGCCGCAGATCACCATCCAGTGCGGCGCAAGCTTTGGCGCGGGCAACTACGGCATGTGCGGGCGCGGCTATGCGCCGCGCTTTTTGTTCAGTTGGCCGGGCGCCAAGACGGCGGTCATGGGCGGCGAGCAGGCCGCGCGCACCATGCAGATCGTGACCGAGGCGGCGCTCGCCCGCAAAGGCATTACGCCCGACCCTGCCGAATCGCAGGCGCAGTTCGACAAGATCGTCGCCATGTTCGAGGCGCAGGCCGATGCGCTCGTAACCAGCGGCATGCTGCTGGACGACGGCGTGATCGACCCCCGCGACACGCGGGCCGTGCTGGCCTTCTGCCTGGACACGATTGCCGAAGGCGCTGCGCGCACGGCGCGGCCCATGCAGTTTGGCGTGGCGCGGATGTAGATAAAACACAGGAGACAAAGCCATGCAATTCACGCACGAGCACCGCGAGATTCAAAAGACGCTCAAGCGCTTTATAGACGAGGAGATCAACCCCCACGTGGACGAATGGGAGGCGGCGGAAATCTTCCCCGCGCACGAGGTCTTCAAGAAGATGGGCCGGCTCGGCCTGCTGGGCCTGTGCAAGCCCGAGGAATACGGCGGCGCGGGCCTGGACTATTCCTACAGCCTGGCGATGGCCGAGACCCTGGGCCACATCCACTGCGGCGGCGTGCCCATGGCGATTGGGGTGCAGACAGACATGTGTACGCCCGCGCTGGCGCGCTACGGCAGCGACGAACTGCGGCGCGAGTTCCTGGCCCCGGCCATCGCGGGCGACATGGTGGGCTGCATTGGTGTGAGCGAGCCCGCTGCGGGCAGCGACGTATCCGGCATCAAGAGCGTGGCGCGCAAGGACGGCGACGATTACGTCATCACCGGCCAGAAGATGTGGATCACCAACAGCCTGCAAGCCGACTGGATGTGCATGCTGGTCAACACCGGCGAAGGGCCCGTCCACAAGAACAAGAGCCTCGTCATGGTGCCCATGCGCGAGAACGGCAAGCTGCGCCCCGGCATCGAGGTCGCGCAGAAGATCCGCAAGATCGGCATGCACAGCAGCGACACGGGCCTGATCTACTTCGACGAAGTGCGCGTGCCGCAGCGCTACCGCATTGGCGCGGAAGGGCAGGGCTTTATCTACCAAATGCAGCAGTTCCAGGAAGAGCGCCTGTGGTGCGCGGCCAGCACGCTCGAATCGCTGACCAACTGTATCCAGTGGACCATAGCCTACGCGCAAGACCGCAAGCTCTTTGGCGCGACCCTGGCGGACCAGCAGTGGGTGCAGTTCAAGCTGGCGGAACTCAAGACCGAGGTCGAGGCCCTGCGCGCGCTCACCTACCGTGCCTGCGATTTGTACGTGAATGGGCAGGATGTCTTGGAGCTGGCGAGCATGGCCAAGCTCAAGGCCGGGCGGCTGAACCGCGAGGTGCCCGATACCTGCCTGCAGTTCTGGGGCGGCATGGGCTTCACGCTGGAGAACAAGGTCTCGCGCATGTACCGCGACGGGCGGCTGGCCTCGATCGGGGGCGGGGCGGATGAGGTGATGCTGGGCATCCTCGCCAAGCTCATGGGCATTGCCAAGCGCGCACCATGACGGATGCGCTGCTGATCACCCGCGCGCCGCTCGCCACCGGCTGCGTGGAAACCTGGACGCTCAACGACCCCCAAAGCCGCAACGCACTGTCAGAGGCCCTGGTGGAGGCTCTGTTCGCCGCGTGCGAACGTGCCCAGGCCGACGCCGATTTGCGCGGCGTGGTGCTGCGCGGCGCGGGCGGGCACTTCTGCGCGGGCGGCAGCCTGGGCGGCTTTGCCAAGACCATCGGCCAGCCGCTGGCGGCTGGCGAGGCCGACCCGCTCGTGCCCATGAACCGCCAGTTCGGCGCGCTGCTGCAAGCCCTGTGTGCGCTGCCGCAATGGCTCGTCGTGGCCGTGGAAGGCGCGGCCATGGGCGGCGGCATCGGCCTGGTGTGCTGCGCCGACCGCGTGCTGGCGCATGCGGGCGCGCAGTTCGGCATGCCCGAGGTCACTTTGGGCATCGTGCCCGCGCAGATCGCGCCCTTTGTGGTGCGGCGCATGGGGGCGGCCTCTGCTCGCCGTTATCTGCTGACGGGTGAGCGGTTGAATGCCGCGCAAGCCCAAAGCGCGGGCCTGGTGGACGAGGTGATCGAAGGCGGCATGGATGCCGCCGTGCAAAGCACCATCGCTGTTCACGCCGCCGCCGCGCCGCAGGCCGTGGCCGCCACCAAGCGCCTGCTGCTGGCCGTGCCGGAAGCCCCCTTGCCTGCGCTGCTCGACGATGCCGCGCTGGCCTTTGCCCAGGCCCTGCGCGGCACCGAAGCGCCGCAGGGGCTGGCCGCGTTTTCTGCCCGGCGCGCGCCGCCGTGGAGTGCCAAGGCATGAAGAAAATTTTGATCGCCAACCGTGGCGAGATTGCTCGCCGCATCATTCGCACGGCCCATCGCATGGGCGTTGAAACGGTGGCTGTCTATTCAGACCCTGACGCGCGGGCTTTGCACGTGCGCGAAGCCACGCAGGCCGTGGCCCTGGGCGGGTCGGCCAGCGCCGACAGCTACCTGCGCATCGACAAGCTGCTGGCCGCAGCCCGCGCCACGGGGGCTGATGCCGTTCACCCCGGCTACGGCTTTCTGAGCGAGAACGCCGACTTTGCCCAGGCCGTGGTGGACGCAGGATTGACCTGGATCGGCCCGCCCCCCGCCGCCATCCGCGCCCTGGGCAGCAAGGCAGGCGCGAAGGCGCTGGCCCAGGTACACGGCGTGCCCTGCCTGCCCGGCTATGCGGGTGACGACCAGAGTGACGAGCGCTTTGCTGCCGAGGCTGCGCGCATCGGCTTCCCCGCCATGGTCAAGGCCGTGGCGGGCGGTGGCGGGCGCGGCATGCGGCTTGTCACCGACGCCGCGCAACTGCCCGCCGCGCTCGCCAGTGCAAGGTCGGAAGCGCTCGCGGGCTTTGGCTGCGGCGACCTGCTCATCGAACGCGCCCTGCTGCAGCCGCGCCATGTCGAAGTGCAAATCTTTGCCGACGCCCACGGTGCCTGCATCCACCTGGGCGAGCGTGACTGCTCGGTGCAGCGCCGCCACCAGAAGCTCGTCGAGGAATCGCCCAGCCCGGCTGTTGACGCCGCTTTGCGCGAACGCATGGGCGCGTGCGCCGTGGCGCTGGCGCAGGCGGCGGGCTATGTGGGCGCGGGCACGGTGGAGTTTTTGCTCGACGGCAATGAATTCTTTTTGATGGAGATGAACACCCGCCTGCAGGTGGAGCACCCCGTCACCGAAGCCTTGACGGGCCTGGACCTGGTGGAATGGCAAATCCGCATCGCACGCGGCGAGCCGCTGCCCCTGGCGCAATCGCAGGTCGCGCTGCAAGGCCACGCCATCGAGGTGCGCCTGTGCGCCGAGGACGCGCATTTCCAACCTCACACGGGTCGCGTGCTGCACTTCAGCGCGCCGCCCGCAGCCGCCTTTCAACGGGGAGCGCTGCGCTTCGACCACGCGCTGGAGCAGGGCACCGAGGTATCGCCCCACTACGACGCCATGCTGGGCAAGCTCATCGCCCACGCCCCCACGCGCGCCGAGGCCATCGCCGCGCTGCGGCGCGCATTGCAGTCCATGAGCGTGCTGGGCCTGCCCACCAACCGGGCTTTCCTGGCTGAGTGTTTGGCGCACCCGGTGTTCGCCAGCGGCCAGGCGCTGGTGCCCTTTCTGGCCGAGCATGCGGCAGATTTGCAGAGTGAGCTATCAAAAAGTGAGCTACTGGCGCTTATCCCATCTGCGCTAGAGGCCATTTTTACTTCAAACTCCCATCTGCCTTGCCCCCTGGCCCGCCCGCTGCGCCTGCGCCACCAGGGCGAGGTGCATGCCGTCTCCGTGCGCGAACTCGGGGTCGGGCGCTTGCAGGTGGAACATGGCGACACGACCGCCACCCTGCAACTGCCCCAGCACGGCGTGTACGCCGTCCCTGTGGGCAGCCTGCGCTGGCACTGGCAGGCAGGCGCGGTGGACGGCTGGGTGGAAGACGCATCCTGGGAACCCGCAGCACGCGCAGGCGACGCGGGCGGCGCGAGCGAGTTGCGCGCACCCTTCAATGGCCGCGTTGTCGCCTTGCCCGCCGCCCCAGGCCATGCGCTGGCAAAGGGCGACACCGTGGCCGTCATCGAATCCATGAAGCTCGAACACAGCCTGTCCTGCCCGTCAGCCGCCACCGTGGCCGAGGTGCTGGTGGCCGTGGGCCAGCAGGTATCCCCCGGCCAGGTGCTGGCGCGCTTTGAACCACCAGGAGCCTCTGCATGAGCGACACCGAAGAAAGCACGGCCCTCACCGACACCGTCACCCGCTTCGCCCGCACCGAAATCGCGCCCCACGTGGATGCGTGGGACGCGGCGGGCGAGTTCCCGCGCACGCTCTACCGCCGCGCGGCGGAACTGGGCCTGCTGGGCCTGGGCTACCCCGAGGAATACGGCGGCACGCCCGCCAGCTACGCGCTGCGGCTGCCGCTGTGGCGTGCCCTGAGCCGCCATGGCGCAAGCGGCGGCGTGCTGGCCAGCCTGTTCTCGCACAACATCGGCCTGCCGCCCGTGGTGGCCCACGGCAGCGAGGCCGTGCGCGCCGAGGTCGTACCGCCCGTGCTGGCGGGCGAGCAGATCGCGGCGCTGGCGATCACCGAGCCGGGCGGCGGATCGGACGTGGCGCAGCTCAAGACCACGGCGCGGCGCGAGGGCGACGAGTACGTGGTCAACGGCGAGAAAGTGTTCATCACATCCGGCATGCGCGCCGACTGGATCACCGTGGCCGTGCGCACGGGGGAGCCTGGGACGAAGGGCGCGGGCGGCATCTCCATGCTGCTCGTCCCCGGCCACAGCGCGGGCCTGTCGCGCACGCGCCTCGACAAAATGGGCTGGCTCTGCTCCGACACCGCCCACCTGCGCTTTGACAACGTGCGCGTACACGCCCGCTACCTGCTGGGCGAAGAAGGCGCGGGCTTTCGCATCATCATGGGCAACTTCAACGGCGAGCGCTTTGGCCTCGCCGCATCGGCCCTGGGCTTTGCCGAAGCCTGCTACGACGAGGCCCTGGCCTGGGCGCGCCAGCGTAAGACCTTTGGCGCGGCGCTGGTGGAGCACCAGGTCATCCGCCACAAGCTCATGGACATGCAGATGCGCATCCAATCGACAGCAGCATGGTGCGAAGCCGTGGCCGCGCAGGCCGACGCGGGCCGCACCGGCGCGGAATGGGTCGCGCACATCTGCCTGCTGAAAAACCACGCCACGCAAACCATGCAGTTCTGCGCTGACCAGGCCGTGCAGATCCTGGGCGGCATGGGCTTTATGCGCGGCACCGTCAGCGAACGCATCTACCGCGAAGTCAAGGTCATGATGATCGGCGGCGGCGCGGAAGAAATCATGAAAGACCTGGCGGCACGCCAGTTGGGAGTCTGACCATGCAACACAGCAACCACAGCAACAAAGCCATCCTCACCTGCGCCATCACCGGCGTGCTGACCGACCCCGCGCAGCACCACGTGCCCGTCACCCCCGATGACCTCGCCCGCGAGGCCCGCCGCGCGGTCGATGCAGGCGCGTCGGTCGTCCACGTCCACTTTCGCAGCCAGGAACCCGGCAAGGGCCACCTGCCCAGTTGGGATCCGCAAGTCGCCCGCGACTGCGTGCAGGCCATGCGCGAGGCCTGCCCCGGCCTCATCATCAACCAGACCACGGGCGTCGTCGGCCCGCACTACCAAGGCCCGCTCGACTGCCTGCGCGCCACGCGGCCCGAAATGGCGGCGTGCAATGCGGGTTCACTCAACTACCTGAAAGTGCGCGGCAACGGCACCTGGGCCTGGCCGCCCATGCTGTTCGACAACCAGCCCGCCAAGGTCAAGGACTTCATCGACGTAATGCTGGAGACGGGCACGCTGCCCGAGTTCGAATGCTTCGACGTGGGCATCGTGCGCTGCGTGGAGATGTACGTGCAGACGGGCATGTACATGGCAGGCCTGCCCGAATACAACTTCGTCATGGGCGTCGAATCGGGCATGCCCGCCGATGTGGACTTGCTGCCCATCCTGCTCAAGCTGAAGATCAAGGACGCCCCCTGGCAGGCCACGCTGATCGGTCGCAGCGAAATCTGGCCCGTACACCAGCGCGTGGCTGAACTGGGCGGGCACCTGCGCACGGGGCTGGAAGACACGTTCTACCTGCCCGACGGCGCCAAGGCCACGTCGAACGGCCCGCTCATCGAGCAGTTGGCACGCTGTGCGCGCAACGCGGGGCGCGAGGTAGCGACTGCCCAGGAAGCGCGAGAGATGTTGGGATTGAAAGAGGCGGCGGCTGAAGGCGCGTGAGCGTCCGCCAAAGGCGTTTTAGGCTCTCAGCACTTGATGGGAAAGCGCGAGCAGCTATCAAATCAGAAGCATTGCGCTCCAGATGGGGCCGTGGGCTTGATGACAAACCCGCGCTCCACATCCCCCCGGAACCCCAGCGATTCATACAGCCTGTGCGCCTCGGGGCGCTGCATGCCGGACAGCAGCATGACCTTGCAGCAGTCGCGCGACCAGGCGAAATCCAGCGCGTATTGCATCGTGGCGCGGCCCAGGCCCCGGCCGCGATAGGGCGGCAACGTCACCACGTGTTCGATCAGCGCAAAGGGGCGGCCGCCGCTCGCCAGGTGGGAGATCACGGCGATCATGCACGTTGCCGCCAGGCACTGGTCTTCTGCCTGCGCCACCACGACGCGCAGGTGCGGCTGGGCGATGACTTCGCGCCACCGCGCATCCGCGTCGGCGGGCGGGAGCACGGGGTCGTGCGGGCGCAGTTCACGGTACAGGCGCAGCACGCCCGCAAGGTCGTCGTGCGTGGCGAACCGGATCATGCCGCGATCAATACACGGGCCGGAACTTCTCGATCGCCTCGCGCACCTTCGCATCCACCGCAAAGCCCGCGCCATGCCGGGCCGCGAGTTCATCCGCGCGGCGCAGGAAGTTGTCCACCCCCATGCCGTAGATGAACTGCATGGCCCCGCCCGTCCAGGCCGGGAAGCCGATGCCGAAGATGGAGCCGATGTTGGCGTCGTGCGTGCTGGTGAGTACGCCTTCGGCGAGGCAGCGGGCCGTTTCCACGGCCTGGCGGTAGAGCAGGCGGTCTTGGATCTCCTGCACGCTCCACGGTGCGTCGGGCTTTTCGAACAGCGTGCGCAGTTCGGGCCACAGGTGCTTCTTGGCGCCTGCGGGGTAGTCGTAGAAGCCGCCACCACCGGCGCGGCCTGGGCGGTTCAGCTCCTTGACCATGCGCTCGACCAGCAGCTCGCCGGGCGTGGCGGTGTAGGTCTTGCCCTCGGCGGCGTAGTCGGCGCGGGTCTGCTCCATCACGTGCACGCTCAGGGTGAGGGCGGTTTCGTCCAGCACCGCGAGTGGCCCCACGGGCAGGCCTGCCTGCATGGCGGCGTTTTCGATCACCGCCGCCGGGATGCCTTCGCCCAGCATGGCGGCACCTTCCATCACGAAGGTACCGAAGGTGCGGCTGGTGTAGAAGCCGCGTGAGTCGTTGACCACGATGGGCACCTTGCCCAGGGCCTGCACGTAGTCGAAGGCGCGGGCGACGGTTTCGTCGTCGGTGGCCTTGCCCCGGATGATCTCGACGAGCTTCATCTTGTCCACGGGGCTGAAGAAGTGGATGCCGATGAATTTCTCGGGCTTGCTGCTGGCGGTCGCCAAGCCGCTGATGGGCAGGGTGGACGTATTGCTGGCGAAGAAGCCGCCGGGGGCGAGCTGCGGCTCGGCCTCTTGCGTGACCTTGGCTTTCAGCTCGCGGTTCTCGAACACGGCTTCGATGATGAGGTCGCAGCCCGCCAGGTCTGCCGCGCTGGCGGTGGGCGTGATGCGCGCGAGCAGCGCTTGCTGGGCGTCAGGCGTCATGCGGCCCTTGTCCACGCGGGCTTGCGTGAGTTTTGCGCTGTACGCCTTGCCTGCCTCGGCCTTGTCCACGCTCACATCCTTGAGCACCGTGGCGATGCCCCGGCTGGCCTGCGACCAGGCGATGCCCGCGCCCATCATCCCGGCACCCAGGATGCCGACCTTTTGCGGCTTGAAGCGCGGCGCGCCTGCGGGGCGCGACTTGCCGCTCTTGATCGCGTTCATGTCGAAGAAGAACGTGTTGATCATGTTGCGCGCCACGGGCGTGGTCATCAGGCGCGCAAGGTAGCGGCTTTCGATGCGCAGGGCCGTGTCGTAGTCCACCAGCGCGCCCTCGGCCATGGCGGCCAGGGCGGCTTCGGGCGCGGGGTAGCGGCCCCGCGTGGTCTTCTTGAGCATGGCGGGGGCGACGGTGAGTGCGCCCGCTATTTTTGGATTGGCGGGCGTGCCACCGGGCATCTTGTAGTTTTTGTCGTCCCACGGCTGCATGGCCTGCGGGTGCGCCGCGATGCGGGCCAGCGCTGCCGGCAGCAACTGGTCGGGCGTGGCGACGAGTTCATGCACCAGTTGCAGCTCCAGCGCCTCGGCGGGGTTGAACAGCTTGCCTTCAAGGATGTAGGGCTGTGCGCCCAGCAGGCCCAAGAGGCGCGTCATCTTGGTCACGCCCGTCGCGCCGGGCATCAGGCCCAGGGTGACTTCGGGCAGGCCGAACTGGATCTTGGGGTCGTTGACGGCGATGCGGTAGTGGGCGACGAGCGCCACTTCCCAGCCGCCGCCCAGGGCCGCGCCGTTGAGGCAGGCGACGACGGGGATGCCCAGCGTTTCCAGCGTGCGGAACTGCTTTTTCATGCGCTCGATTTCGGCGAACACTGCTGGCGCGTCGTCGGGCGTGAGGCGCATGGTGGCCTTGAGGTCGGCCCCGGCGAAGAAGCTGCTCTTGGCCGATGCGAGCACGATGCCTTTGAGGTTGGCCCGGTCGGCCAGGACCTTGGCTGTCACTTCGGCCAGATCGTCCTGCCACTGGCGGCACATGGTGTTGACGGGGGAATTGGCCTCGTCGAAGGTGATCTGCGCGACCTTGCCGCCTGCGGCGTCGATCAGTTCGTAGCGGATGGTTTGCATGTTCTTGTCTCCCTGTTCTTTAGATGCGCTCGACGATGGTGGCGATGCCCATGCCGCCGCCGACACACAAAGTCGCCAACCCATAACGCAGGCCGCGCCGGTGCAGTTCGTCGATCAGGGTGCCGAGGATCATCGCCCCCGTCGCCCCCAGCGGATGGCCCATGGCAATCGCGCCGCCGTTCACGTTCACCTTCTCGTGCGGCACGCCCATGTCGCGCATGAAGCGCATGGGCACGGCGGCGAAGGCTTCGTTGACTTCAAAGAGGTCGATCTGGTCCACCGTCATCCCTGCCCGCGCCAGCGCCTTGCGCGCCGAGGGCGCGGGGCCGGTGAGCATGATGGTCGGGTCGGCACCGCTCAACGCCGTGGCGACGATGCGGGCGCGCGGCGTGAGGCCGTGTGCCTTGGCGGCGGCTTCGTTGCCGATGAGCACGGCGGCAGCGCCGTCCACGATGCCCGACGAGTTGCCCGCGTGGTGGACGTGGTGGATGCGCTCCACCTGCGGGTAGCGCTGCAGCGCCACGGCGTCAAAGCCCATGCCGCCCAGTTGCTCGAACGAGGGCTTGAGTGCGCCCAGGCCCTCCAGCGTGGTGCCGGGCTTGATGAACTCGTCCTCTTCCAGAATCGTCTGGCCCAGAAAGTCGCGCACGGGCACCACCGAGCGCTTGAAGTGGCCCGCAGCCCGCGCAGCGGTGGCGCGGCGCTGCGATTCGAGCGCGAAGGCATCCACGTCGGTGCGCGTGTAGCCGTCCAGCGTGGCGATCAAATCGGCACCGATGCCCTGCGGCACGAACAGCGTGGCGGAGTTGGTGGCGGGGTCTTGCGCCCACGCGCCGCCGTCGGAGCCTATGGGCACGCGGCTCATGCTCTCCACGCCGCCGGCGACCACCAGGTCTTCCCAGCCGCTGCGCACTTTCTGCGCGGCCAGGTTCACCGCTTCCAGGCCCGAGGCGCAGAAGCGGTTGACCTGCACGCCCGCGCAGCGCCAGTCCCAACCGGCCTTCAGGGCGGCCACCTTGGGCAGCACGGAGCCCTGCTCGCCCACGGGCGAGACGATGCCCATGACCACGTCATCGACGGCGGCGGTGTCGAAGCGGTGGCGCGCTTGCAGCTCGGTCAGCAGGCCCGTGAGCAGGTCGATGGGCTTTACCTCGTGCAGCGTGCCGTCCTTCTTGCCCTTGCCGCGCGGGGTGCGCAGGGCGTCGAACACATAGGCTTCGGTCATGTCGTCGTCTCCATAAAATAGGGGTCAAATTGGCCTCTAGCGCTTATGCAGCAAGCGCTTGCAGCTATAAATATAGAAGTATCAGCGCGCAGGCAGCCCCATGGCGCGCGTGATGACTTCCTTCATGATTTCATTCGTACCGCCGTAGATGCGCTGCACGCGCGCGTCGGCCCAGGCGCGGGCGATGGGGTATTCCCACATGTAGCCGTAGCCGCCGTGCAGTTGCACGCATTCGTCCATCACCTTGCATTGCAGGTCGGTCGTCCAGTACTTGGCCATGCTGGCGGTGGCGGTGTCCAGCTCGTTCTTCAATATCAGCTCGCAGCACTTGTCCACGAACACGCGGGCCACCTGTACCTCGGTCTGCAATTCGGCCAGGGTGTGGCGGGTGTTCTGAAAGGCGGCCACGGGCTGGCCGAACACCTTGCGCTGCTTGACATAGTCCACCGTCCAGTCGATGGCGGCCTGCGCCGAGGCGACGGCGGAGATGGCGATCTGCAAACGCTCCCAGGGCAGTTGCTCCATCAGGCAGATGAAGCCGCGTCCTTCCGCGCCCAACAGGTTTTCTGCGGGCACCTTCACGTCGTGGAAGAACAGCTCGGACGTGTCCTGCGCCTTCAGGCCCACTTTCTTCAGGCGCTGGCCTTTCTCGAAGCCGGGCATGCCGCGCTCCACCAGCAGCAGGCTGGTGCCCTTGGCGCCTGCGGCGGGGTCGGTCTTGGCGACGACGATGACCAGGTCGGCATGCCAGCCGTTGGTGATGAAGGTCTTGCTGCCGTTGAGCACGTAGTGCGATCCGTCCGCGCTCTTGATTGCGGTGGTCTTCACGCCCTGCAAATCGCTGCCCGCCGCAGGCTCGCTCATGGCAATGGCGCCCACCATCGCGCCGCTGGCGAGCTGCGGCAGGTACTTGCGCTTTTGCTCCTCGGTGCCGTAGTGCAGGATGTACGGTGCCACGATCTCGCTGTGCAGACTGAAGCCGATGCCGGTGGCGTTGGCGCGGGCGATCTCCTCCATCTGCGCGACGGAGTAGAGCTTGTCGGCGCCCGCGCCGCCGTATTCCTCGGGCAGGCTCATGCACAGGAAGCCGTTGGCGCCCGCCTGGCTCCAGACCTCACGGGCGACGTAGCCCTGTTCTTCCCAGGCGGCGTGGTGGGGGGTGATTTCCTTCTCGACAAAGCGGCGGAAGCTGTCGGCAAAGGCGAGGTGTTCGGGCTGGAAGAGGGTGCGTTCGATCATGGCGGAGAATTTAGCAAAGCAAATGCTTGGTTAAATTCTGCCATGCCGGGGCCGGTTGCACATTCGTTTTATCCCTGCCACGGGCGGGTGGGTATGAGCGCACGGTTCACTGGTTGCGACTGGTTACTCCGTGTCGTCTTCCGAGGCCATGCCAATGTCCGTGGCGACGATCGCAATGATGCGGGCCAATTCGCAAGCTTCCATCAAGGCCCGCATGTTGGCGGTGTTGGTGATGGTCAGCAGTCGGGTGAGCTGCAGGGACCTTTCCGCGCTAAGCCGTGGCCGTTTTGCATGCATCGAACATCAATCTCTGTTGGCGCATTTCTGCGAGCAGCATGGCTGTGGATTGGAGCGCGGGGCTCATTCCGGAGGACTCCGTCAGAACGAAACCCAGCAATTGCGCAGCGGCGGGCCTCGGGGCCTGTAGGTCAGAGCCGAACGCGCCATCGAGCTTCAGCAAATGCCGGGCCAGATGCTGGGCCGCCAAGGGCGGGACCGCATTGCCGATCTGCTGGATGATGCTGGCGCTGTTGCCTGCCCACTGATAGCGGTCTGGAAAGGTCTGTATGCGAGCACACTCCCGGATTGTCAGGGGGCGGTGCTCGGTGGGGTGGATGAATTCGCGCGAGGCGGCGCCTGTGATGGTGAGGCTTTGCAGGTTTCCGCGCAGCCGCTTGATGCCCGATGGCGCGCCGCCGCGTTTCTCGGTGGGTGTGCCGTCGCAGACACGCCGGTTGGCCCGACGCGCAAAGCTTTCGTGCCATAGCTCCGGCGGCAAATCCTTCATGGTCTGCCCGGGCTTGAGCAATTCGATTTGCGTGCGCTGCGCAGGCTCGGCACGTACATGTTGCGTGACGCTGCCCGCTTCGTTCTCTTGACGCATCAGCGCATCGAACGTGTTGAGCGGCACACTGCTGGCGTATCGAACGGCTGCGCCCTTCGCCGTGGCTGCCGGGCCCAGCCCTGCTATCGCATCATCCAGTGTGGGGGCCATGGGCAGCCCTGACGCTTTCTTGGCCTTGCCGCTATCGAAGGAATGCAGTTCTGCGGGGAATTCAAAGTCAATCCCCAGACGGTTTCCGATGATGAGTACGCGCTTTCGCGTCTGGGGCACTCCATAGGATGCCAGGTTCACCTTCTGCATGCGAACCGAATACCCCAGTCCGACAAATTCGCGGACCAGGCGGGCCAAATCCCGGCCCCCGCCTGACGTGAGCAGGCCCTCGACATTCTCGAAGACGAACCACCGGGGCGACAGCCGATCCACGATGTGGAGGTAGTTGAAAATAAGCCGGTTGCGCGGGTCGGAACTGTTGCGCGGCCCCGCTGTGCTGAAGCCCTGGCAGGGCGGCCCGCCGATGACGGCAAGCGGTTTTTGTCCGCCAACAAGGTTTTGCAAAAGGCTTGGGTCGGCAATGCTCAAATCCAATGGATAACAAGCGCTGCCGATGTTGAGCTCGTAGCTTTTGCAGGCATCCACGTTGATGTCTGCGCCAAAAAGCGGCTTCAAGCCGGCCTGGGCGAAGCCTGTGGAGAAACCGCCAGCACCGGCAAACAGCGATACAACGATGTCGTCCTGATTCATGCCGATCATCCTACCAGCGGGGTCCTTCTTGGTGCAGGGCAGTGCAGAGCGGCACCCGCACTGGAATCAGTCGGACACGGTGTTGAAGCAGTCCTGAACGCAAAAAAACCGCCCGAAGGCGGTTCATGAAAAGAGGAAGGCTGGCTCAGAAGAAGTCGGACACGGCCTTCCACTTGCCGTCCTGGATTTGCGACAGGCGCGAGCGCTCCGAGCCCAGGCGGTTCTTGTCGGAGAACTTCATGGTGTCGCTGCCGAAGATGTCCGGCTCGATGGGCTTGCTGATCATGGCCTTGCTGAAGCTCTCGGGTGTCAGGTTGGGGCCCGCGCGCTGCGCGCCCTGGATGAAGTTGTCCATGATGGCATAGCCATAGACGGAGAACACGCCGGGGTCTTCGTTGAACTTGGTCTTGTACTTGTTGGCCCAGAAGCGGATCGGTTGCGAGGCATCGTCCAGGTAGGGAACCTGCACCGCGCTGGTGGCGTAGATGCCGTCCATGGCTTTGCCGCCCAGCTTGTGGATCAGGTCGGTGTAGGCGGCGGTGGTGCCCATGAAGACGGGGTTGAAGCCGGTCTTGCGCGCCTCGCCGACGGTGCCGATGGTCTCGCGGATGATGGTGCCCAGCACCACCAGGTCGCAGCCTGCGGCCTTCATCTTGGCGACCTGTGAGGAGAAGTCGGTGGCGCCGCGCTTGTAGCTGGTCTTTTCCGCCAGATCCATGCCGATGGTCTTCAGGCCCGCCTCGGCGCCGCGCAGCACCTCCAGGCCGAACTCGTCGTCCTGGTAGATGGCGCAGGGCTTCTTCAGGCCCTTGTCCTGCACCAGCTTGACTGTGCCCTTGCGCGCCTGGTCGTAGTAGGGCACGCTGAAGGCGAACTTGAGGTTCATGTTCGGCTCCTCGAACATTTCGCGCGCGCCGGTCAGGGGGTAGAAGTTGATGATTTTCTTGGGGAACAGCACCGGGAAGGTCGCCATGTTGCCCGCCGTGCCGATGTGGGCCAGCATGGCGAAGATCTTGTCCTGCGTGACCAGCTTCTGCGCGGCCAGCACGGCCTTCTTGGGGTCGTAGCCCGAGTCCTCGACCTTCAGATCGACCTTGCGGCCGTGGATGCCGCCCTGCTCGTTGATCTCGTCCACGCGCAGCATCATGCCCATGCGCGCCTGCTTGCCGAAGCCCGCTATGGGGCCCGACAGGTCCTGGATGGAGCCGAGCGTGATGGTGTCCTTGCTCACGCCCTGCTGGGCCTGGGCGGCGCCAGCGGTCAGGGCCAGGATGGCCAGCGCGGCGACGGAATGAAGTTTCATGGCATGTCTCCTTTGGGTGGATGAATCGTTATAGAACGGCGCCCGGGGCAGGGCACCAGCAGTTTCCCTAGCGGTACATCGCGTCGATTTGTGCGGCGTACTTCTGTTGCACCAGCTTGCGCTTGAGCTTCATGGTGGGCGTCAGCTCCTCGTCTTCCGCTGTGAGCTGGGTGTCGAGCAGGAAGAACTTCTTGATCTGCTCCACGCGGGCGAACTTCTTGTTCACCGCGTCGATCACGTCCTGGATCAGCGCCTGCACCTCGGCCGCGCGCGTCAGGCTGGCGTAGTTGCTGAACGGCACGTCGTTGTCCTGCGCGAATTTCTCCACGTTCTCCTGGTCGATCATGATGATGACGGTGAGGTAGGGCCGCTTGTCGCCGATGACCACGGCATCCGTGATGTAGGGGCTGAACTTGAGTTCGTTCTCCAGCTCGCTCGGCGTGACGTTCTTGCCGCCTGCGGTGATGATGATGTCTTTCATGCGGTCGGTAATGCGCAGGTAGCCGTCGGCGTCCATGGTGCCCACGTCGCCCGTGTGCAGCCAGCCGTCGGCGTCGATGGTCTCGGCCGTTTTCTCGGGCAGGTTCAGGTAGCCCTTGAAGACGTTGGGGCCGCGCACCAGGATCTCGCCCGTGGCGGGGTCGATGCGCACCTCGTTGAAGCTGGCCGCCGGGCCGATGCTGCCGGGCTTGATGCGGCTGGCGGGTACGCCGGTGGCAGCGCCGCAGGTCTCGGTCATGCCCCACACCTCCAGCATGGGCACGCCCAGCGCCAGATACCACTTGACCAGCTCGGGCGAGATGGGCGCCGCGCCCGTGACGAGAAAGCGCGCGCGGTGGATGCCGATGAGCTTGCGCACGTTGTCCAGCGCGATCCAGCGCGCCACGCGGAACTGCGCCTTCAGGCCCGCGCCCACGGGCTGGCCCGCCAGCACGCGCTCGGCGATGCGCGTGCCCACGCCGATGGCCCAGGCGTAGGCGGCGCGCTGCAGGGCGGTCGATTCCTTGAGTGCGATCATCACGCCCGAGTAGAACTTCTCCCACACGCGCGGCACGGCGGTGAACACCGTGGGTGCGATCTCGCGCACGTTCTCGGGCACGGTGTCGGGGTTCTCCACGAAGTTGAGCTTGCAGCCCGTGTACATCGAGAAGTATTCGCCGCCCATGCGCTCGGCGATGTGGCACAGCGGCAAAAAGCACATGGCCTCGTCGTCCTCGCCGCGCACGACCAGGGTGTTGTAGCCGCGCGCGGTGTAGCAGAGCGCGCCGTGCGTATGCATGGCGCCCTTGGGCTTGCCCGTGGTGCCCGAGGTATAGACGAGGATGGCCAGGTCGTCTGGCTGCACGGCCTGCACGCGCTGCTCCAGCGCGCCGCCGTTCGCGGCGTTCCATTCGCGGCCCAGGGCGCGCAGCGCGTCCAGGCTGATGATGCCGGGGTCGTCCAGGCCGCGCAGGCCCTCCATGTCGAAGACGACGATCTTGCGCAGCAGCGGCAGGCTGGCGCGCACTTCCAGCGCCTTGTCCAATTGCTCGTCGTCCTCGACGAACAGCACGCGCGTGGCCGAGTCTTCGCACAGGTAATGCACCTGCGTGGCCGCGTCCGTGGGGTAGATGCCGTTGGCAACGCCGCCCGCACTGAGCACCGCCAGGTCGCACAGCACCCATTCGATGTTGGTGTTGGACAGGATGGACGCACACTCGCCCGGCGCGAAGCCCAGCGCCATCAGCCCGCCCGCCACCTCGCGCACGGCGTCGGCGGTCTGGTTCCAGGTCCAGCTCTTCCAGATGCCCAGGTGCTTCTGGCGCAGCCAGACGCTGGGGCCACGCTGGCGCACGGCGTTCCAGAACATGGCGGGGATGGTGTCGCCGTCGAGCACGCTCTCGGTGCGCGGCTGGATGTGCGAAAGATCCCAAAGATGGCTCACGGTCGTTATCTCCAGGTCTTCTTTTTCTTCCAGCGCCGCTCGCCGCGCACGCCCTCGTCCTTCATGCCGAGGTAGAACTCCTTGATGTCGTCCTTCTCGCGCAGGCGCTCGCAGCTGTCTTCCATCACGATGCGGCCGTTCTCCAGCACGTAGCCGTAGTCCGAAGCGTTGAGCGCCATGTTGGCGTTCTGCTCCACCAGCAGGATGGTGGTACCGCGCTCGCGGTTGATGCGCACCACGATCTCGAAGATCTCCTTGGTGAGCTTGGGACTCAGCCCCAGGCTGGGCTCGTCCAGCAGGATCAGCTCGGGCGCGGCCATGAGCGCGCGCGAGATCGCCAGCATCTGCTGCTGCCCGCCCGAGAGCAGGCCCGCATCCTGCGCGGCGCGCTCCTTCAGGATGGGGAAATAGCCGAACACCGTCTCCACGTCGCGCGCCACGGCGTCGCGGTCGGTGCGGGTGTAGGCCCCCATCATCAGGTTGTCGCGCACCGACAGCAGCGGGAACACCTCGCGCCCCTCGGGAACGTGCGACAGGCCCCGGCGCACGATGACCGCCGGGTCGTGCGCGGTGATGTTCTGGCCCTGGAACTCGATAGAGCCCTTGCGCGGGTCGATGATCCCGCTGATGGTCTTCAGGATGGTCGTTTTGCCCGCGCCGTTGCTGCCCAGCACGGTGGCGACCTCGCCGCGCCGCACTTGCAGGCTCACCCCGCGGATGGCCTTGATGGGGCCGTAGGCGCTCTCTACGTTCATCAGGCGCAGCACGGGTTGGTCGTTCTGCACGGCGGTGCTCATGCCCGGCCTCCGATGCTGCCTGCGGCGGGACGGCGCAGGTTGCTCACGTCGTCGATGGTGCCCAGGTACGCCTCGGCCACGCGGGGGTGCGACTGCACCTCGCGCGGCGATCCCAGTGCCACCACCTCGCCCTGGTTCATCGCCAGCACGCGGTCGGACACCTTGGATACCAGCGACATGTCGTGCTCCACCATCAGCACGGTGATGCCCAGCTCCTCGCGGATGTCCTGTATCCAGAAGGCCATGTCGTCCGTCTCCTCCACGTTCAGGCCCGACGAGGGCTCGTCCAGCAGCAGCAACTGCGGCTCGGTACACAGCGCGCGCGCCAGCTCCACCACCTTGCGCACGCCGTAGGGCAGGCCCGCCACCAGCGTATCGCGGTAGTGCTGCAGGTCGAGGAAGTCGATCACCTCCTCGGCCTTCTCGCGGGCGCGCACCTCGGCCTCGCGCACGCGGCGGGTGAACAGCATCTCGCTCCACAGCCCCGTCTCGCGCCGCGTGTGGCGGCCTATCAGCAGGTTGTGCAGCACGCTCGCGTGCTCGAACAGCTCGATGTTCTGGAAGGTGCGCGCAATGCCCAGCCCCGCGATGCGGTGCGGCGGCTGCTCGGTCAGCACCAACTGGCCTTGCGGCCCCGCATAGCTGATGGTGCCGGTGGTGGGCGTGTAGATGCGGCTGATGAGGTTGAACACCGTCGTCTTGCCCGCGCCGTTGGGGCCGATGAGGGTGAACACCTCGCCACGCTTCACGTCGAAGCTCACGTTGTTTACCGCCAGCACGCCACCGAAGCGCACGCTGAGGCCCTGGGCCGAAAGGAGCACGTCGTCGTTCATTTCAGGCGATCGGACTTTTGGAAGGACTTCTGCCGCTTGAACAGCCCCGCGCGGTAGAACGGGAACAGTTGCAGCCAGGTGCGCACCTTCAGCCAGCGGCCATACAGCCCCATCGGCTCGAACAGCACGAAGGCGACCAGCACCGCGCCATACACCACGCTTTGCAGGCCGGGCGACTGGCCCACGGACTCGGGCAGCCAGTCCTTGCCCATGGAGATGAGCTGCGGCATGGCGATGAGGAAGATGGCCCCCAGGAACGCGCCATGCACCGAGCCCAGCCCGCCGATGACGATCATCAGCAGCAGGTCGATGGACTGCAGGATGCTGAACTGGTCCGGCGAGATGAACTGCAGCTTGTGCGCGTACAGCGCACCGCCGATGCCCGCCAGCGCGGCCGAGAGCGAGAACGACAGCGTCTTGTAGCGCGCCAGGTGAATGCCCATGCTCTGCGCCGAGATCTCCGAGTCGCGGATGGCGACGAAGGCCCGCCCCGTGGGCGAGCGCAGCAGGTTCAGGATGGCGAGCGTGCAGATGGCAGTGATGACGAGGCACAGAAAGTAGAACGACTCCGTGGACTCGAAGGCATAGCCCATGATCTGCGGCGCGGCCATGCTCTTGCCCGCGTTGCCACCCGTCACCGATTCCCAGCGCGCAAACACCTCCTCGACGATGAAGCCGAACGACAGCGTCGCCATGCCCAGGTAGATGCCCTTGACGCGCAGCGCGGGCAGCCCCACCACCACGCCCACCGCCGCCGACAGCCCGGCAGCGCAGGCCAGCGACAGTGCGAACGGCCAGCCCATGCCCGTCAGCACCGCCTGCGTGTACGCCCCCACGCCCAGAAAGGCCGCATGCCCCAGCGAGAACTGCCCCGTGAAGCCCGCCAGCAGCATCAGCCCCAGGCCCACGACGGCATAGATGAGCACGAAGGTGAGCTGCGCCAGCCAGTATTCGGGCACCAACCAGGGCGCGGCGATCAGCGCCAGGCACAGCAGGCCATACCAGAACACATGGCCGCCGTGCTTGGCGAGGCGGATGTCCTGCTCGTAGGAGGTCTTGAAGATGAAACGCATGCTCAGACTTTTTTACGGAGCTTTTCGCCGAACAGGCCGTTGGGCTTGACCATCAGCATGATCAGCACCACGACGTACGCCGCCGTGTCCTTGAAGCCGTCGGGCAGGTAAAAGCCCGACAGCGACTCCACCACGCCGATGACGATGCCGCCCACGATGGCCCCCGGCAGGCTGGTGAAGCCACCCACCACTGCGGCGGGAAACGCCTTGAGACCGATGAAGCCCATGTTGGCATGCACGAAGGTGATGGGCGCCAGCAGCAGCCCCGCCACCGCCGCCACCGCCGCCGCCAGCCCCCACACCAGACCGTTGAGCCGCTGCACCGGAATGCCCATGTAGTACGCCGCCAGTTGGTTCTGCGACGCGGCCTGCATGGCGATGCCCAGCTTGCTGTAGCGAAACAGTGCGAACAGCAGCACGCACAGCACCGCCGTGGCGCCCATCACCACCAGGTGCTCCGCCCCCACCACCAGCTCGCCCACGCGCAGCGCCTGGTCCTTGTAGGGCACGGGCAGGGTGTGCGTCGCGGTGCCGATGTTGGGAATCATGGTGACCAGGCCGCGCAGCAGGTAGCCCACGCCAATGGTCAGCATGACGATGGAGAACGCGGGCTGCCCCAGGATGGGCCGGATCACCGCGCGCTCCAGCACCACGCCGAACAGGCCCATGGCGAGAACGCTGGCGAGCACCGCCACCCAGAACGGAAAGCCCAGCAGCGTCATCAGCGCCAGGCCGCAAAAGGCCCCCAGCATCATCAGCTCGCCCTGCGCGAAACTCACCGTCTCGGTGGCCTTGTAGATGAGCACGAAGCCCAGCGCGATCAGCCCGTAAATGCAGCCCTGGGAGACGCCGCTGATCAGCAGTTGCAACAATTGCACCCGGACCTCCAGAATATTTTCACAAAGCAAATGCTTTGCATAAATAATGATGGCTGCGCAGGCCCCGCGCCGCACTTGGGTAGAACCCTGAGCCGGTCCGCATATTGGCCCAGCCATGGCGCGAGAGGACGTGGTGAATTCCCTATGGCCCTGCGGATTGGCATGGAGGTTCTAAGATCATGAACACGCTCTAAGCCAAAATGGCCTCTAGCGCTTATCTGGCAAGCGCAACCAGCTATTGAAATATGAGCAAACAAGCCCCGCCGCCCGCCGCGTTCGAGTCCGAGTTCATCGACGGCCTCACGTCCATCTTCGAGGACAGGATCGTCTTCAACCGGGTGCTGGGCCTCAAGATCACGTCGCTGCGGCCCGACGGCGTGGAGGCCCGCATCGACATGAAGCCCGAGCTGGTGGGCCACTACGCCTACAACCGCGTGCATGGCGGCGTCATCAGCGCGGGGCTGGACGCCATGGGCGGCCTGGCCGTCATGGCCGCCATCGGCGCCAGGCACATGGACGAATCGCCCGCGCAGCGCCTGCACCGCTTTGCCAGGCTGGGCACCATCGACCTGCGCATCGACTACCTGCGCCCCGGCATCGGCAGCCATTTCAGCCTGCGGGCCGAGGTGCTGCGCCTGGGCTCGCGTGTGGCGACCACGCGCATGGAGTTTGTGGGGCCGGACGGGCAGATCATGTCGGCGGGCGCGGCGGCCTACATCGTGTCGTGAGAACGTAAGCACGTTCCCAACCTTGCAAGCGCATGCAACCAGGGAACCGTTTGGTTACCGTTCTTGCGTAACGAGCGCATCTTTCACGCGCCACGGCCCCTAGCATCGAACGGTTTCTTTCAAGGAGATCTGATGGCCGTGCAAAACCCCTTCTTCGGCAAGCGTGAACCCGAATCCTTCCAGCCCCGCAGCACCAGCGCATCGTCGGTGCTGGGCGGCGCCACGGCGCCTGGCAGCAGCAGCACCACCGCCGCTGCCGCGCAGCCAGCGGCCACGCCCAAGCCCGCCGCCAGCGCGAGCGATGCGTCGGGCAGCAAGCTCACCGTCGGCCCCAACATCAAGCTCAAGGGCGTGGAGATCACCGACTGCGACACGCTGGTGGTCGAGGGCACGGTCGAGGCCACGATGGACTCGCGCGTGATCCAGATCGCCGAGAACGGCGCGTTCAAGGGCTCGGCCGAGATCGACATCGCCGAGATCCGCGGCGAGTTCGACGGCTCGCTCACGGTGCGCCAGAAGCTGGTGATCTACAGCAGCGGCAAGGTCAGCGGCAAGATCCGCTACGGCAAGGTCGTGATCGAGGAAGGCGGCCAGCTCACGGGCGAGATCGCCTCGGGCACGACGGCAGCCGGCGCAGCGGCAGGCGCCGCCGTGCGCATGGCGGCCTGACCCATCGTCAACATTCCACCTGCTGCTTGGGCAGGGCGCGCGGGCGGCCTTCGTCGTCGATGGCGACGTAGGTCAGCCGCGCCTGCGTCACCTTCACGTACTGGCCCTGCATGCGAATGCGCTCGGCATACACCTCCACGTCCACGGTGACCGAGGTGTTGCCCACGCGCGTGACGGATGCGAAGAACGACAGGATGTCGCCCACCCGCACCGGCTGCTTGAAGATGAATTCATTGACCGCCACCGTCGCCATGCGCCCCTGCACGTAGCGCGCGGGCAGCACCGAGCCCGCCAGGTCCACCTGCGCCATCACCCAGCCGCCGAAGATGTCGCCGTTGCTGTTGGTGTCGGCGGGCATGGGGATGACCTTGAGCACCAGTTCCTTGTCGGTGGGCAGGGCGGCGGCGGGCGGGCTGAAAGGGGTGGAGGACATGGGCACAATTCCAGTTCAAAAACCAACGAACCGGATTGTCCCCCATGCGCCGCTTAGGCGAATCCCCATCTTCCCTGCATTCCAAGCCGTCCGACTGGTCCACGCTGGCCCGGCTGTTGCCCTACCTCTGGCAATACAAGTGGCGTGTGCTCGCGGCCCTGGCCTTCATGGTGGCCGCCAAGGCCGCCAACGTGGGCGTGCCGCTGCTGCTCAAGACGCTGGTCGATGCGATGAGCGTGAAACCCGGCGACCCCACGGCGGTGCTCGTCGTGCCCGTGGGGCTGCTGGTGGCCTATGGGCTGCTGCGCCTGTCCACCTCGGTGTTCACCGAGCTGCGCGAGCTGGTGTTCTCGCGCGCCACGCAGGGCGCCACGCGCTCCATCGCCCTTGCCACGTTCGAGCACCTGCATGCGCTGTCGCTGCGCTTTCACCTGGAGCGGCAGACCGGCGGCATGACGCGCGACATCGAGCGCGGCGTGAAGGGCATCGAGTCGCTGATCTCGTACTCGCTCTACAGCATCATCCCCACGCTCATTGAGGTGGCGCTGGTGCTCGGCATCCTGGCCGTCAAGTTCGACGCCTGGTTCGCCTGGATCACGCTGCTGGCGCTGGCGGCATACATCGCGTTCACCGTCACGGTGACCGAATGGCGCACCAAGTACCGGCGCGAGGCCAACGAGCTGGACTCGGCCGCGCACACCAAGGCTGTCGATTCGCTGCTGAACTACGAGACCGTGAAGTACTTCAACAACGAAGCCTTCGAGGCCCGCCGCTACGACGAGAGCCTGGACCGCTACCGCCGCTCGCGCATCAAGGCGCAGGCCACGCTGTCGCTGCTCAACACCGGCCAGCAGCTCATCATCGCCACCGCGCTGGTCGCCATGCTCTGGCGCGCCACAGAGGGCGTGGCGGCGGGCAGCATGACGCTGGGCGACCTGGTCATGGTCAACGCCTACATGATTCAGCTCTACATACCGCTCAACTTCCTGGGCGTGATCTACCGCGAGATCAAGCAGAGCCTGACCGACCTGGACAAGATGTTCGCCCTGCTCGACCGCGAGCGCGAGGTGGCCGACGCGCCCGGCGCGCTGCCGCTGGCGGGGCTCGCGCAGCCCACGGTGCGGTTCGAGAACGTGCATTTCGGCTACGCGCCGGACCGACCCATCCTGCAGGGCGTCAGCTTTGAAATCCCCGCAGGCAAGACCGTCGCCGTGGTCGGCCCCTCGGGCGCGGGCAAGTCCACGCTCGCCCGCCTGCTGTTTCGCTTCTACGATGTTCAAGAAGGCCGCATCACCATCGCGGGCCAGGACATCCGCGCGGTGACGCAGGCGAGCCTGCGCCAGTCCATCGGCATCGTGCCGCAGGACACGGTGCTGTTCAACGACACCGTCGAATACAACATCGCCTACGGTCGCCCCGGCGCCTCGCACGATGAGGTGGTGGCGGCGGCACAGGCCGCGCGCATCCACGGCTTCATCGCCAGCACGCCGCAGGGCTACGCCACGCGCGTGGGCGAACGCGGCCTGAAGCTGTCGGGCGGCGAAAAACAGCGCGTCGCCATCGCCCGCACGCTGCTCAAGAACCCGCCCATCCTCATCTTCGACGAGGCCACCAGCGCGCTCGACTCCGCCAACGAGCGCGCCATCCAGGCCGAGCTGCAGGGCGTGGCGCGCAACAGGACCACGCTGGTCATCGCGCACCGCCTGTCCACCGTGGTCGATGCGCACCAGATCCTGGTCATGGACGCAGGCCGCATCGCCGAACGCGGCACGCACACCCAACTGCTGGCCCAGCGCGGGCGCTACGCCGAAATGTGGGCCTTGCAACAGAACGAAGAACCATGAAGCCAACCCTCCTCGCCATCGCCCAACTGACCGACGAACACCAGGCGCAGATCGCGCAGTCGTTCGACCTGATCTACGCACCCGAGCCCGCGCAGGCCGCGCAGGCCATCGCCCGCGACGGCGCGCGCGTGCAGGCTGTGCTCACCATCGGCTCCACCGGCCTCAGCGCCGCGCAGATGGACGCGCTGCCCCGCCTGCAACTGGTCTGCGCCCTGGGTGCGGGCTACGAGAACATCGACATCGCCCACGCCCGCGCGCACGGCATCGCGGTGGCCAACGGCGCGGGCACCAACGACGACTGCGTGGCCGACCACGCCTTCGGCCTGCTCATCGCCACCGTGCGCGGCATCCCCCGTCTGGACGCACTCACCCGCGAAGGCGTGTGGCGCTCGGCCCTGCTGCTGCCGCCCAACGTGTCGCGCAAGCGCCTGGGCATCCTGGGCCTGGGCACCATTGGCCGCAAGATCGCCCAGCGCGCGGCGGGCTTCGAGATGGATATCGGCTACCACAACCGCAAGCCCCGGGCCGATGCGCCCCACCGCTACTTCGATACCCCGCACGCCCTGGCCGCTTGGTGCGACGTGCTCGTGGTCGCCACCCCCGGCGGGCCGGGCACGCGCCACCTGGTCGATGCCGCCGTGCTGCGGGCGCTGGGCCCTGGTGGCTGGCTGGTCAACATCGCACGCGGCAGCGTGGTGGACACCGCCGCGCTGGCCCAGGCCCTGCGCACCCATGCCATCGCGGGCGCCGGGCTGGACGTGTACGAGAGCGAACCCGCCCCGCCCGCCGAACTGGTCGGCCTGCCCAACGTGGTGCTCACGCCCCACGTCGCTGGCTGGTCGCCCGAGGCGGTGCAGAACTCGGTGGACCGCTTCATCGCCAACGCCACGCGGCACTTTGCGGGGCAGGCGATGGTATCGCCGGTTCTTTAGGTCAAATTGGCCTCTAGCGCTTATGCAGCAAGCGCTAGTAGCTATCAAAACAGGAGTATTCAAGCGAATGTAGTGCTATTTGCACTACACGGCTAGAATGCCTGCATGACCACCCTCGCCGTCCACCCCCTGTCGCTGCGCTTGCCCGAGGGCGACCTCGCCATGATCGACCGCGCCGCCGCGCTGCGTGGGCGATCACGCACCGAGTTCATGCGCGACGCGGCCGTGCGCGCGGCGCAAGAGGCGCTGCTCGAAGCCCTGCCCATCCGCATGAGCCCCGAGGGCTTCGACGCCTTCCTGGCTGCGCTGGCCGCGCCAGGCGCGCCCGTGCCCGAGATGGTGCAGGCACTGCAGCGCCCCGCTCCGTGGGAGTGAAGATCGAAGGGCCGCAGGCCCTGACGGCGCAGCACGACGTGGCGGCGTTCTCCTGCGGCCACCCGGCGCTGGACCGCTGGCTGCACACCCGCGCGCTGTCCAACCAGCAAAAGGGCTTCACCGCCGTGGTCGTCGTGCATGTACATGGGCGGGTGGTCGGCTTCTACGGCCTGTCGCCCACGGCGGTGCTGCCCGCGCAGTTGCCGCGCTCCATCCGCACCGGCCAGCCACCCGACCCGGTGCCTTGCCTGCTGCTGGGCCAACTGGCGACCGACAGCCGCTGGGCGGGGCAGGGCATCGGCACGGGGCTGGTCAAGCATGCCCTGCAGCGCAGCGTGGCGGCCGCCCGGCTGATCGGCGGGCGGGCGCTGGTGGTGCATGCGGTGGATGAAGCAGCAGGGGCGTTCTGGCTGCGCCGGGGCTTCCTGCCTTCGCGTGACGATCCGCTGGTGCTGTTCCGGTCGATGGCGGACATTGCGGCGTCGGTGGATGCCGCAGGGTAGGATTGAAAAGTGCCTCCAGAGCTTGATGCACAAGCATCAGCAGCTATCTTTTCAGGAGTATCCGTCAACCCCCGCCCAGCACCTTGTACAGCGTGATCCGGTTGACCTGCTCGGCAAGCTGCAGGCTCAGCAGCGTCTGCTGCGCCGCGTACAGCGAGCGCTGCGCGTCCAGCACCGCGAGGTAGCTGTCCGCGCCGACCTTGAAGCGCGCTTCGGACAGGGCATGGACGCGCTCCGTGGCCGTGAGCAGGGCGCTTTGCGCCGCGATGCGGTCGGCCAGCGTGGCGCGTTCGGCCAGGGCGTCGGCGGCCTCGCGGAAGGCGGTCTGGATGACCTTTTCGTACTGCGCCAGGGCGATGCGCTGGTTGGCCTCGGCGACCTCCAGGTTGGCCTGGTTGCGGCCCCCGTCGAAGATGGGCAGGCGGATTTGCGGGATGAAGCTCCAGGTGGCGTTGCCGTTGCCGAACAGGCCCGACAGCTCGTTGCTGCCCGTGCCCACGCTGGCGGTGAGCGTGATGCTGGGGAAGAACGCGGCCCGCGCGGCGCCGATGTTGGCGTAGCTGGCTTGCAGGCTGCGCTCGGCGGCCATCACGTCGGGGCGCGACAGCAGCACGCTGGATGGGATCTGCGCGGGCACGGCCAGCAGTTGCAGCGCGGGCGCGGCGGCCTGCTCTGCGGGCGGCAGCAGGGCGGGCGGCACGGCGGAGCCCACCAGCAGCTGCAGCGCGTTGCGGTCGCGCGCGACCTGGCTGGTGGCGGCGGCCACGTCGGCGCGGGCGGTTTCCACCGTGGTCTGGTTCTGCGCGAGGACGAGGCCCGAGGTGGCGCCCAGGCGGTGGGTGCGCTCGGTCAGCGCGTAAGACGCCTCGCGCGAGCGCAGGGTCTCGCGCGCCAGGGCCAGGCGGGCCTGGTCGGCGGCCAGGGTCAGCCAGGCGTTGGCGACCTCGGCCACCAGGCTCAGTTGCACGCTGCGGCGGTTGTCGGTGGTGCGCAGCACCTCCTGCCAGGCGGCTTCGTTCAGGTTGCGCACGCGGCCGAAGAAGTCCAGCTCGTAGCTGCTGGTGCCCAGCTGCACGACGTACTGCTCGGTGACCTGCGGGCGGCCCGTGGTGGTCAGGTCGAAGGCGGTGCGCGCGCGGGTGCCCTGGGCGGTGCCGTTGACCGACGGCAGGCGGTCGGCGCGGCTCACGCCGTACTGCGCCTGGGCGCGCTCGATGGCGAGGGCGGCGGCGCGCAGGTCGCGGTTGTTCTGCAGCGCCAGCGCGATGACCTCGCGCAGCGGCGCGGACTGCACCACGGCCTCCCAGCCCAGCGGGGTGTGGGTGTCGGCGTCGCCGATGGCCGCGTTGTCGAGCGCGGCGGGCACGGGGGCCTCGGGCCGCTCGTAGCGCGGGGCCAGGTTGGTGCAGCCCGCGCAGAGCGCGGCGGCAGCGATGAGAAGGGCGCGGGGCGTCATGCCTGCACCTCCTTGCGGTTGAACCACGAGCGCACCAGCAGGAAGAACACGGGCACGAAGAACAGCCCCAGCACGGTGGACGCCACCATGCCGCCCAGCACGCCGGTGCCGATGGCCTGGCGCCCGGCGGCGCCCGCGCCGGTGCCCAGGGCCAGGGGCAGCACGCCGAAGCCGAAGGCCAGCGATGTCATCAGGATGGGCCGCAGGCGCAGGCGCACGGCCTGCACCGTGGCGTCGAACAGGCTCTTGCCCTGTTCCTGCAACTGCACGGCGAACTCGACGATCAGGATGGCGTTCTTGGACGCCAGGCCCACGGTGGTGAGCAGCCCGACCTGAAAGTACACGTCGTTCGTCAACCCGCGCGTGTAGGTGGCCAGCAGCGCGCCGATCACGCCCAGCGGTACGGCCAGCATGACGGAGAACGGCACGCTCCAGCTTTCGTACAGCGCGGCCAGGCACAGAAAGACGAACAGGATGGAGACGGCATAGAGCATGGGTGCCTGCGAGCCGGAGCGGCGCTCCTGCAGCGAGGCGCCGGTCCATTCCATGGTGATGCCTTCGGGCATCTGCTTCATGATCTCCTCGATGGCGTTCATGGCGTCGCCCGAGCTGGCGCCGGGCGCGGTGTCGGCCTGCAGCTCCAGCGCCGGGTTGCCGTTGTAGCGCATGAGCTGCGGCGGGCCGCTGGCCCACGAGGTGCTGGAGAAGGTGGCAAAGCGCACCATCTCGCCGTTCTTGTTGCGCACCGACCACTGGCCGATGTCCTGCGGCAGCATGCGGTAGGGCGTGTCGCCCATGATGTACACGCGCTTGACGCGGCCCTCGTGGACGAAGTCGTTCACGTAGGTGCCGCCCATGGCGCTCGCGAGCACGCTGTTGATGTCGGTGGGCGACAGGCCCTGCGCGGCGGCCTTGCGGTCGTCCAGGGTGAGCCGCAGCTCGGCCGTGGTGTCGAAGTTGGTGGTGCGCACGTTGGTCAGCACCGGGTAGCCGCGGGCCAGTTCGATGAGCTTGTCCTTGGCGGCGACCAGCGCGTCCTGGCCCAGCGCGTTCATGTCCTTGAGCATGAAGTTGATGCCCGCGCTGGAGCCCAGGCCGCGCACGGCGGGCGGCTGCAGCATGAAGATGCGCGCGTCGCGGATGCGGGCCAGGTCCTTGCCGGCCTGCCGCGCGATGGCCTCGGCGGACTGGTCGGGCCGGGGCCGCTCGTCCCAGGGCTTGAAGCGGATGGACATGGTGCCCGAGCTCTGGTTGCCGTTGTTGCCCGACAGGCCGAACACGCGCAGCGTCTCGGGCCGGGCCAGGAAGTAGTCCTTCATCTCCTCCAGCACGTTCCACAGGCGCTCGTCGGTCGCGCCCGAGGGCAGGGTGACGCTGGCCGAGATGAAGCCCTGGTCCTCGTTGGGCAGGAACGAGGTGGGAAGCTTCTTGAACACCAGCGCCACGGCCGCCACGATGACCAGGTAGATCACCACCATGCGCAGGCTGCGCCGCAGCAGCCCGCCCACGGTGCGCTGGTAGCCGCCCGCCATGCGGTCGAAGCTGCGGTTGAACCAGGCGAAGAAGCGGTCGTTCAGCCCCAGCAGCCCCCGGCGCGGCGCGTCGCCGTGGGCCGTGTGCTGGCCCTTGGCGACGGGCTTGAGCAGCGTGGCGCACAGTGCGGGCGTGAGGGTGAGCGCCACGAACACCGACAGCGCCATGGCCGAGACGATGGTGACGGAGAACTGCCGGTAGATGACGCCCGTGGAGCCCGTGAAGAACGCCATGGGGATGAACACCGCCGCCAGCGTGAGGCCGATGCCCACCAGCGCCGGGGTGATCTCGCGCATGGACTTGCGCGTGGCCTCCTTCGGCGACAGGCCCTCCTCGCTCATCACGCGCTCCACGTTCTCGACCACCACGATGGCGTCGTCCACCAGCAGGCCGATGGCCAGCACCATGGCGAACATGGTCAGCATGTTGATCGAATACCCCATGGCCGACAGCACGCCGAAGGTGCCCAGCAGCACCACCGGCACGGCGATGGCGGGGATCAGGGTGGCGCGCAGGTTCTGCAGGAAGACGAACATCACCACCACCACCAGCAGCATGGCTTCGGCCAGGGTCTTGACCACCTCCTCGATGGACGCGCGCACGAAGGGCGTGGAGTCGGAGCTGATGACGGCGTTGATTCCGTCCGGGAAGAAGGGCGCCAGCTCCTTCATCTTGCGCGCCACGGTGTCGGCCACCTCCATGGCGTTGGCGCCGTCGGCCAGCACCACGCCGAAGCCCGCGCCGGGCTGGCCGTTGAGCCGCGTCTTGGACAGCAGGTTGTCCGCCTCCAGCGCCACGCGCGCCACGTCGCCCAGGGTGACCACCGAGCCGTCGGTGCCGGACTTGAGGACGATGCCTTCGAACTCGGGCACCGTCTGCAGCTTGGTGCGCGCGGAGATGGTGGCGTTGAGCATCTGGCCGGGCAGGGCGGGCAGGGCGCCGAGCTGCCCGGCGGAGACCTGCGCGTTCTGGTTGTTCAGCGCGGTGATCACGTCCGAGGGCATGAGCGCGTGCTTTTCCATCTTGGCCGGGTCCAGCCAGATGCGCATGGCGTAGGGCGTGCCGAACATGGTCACGTCGCCCACGCCGTCCAGCCGGGCGATCACGTCCACCACGTTGCTGGACACGTAGTCGCCAATGGCCACCTGCGACACGGCGGGGTCGGTCGAGGTGAACACGTAGGTCACCAGAAAGTCCTGCCCGCCCTTGTTGATGAACACGCCCCGGCTCTTGACGGCCTCGGGCAGCCGGTTCATGGCCGACTGGAGCTTGTTCTGCGCCTGCACCTGCGCCACGTCGATGTTGGCGCCGGGCGCAAAGGTGAGCGTGGTGCGCGAGCGGCCCGCCGAGTCGCTGGCGGAGCCCATGTACAGCAGGTTGTCCAGGCCCTTGAGCTGCTGCTCGATGACCTGCGTGACGGACTTGTCCACCGTCTCGGCCGAAGCGCCGGTGTAGGTGGTGTTGATGGTCACGCGCGGCGGCGCGATCTCGGGGTACATCTCCAGCGGCAGCGTGAAGATGGACGCCGCCCCCGCCAGCATGATGATGATGGAGAGCACCCAGGCGAAGACCGGGCGGTTGATGAAGAACTGGGCCATGGCGCGTGCTCAGGAACTGGCGGCGGACGCGGCGGGCGCGGCCTTCTGGCCGCCGCGCGGCGCCACGGGCGTGGGCGTGACGGCCTGGCCCACGCGGGCCTTCTGGAAGCCGTCCACCATCACCCGCTCGCCCGCCTGCACACCCGACAGCACCAGCCAGCGGCTGCCCATGGCCTGGCCCAGCACCACCGGGCGCTTGGCGATCTTGTTGTCCTCGCCCACCACCTGCACGCTGGGCTCGCCTGCGGCGTTGCGCAGCACGGCCTCCTGCGGCAGCAGCAGCGCCTGCGGTGCAAGGCTGGTGGCCAAGCGCGCGCGCACGTACATGCCGGGCATCAGAAAGTGGTCGGGGTTGGGGAAGGTGGCGCGCAGCGTGATCGCGCCCGACGTGGGGTTGACGGCGGTGCCGGTGAACAGCAGCGTGCCCTCGTGCGGATAGACGGTGCCGTCCTCCAGCACCAGCCGCACCTTGGCCTGCGTGGCGTCCACGCGGGTGAACTGCCCGTCCTGCCATTGGCGGCGCAGCTGCAGCAGCTCGGTGCTGGACTGGGTGATGTCCACCTGCATCGGGTCCATCTGCTGGATGGTGGCGAGCGCCGTGGCCTGGTTGGCCGTGACCAGCGCGCCCGCCGTCACCGCCGACAGCCCGATGCGCCCCGAAATGGGCGCCACGATGCGCGTGTAGCGCAGGTTGATGCGCGCGGCCTCCAGCGCGGCCTGCGCCACCGCCACGTCGGCCTGGGTCTGCTGCACGGCGGCCTGGCTCTCGTCATGCGCCTGGCGGCTGACGGCGTCGATCGCCACCAGCTCGGCATTGCGCCTGGCGTTGACCTGCGCCGTGCGGGCCACGGCCTGGGCCTTGGCCAGCGCGGCCTGCGCGCTGGCCAGGGCGGCTTCGTAGGTGGATGCATCCACCTGGTACAGCGGCTGGCCCGCCTTGACGAGCGCGCCCTCGGTGAACAGGCGCTTCTGGATGATGCCGTTGATCTGCGGGCGGATGTCCGCGTTCTGCACGGCAGCGGTGCGGCCCGGCAGCTCCGTGCTCAGGGTCTGGCTTTCGGGCTGCAGCACCACCACGCCCACGGGCGGGGGCGTGGCGGGCTTGCCGCCAGCGGCGGGCTGGTCCTTGCCCGAGCAGGCCGCCAGCGCGACCGCGCAACACAGTGCTGCCAGCAGGATTTTGGGATGGCTGAGGAGTGGGGTGGCGGGGGGCATGGGGGCGTCAATCGTGGGTGCAAGCCATTGTCGGGGGCAAATATGTACGCTCGATAAAGCAGCGGTTGCTACTGGTTTGATAGCTACTTGCGCTTGCTGCATAAGCGCCAGGGCCTGTTTTTACTAGCAATTTACGTGCCCCGTTGCGCAAAAAGGCGCTCCGCCTTTCGGGGGAGCGCCTTCATGGGAGGGGCGGAATTTCAGCGTTTGCGGCTGGCGATGGCCTTCTCCGCCGCGTTCACCAGGTCGGCGCCGATCTGGCCCTTCCACTTGTCGAACACGGGGCGCGTGGCCTTCACGAAGGCGTCGCGTTCGGCGGGCGTGAGCTGCGTCACGGTCACGCCGTTGGCGGCGATCTCCTTGAGCAGCGGCTGGCCGGGCTCGACCATGCCCTTGCGGGCGATGGCGATCTCTTCCTGGCCCGCCTCGATGGCGGCCTGGCGCACGGCCTCGCGGTCGGCGCGCGTCCAGCTGTTCCACACGTCCTTGTTGACCACGAAGATCAGCGGGTCGTTCACGTAGCCCCACATGGTGATGTGCTTTTGCGCCACGGTGTGCAGCTTGGCGGCCTGATAGACGGCGATGGGGTTCTCCTGGCCATCGACGGCGCCGCTGGCGAAGGCGGGCTGCGCGTCGGCCCAGCTCATCTGCGTGGGGTTGGCGCCCAGGGCGGTGAAGGTGTCGAGGAACAGCGGCGAGCCGACGACGCGGATCTTCAGCCCCTTCAAGTCCGCAGGCGTCTTGATGGCGTGCTTGGAGTTGCTGATCTCGCGGTAGCCGTTCTCGCCCCAGGCCAGCGGCACCACGCCGGCCTTGTCCAGCGTGGCGAAGAGGCTCTTGCCCACGTCGCCCTGCGTGACGGCGTCCACCGCCGCGTAGTCGGGGAACAGGAAGGGCAGCGAGAACAGGTTGAGCTGCTTGACCTGCGGCGACCAGTTGATGGTGGAGCCGATCGCCATGTCGATCACGCCCTGGCGCAGCGCGCTGAATTCGCGCGTCTGGTCACCCTGGATCAGCGAGACGCCGGGGTAGAGCTTGATGTTGATGCGGCCCTGGGTCTTTTCCCTGACCTTGTTGGCCCAGATCTCGCCGCCCTTGCCCCAGGGGAAGGCGGTGCCCAGCACCAGGGACATGCGGT